>NZ_JBIUVK010000016.1:0-128442 GCF_044742865.1 Pseudomonas sp. NPDC087814 | reverse complement strand
CCCCCCCCCCCCCCCCCCCCCCCCCCCCCCCCCCCCCCCCCCCCCCCCCCCCCCCCCCCCCCCCCCCCCCCCCCCCCCCCCCCCCCCCCCCCGCCACAGTGCTTCGGAGGCGGCCTTGTACAGCGTATGATGTTGCGCTATTGACTCACCTGCGGATCATCTACATGTCCAACCTCTCCTCCACCCAGCCTGCCCGGGGCTGGTCCTTCTGGTGGAAACCAGCGCTGTTCCTGCTGGTGGCCTGCGTCGGCCTCTACTACGTGAAATGGTCGCCCTACTACGCCAAGGCGTTTATCGCGGCAGACAACCACAGCATCGGCGCCTCGATTCTCAACGACCAGCAAAGCGCGCCACTGGCCGCCGCGCTAGCCTATGCCCAGGTGTATTTCCTGGCGATCTGGAAGGCTGCGGTGCTGGCGGTCATTCTCGGCTCATTGCTGCAGGTGCTGATCCCACGGGACTGGCTGCTGCGCCTGTTTGGCCGTGCCGGGCTGGGATCTACCCTGCGTGGCGGGCTGTTCGCCCTGCCGGGGATGATGTGCAGTTGCTGCGCCGCTCCGGTGGCGGCCGGTATGCGTCGGCAGAAAGTCTCGGTCGGCGCGGCGCTGGCGTTCTGGATTGCCAACCCGGTGCTGAACCCGGCGACACTGGTGTTCATGGGATTTGTGCTGGGCTGGGGCTTTACCGCGCTGCGGTTGGTGGCCGGGATCGTGCTGGTGGTGGGTGTTTCGCTGGTGGCGCAACGCATCGCGCGGCCGGAGCAGGTACCGGAAGCCGCGCTCGACGCCGTGGCCCAGGCCAGCCATGCCGAAACCGAACCGTTCCTGACCCGCTGGCTGCGCACCCTGTGGCAGCTGTTCTGGAGCACGATTCCGGTGTACATCCTGGCGGTGCTGATCCTCGGCGCGGCGCGGGTCTGGCTGTTTCCCCACGTTGACAGCGCCATGGCCAACAGCCTGGTGTGGCTGGTGCCGCTGGCGATTGTCGGCACGTTGTTCGTGATCCCGACCGCCGCCGAAATCCCCATCGTGCAGACCATGATGACCCTCGGCATGGGCACCGGCCCGGCCGTGGCCTTGCTGATGACGCTGCCGAGCGTGAGCCTGCCGTCGCTGCTGATGCTGCGCAAGGATTTCGATGCGCGGGTACTGGTGACCGTGGCCGGGCTGACGATGCTGATGGGGGTGGTGTGTGGGCTGATCGGGGCGTTTATTCTGTAGTGATCGAGTGAATTCGAGGGCCTCTTCGCGAGCAAGCCCGCTCCCACATTCGACCGCATTCCTACAGGATAAACGCGGTCGAATGTGGGAGCGGGCTTGCTCGCGAAGAGGCCGGCCAACTCAATCAATTACTTACGCCGAGCGAGCCTGTCCCGGAAATACTCCACCACCGCCGCTTGCTCTCCCGCAAACTCGATGCGTGCGCCTTTGCTTTCCCGCTGGAACGCATACATCGGGTCGTAGTACTCACGCAACAGCCCTTCAATCCAGCCGCGGTGCAAATCCACCGCGCCGCTGCTGGCTTGTTCTGCCAATGCTTCCTGCATGATCGCGTGCAACCGCGCAAACCGCTCGCCGCCCAGGCGCTTGTGGATATTGGCCAGGCTCTGGGTCAGGCGCTCGGCAAACAGTTCCTGGCCAGTGTCGCCAAACACCGCGACAAACTCGGCGCAGAGGTCCACTACATAATCCTTCAGGATGCGCTCCACCCGGCCTTCAACGCTGTCTTCCAGCCAGACCATCGGGAAGCCCTGCATGCCTTTGTGCAAGGGCAACGGCAGCGCGCAGCTGCCGATCATGCGGCTCTCATCCTCGACCACAAACTGCTCGATACCGACGGCGCGCTTTTTCAGCAGGTCCACCGCCAGGCGGTTTTCGAAGTCGATGTTGGAAGGTTGCGCCGTAGCGCGTTTGCCGAAGCTGGAACCGCGATGGTTGGCGTGGCCTTCCAGGTCCAGGGCGTTGTTCAACTGGCCGAGCACTTCGGTCTTGCCGGTACCGGTCATGCCGCCCAACAGTACGAAGTCGCATTGCGCGGTGGCGCTTTCAACCGTGTCGAGCAGGAAAGTCCGCATGGCCTTGTAGCCACCGCCCACTCGCGGATAGTCGATACCCGCCTCGGTTTTCAACCATTGCTGGGCAATCTGCGAACGCATCCCGCCGCGAAAGCAGTACAGCAGACCATCCGGATTGGCCTGGGCAAAACGCGCCCAGTGTTCGATACGTTCGGCCTTGATCGCCCCGGACACCAGTTCGTGCCCGAGAACAATGGCCGCCTGCTGGCCTTGCTGCTTGTAACAGGTGCCCACCCGTTCGCGCTCGTCGTCGGTCATCAACGGCAGGTTGACCACCCCGGGAAACGCGCCCTTGATGAACTCGATCGGCGCGCGGGTATCCATCATCGGCCGGTCGTTGAGAAAGATATCGCGGTAATCGGTGATGTCGATGGGCATCAGAACACCTCTACCGCGTTGGTCTGTCGCTCAACCAGTTCGCCGATCGGCTCAAGGTTCAGGCCCAGCTCCGCCGCCACGGCGAGGAATTCGGCATTGCCTTCGGGGGTGACCGCCACCAGCAGCCCGCCGCTGGTTTGCGGGTCGCACAGCACGCGCTTGTGCAGTTCGTTCAGGCGCCCCAGCTTGCTGGCGTAGCTGTCGAAATTGCGCAAGGTGCCGCCGGGGACGCAGCCCTGTTCCAGGTAGTACTCAACCCCGGGCAGGCGTGGGACTTTTTCGTATTCAATGCGGGCAGTTAATTGGCTGCCGTCGGCCATTTCCACCAGGTGGCCCAACAGGCCGAAACCGGTGACGTCGGTCATGGCCGTGACACCGGCCAGCTTGCCAAAACGGCTGCCGGGTTTGTTGAGGGTGCACATCCAGTCACGGGCCAGGCCCACGTCGGCCTCGCGCAGCTTGCCCTTCTTCTCGGCCGTGGTGAGGATGCCGATGCCCAGGGGTTTGGTCAGGTACAGTTGGCAACCGGCGGTGGCGGTGTCGTTGCGCTTCATGTGGCGCTTTTCCACCAGCCCGGTGACGGCCAGGCCGAAGATCGGCTCGGGGGCGTCGATGGAGTGGCCACCGGCCAGGGGAATCCCGGCAGCGTCACACACGGAACGGCCGCCGCGAATCACTTCCCGGGCAATCTCCGGAGCCAGCACGTTGACCGGCCAGCCGAGAATCGCGATGGCCATCAACGGATCGCCGCCCATCGCATAGATATCGCTGATGGCGTTGGTGGCGGCAATGCGGCCGAAGTCGAAGGGGTCATCGACGATCGGCATGAAAAAGTCGGTGGTGGACACCACGCCGCGCTCCTCGTCGATGGCGTACACCGCCGCGTCATCGCGCGAAGCGTTGCCTACCCAGAGCTTGGGGTCGAGGTTCTGTGCGCCACTGCCGGCGAGGATCACTTCCAGTACCTGAGGTGAGATCTTGCAACCGCAACCAGCACCGTGGCTGTATTGGGTCAGGCGAATCGGCTCGTTCATGGGTATCCCTCAAGGCGTCAAGTGGGCGGATTCTAGCAGACAGCAAAAGGCCGACTGCATGCAGTCGGCCTTTATGTTCAGCCCTTAGTGTTTGGCAGCAAGCCGTTTATGCCGGTTGCGTCGCATCATGTTCAGGCATTCGATAGCCGCCGAGAACGCCATGGCCGCATACACATAGCCTTTTGGCACATGGGCGCCGAAACCTTCGGCGATCAGCGTCATACCGATCATGATGAGGAAGCCCAGGGCCAACATCACAATGGTCGGGTTGTCGTTGATGAACTTGGCCAGCGGCTCGGCCGCCACCAGCATCACGATCACCGAGACCACCACGGCAATGATCATGATCGGCAAGTGCTCGGTCATGCCCACGGCGGTGATGATGCTGTCGATGGAAAACACCATGTCCAGCAGCAGGATCTGGCCAATCGCCGAGGCGAAGCCCAGGGTCACGCTCGGCGCGCCGGTGTCCACATGCTCCTTCTCGGGGTCCATGCTGTGATGGATCTCGGTGGTAGCCTTCCACACCAGGAACAGGCCACCGGCGATCAGGATCATGTCTTTCCAGGAGAACGACTGCCCCAGGATGTCGATGACCGGCTCGGTCAGCTGCACGATAAAGGCGATGGTGCTCAACAGGCCCAGACGCAGGATCAATGCCATGCTGATGCCGATGCGGCGGGCCTTGGCCCGGTGCTTCACCGGCAACTTGTTGGTGAGAATCGAGATAAAGATCAGGTTATCGATCCCCAGCACGATCTCCATGACGATCAGGGTGGCCAGTGCGATCCACGCGGTCGGGCTGGCGGCCAGTTGTAAAAGGTAATCCATAGGTCATTCCTGGTGTTGTGTGCGGGTATCAGGTTTCTTGGGAGGTGGACTCAGGCTTGCTGTCTTCCTGTTCCGGCTTGTCCGGCTTGCCTTGCGGCGGTGCGATCAAGCCCTTGGTCGCGTCACTCAACGCCTGTTCGGCGGCCTGGTGGGTGTCGTCAATCACTTGCTTGGCCGACTCGGTGGCCTTGCCCAGCAGTTGTTGCGCGCTTTTTTCCGCTTGGTCACAGCCACTGAGCATGACTAATGAAAGCCCAAGTAACGCCGTTGCGCCCAGGGAATTGAGTTTCATGATGCGTTCCTCGTTAGAACCGTCGGGTCCAAGTAGTGGCCCCTCGATAGCGACGCATTCTATGCAGGGTAACACTTCAGGAAAATTCGTATTTTTTTCGTTTATACTTCGGTTTTCACGAAGTATTGGCCGCCATGCTCAATTACCGACAACTGCACTACTTCTGGGTCGTCGCCAAGACCGGCAGCATCGTGCGCGCCTGCGAGCAACTGAACCTCACGCCGCAGACCATCAGCGGGCAGATCAGCCTGCTGGAACAGACCTTTGGCGTGGCATTGTTCCAGAAGGTCGGGCGCCAGCTGGAGCTGACCGAAGCCGGGCGCCAGGCGCTGCCCTATGCCGAGCAGATGTTCCAGCTGGGCAATGAGCTTGAAGCGATGTTGCGCACCCAGCCCAATGAGCAGCAGATCCTGTTCCGGGTTGGCGTCGCGGATGTGGTGCCCAAGTCCATCGTCTATCGGCTGATTGCGCCAACCATGGAGTTGAGCGAGCCGATCCGCATCACCTGCCGTGAAGACAAACTCGAACGCTTGCTGGCGGACCTGGCGATCCAGCGCCTGGACCTGGTGATCTCCGACAGCCCGATGCCGCCGCACCTGGACATCAAGGGCTACAGCCAGAAGCTCGGGGAATGCGGCATCAGCTTTTTCGCAACCCAGGCATTGGCTGACCAGCATCGCAGCGATTTCCCACAATGCCTGCAGGGTGCGCCGCTGTTGATTCCGGGGGCGGAGACGGTGGTGCGCAGCCGTTTGCTGCGCTGGTTTGCCGAGCAGCAGATCCAGCCTCGGATTGTCGGGGAATTTGACGACAGCGCGTTGATGCAGGCCTTTGGCCAATCCGGCAGCGGGATTTTCATCGCGCCGAGCGTGATTGCCGACGAAGTGGAACGCCAGTATGGCGTGGCGCTGATCGGCCAGACGGATGCGGTGACCGAGTCGTTTTATGCAATCTCGGTGGAGCGCAAGGTCAAGCACCCCGGCATCGTGGCGATTACCGAAGGTGCCAGACGGGAGCTGTTCACTTCCCTGCCCTGAAGGCTCAGGCGCAGACGGCGCGGGTCTTGGCGGTCATCAGCCACAGCGCCAGCAGGATCGACAACAGGATAAAGCCCGCCGCGGCAAACCCGAGGCTGCCCAGGCCCAGGGTGTCGATCACGTGCCCGCCCACCAGCGCCCCCAGGCCAATACCCAGGTTGGCCCCGGCAATGTTCAACGAGGCGGCAAACGCCGGCGCATGGGGTGCGGCCTTCATCAGTCGCACATGGCTGACCAGAAACAATGCCGCCTGGGTCACGCCCCATACCGCCATCGCCGCCGCCAACCCGATCGTGGAATGGATGGCGGGCACCAGCGCCACCATGCCGGCGATCATGAAACCGCAGAACACCATCGACGCAATCAGCGGATGACGGTCGACCATGCGCCCGCCCAAAGAGTTGCCGATCAGGCCGACCGCGCCAAAGCCCATGAGGCACCAGCCCACTACCGTGCCGTCAAAACCCGCCAGGCGTTCGAGAATGTCTGCCAGGTAGGTGTAGGCGGTGAACATCCCGCTGAACACCAGGATCGACAGCAGGATATGGCCCTGCATCAGCGGGCTGCGCAAGATCTTGAACTGCGAGCGCAGGCTGACCTGGTCGTTCTTTGCCCGGGTCTTCGGCAGGTAGATAAACAGCAGCAGGGCCTTGGCGAACGCCACCACCGCAAGAATGCCAAAGGCGGTGCGCCAGCCGAACATATCGGAAATCAGCGTGCCCACCGGGATCCCGAAGACCGTGGCACACACGATGCCGAAGCCGATTTTTTCAATCGCGCGGCCGGCGAAGTCCGGCCCCACAATGTCCACCGCTGTCTCGCTGGCCAGGGCCCAGAACACCGGCAATCCCAAGGCAGGAATCAGGCGCGCCAGGGACATGACCCAGATATTCGACGCGATCGCCGCCAGAGTGTTGGCCAGGCCGAACATGATCAGAATCGTGATAAACAGCCGCTTGCGCTCGAACCGGGCGAAATATGCGGTGAGGAACGGGCCAAACGCCGCCACGGTGAAGGCGAACAACGTCACCAGCAACCCGGCCTGGGACACGCTTACATCGAGGTCCCGGGCGATGGAAGGCAACAGGCCGACGATGATGAACTCTGTGGTCAGCACGGTAAAACCGGCTGCCGACAACAGCAGGATCGGAAACAACATCAAAAACTCCAGAAAACAGCGACATCAACGACAGCCCGGAGGGCCCGCTGATAGAGAAGAAATAAGAGGATGGGCAATGTTAACAGAATGTGTCCCATCGTGGTGACGGAACGCCGCACCCGGATTAGACGTTTCCTACAGATGTTAGACTTCGCCCCTGCCAGATTCATGCTGCCTAGCTGCATCTATTAAAAAAACCAGAGACAACCTTTTTATGACTGCTGCCCCTCCCCTCTTTCAACGCCTGATGTCTATCAGCCTGGTCACCCAAATTGTCATCGGCCTGATCGCCGGTATCCTGTTGGCCCTGCTGTTACCCGACGTCGCACAAGCCACCGGGTTTATTGGCAAGGTCTTTGTCTCGGCGCTCAAGGCCGTCGCGCCCATCCTGGTATTTGTGCTGGTGATGGCCTCGATTGCCAGCCACAAGCACGGCCAGGAAACCCATATCCGCCCGATCCTGTTCCTGTACCTGCTGGGCACGTTCGCTGCCGCCGTGGTCGCGGTGATCGCCAGCACGCTGTTCCCCTCCTCGCTGGTGCTGGCCACCCACGATGTGGCCGTCAGCCCTCCCGGCGGTATCGGTGATGTGTTGCAAAGCCTGTTGCTGAGCGTGGTGGACAACCCGGTCAGCGCGCTGATGAACGCCAATTTCATCGGTATCCTGGCGTGGGCCATCGGCATGGGCATCGCCATTCGCCATGCCAGCGACACCACCCGCACCGTACTGGGGGACCTGTCCAACGGCGTCACGCTGATCGTGCGCATGGTGATCCGCTTCGCGCCCCTGGGGATTTTCGGCCTGGTGGCCTCGACCCTCGCCACGTCCGGCTTCGGCGCCCTGCTGGGCTACGCACACCTGCTGCTGGTGTTGATCGGCTGCATGCTGTTCGTCGCGCTGGTGATCAACCCGGCCATCGTGTTCTGGAAGCTGCGCCGCAACCCTTACCCACTGGTGCTGATGTGCCTGCGGGAAAGCGGGATCACCGCGTTTTTCACCCGCAGTTCGGCGGCCAACATTCCGGTCAACCTGGCGTTGAGCAAGCGCCTGGGCCTGCATGAAGATACCTACTCGGTGTCGATCCCGCTGGGCGCCACCATCAACATGGCCGGCGCAGCCATCACCATCACCGTGCTGACCCTGGCCGCCGTGCACACCCTGGGCATTGCCGTGGACATCCCCACCGCCGTGCTGCTCAGCGTGGTCGCGGCGGTGTGTGCCTGCGGCGCGTCGGGGGTTGCCGGGGGCTCGCTGCTGTTGATCCCGCTGGCGTGCAGCCTGTTCGGCATTCCCAGCGAAATCGCCATGCAGGTGGTGGCCGTCGGCTTCATCATCGGCGTGTTGCAGGACTCGGCGGAGACCGCACTGAACTCGTCCACCGATGTGTTGTTCACCGCTGCCGCGTGCCTGGGCAAGGAAGAACAAGCCGCGTAGACCTTGCGCGCACAAAAAAAGCCCGGGGCAGTTCGTGAATGAACCGCCCCAGGCTTTTTTATTACAAGGCTTAGAACGCGCCCATGTAGTCGCGCTTGCCCACTTCCACGCCGTTGTGACGCAGCAAGGCGTAAGCGGTGGTGACGTGGAAGAAGAACTGCGGCAGGCCGTAGCTCAGCAGGTACGACTGGCCGCTGAAGCGCTTCTCTTTCGGGGTGCCAGGGCGAGTGATGATCTCGATGCCTTCTTTACCGTCGACCTGGGCCGGGGTGATGGTGTCGATAAACGCCAGGACCTTGGCGATCAGCGCTTGCAGGTCGGCGAAGGTGACTTCTGTATCGTCGTATTTCGGAACTTCGATTTCAGCCAGGCGGGCAGAAACGCCTTTGGCGAAGTCGACGGCGATCTGCACCTGGCGCACCAGCGGGAACATGTCCGGGTACAGGCGTGCCTGCAGGAAGGCGTTCGGGTCGATGTTCTTGGCGGTGGCGTGGGCCTCGGCCTTGTTCAGCACATCGCTCAGGGCGTTGAGCATTTGCTTGAAGACCGGGAGGGAAGCGGCGTACAGGGAAATAGTCATGACAGTCTCGACAGTTGTGGCAGGGTTTGAAACAGCCGCGATTATAGACATGCCGGACACCGGCGCCGCTTGTCTTTTATTTTTTCAGGATTAGGCTAGTGAGCTCACTGCATTAGGGAAAGCGCGATGACCACCGAGCACGACACCACTTCCGAAGAACCGCGCCTGAACAGCACGGAAATCCGCATCCTTGGCTGCCTGATCGAAAAACAGGCCACCAGCCCCGAAACCTACCCGTTGACCCTCAACGCGCTGGTGATCGCCTGTAACCAGAAAACCAGCCGCGAACCGGTGATGAACCTCAGCCAGGGCCAGGTTGGCCAGAGCCTGCGGGCCCTGGAAGGCCGCGGGTTTACCCGGCTGGTGATGGGCAGCCGCGCCGACCGCTGGGAGCATCGGGTGGACAAGGCGCTGGAGCTGGTGCCGGCCCAGGTGATTCTCAGCGGGTTGCTGTTCCTGCGGGGGCCGCAGACGGTCAACGAACTGCTGACCCGCAGCGGGCGCATGCATGACTTTGAAGACGCCGAGCAGGTGGTGCATCAACTGGAACGCCTGATTGCCCGTGGGCTGGCGTTGTTGGTGCCGCGTCAGTCGGGGCAGCGGGAAGATCGGTACATGCACGCCCTGGGCGACCCGGCGGACATTGAAGCGATCCTGGCGGCACGTGGGAATCCGGTGGAGCGTGGTGCGGGAAGTGGGGTTTCCCTGG
Organism: Pseudomonas sp. NPDC087814; assembly: GCF_044742865.1. Classification (NCBI taxonomy): domain Bacteria; kingdom Pseudomonadati; phylum Pseudomonadota; class Gammaproteobacteria; order Pseudomonadales; family Pseudomonadaceae; genus Pseudomonas; species Pseudomonas sp. NPDC087814. Next base: position 118,913 of record NZ_JBIUVK010000016.1, on the reverse strand, counting down.
AGCGTATCGAAGAGCTGGAAGCGCGGATTGCGGCGCTGGAAGAGCGCCTTTCGCGGCTCGAGTAATGTTTGTGGTGAGTGGGCTTCTGTGGTGATGGAGCTTTTGTGGCGAGGGAGCTTGCTGTGGCGAGGGAGCTTGCTCCCGCTGGAGTGCGTAGCGCTCCCATTTTCTTGGGGCTGCTGCGCAACCCAGCGGGAGCAAGCTCCCTCGCCACAAAAGCTCACCCTCCACAGCAAGCTCACTCTCCACACCGCCAGCGGTGATGCTCAGCTCCGGGCAAATGCCACCGCCGCCTGAAACTGTTCATCCGTCGGCCGCACGCCGGTGTACAGCACGAACTGCTCCAACGCCTGGATGGCGATCACTTCCAAACCGGTGATCACTCGTTTGCCCTGGGCCCGTCCACGCAGGATCAGTGGGGTTTCCGAGGGAATCGCCACCACATCGAAGACCGTCTCGGCCGCATCAACCGCGTCAGCTTCAAACGCCAACTGATCCGCTTCCGCCCCTCCGGTCATGCCAATCGGCGTCACGTTGACCAGCATCTGCGGGCGCAAGGCACCCAACTGCGCCTGCCACTCATACCCCAGGCTCTGGGCCAGCGCCCGGCCCGCTTCTTCATTGCGCGCCACGATCACGCCCTTGGCGTAGCCGCCATCGCGCAAGGCACTGGCCACCGCCTTGGCCATGCCGCCGCTGCCGCGCAGGGCGAAGGTCGAGTCCTTGGGCACCTGGTGCTTGTGCAGCAGTTGCTCGATGGCGATGTAATCGGTGTTGTAGGCCTTCAAATGCCCGTTGGTGTTGACGATGGTATTGATTGACGCAATGGCCCGCGCCGAATCGTCCAGCTCATCCACCAGGGCAATACAGGCTTCCTTGAACGGCATCGACACGCCACAACCCCGAATGCCCAAGGCCCGAATGCCACCGACGGCGCCCGGCAGGTCCTGGCTACTGAAGGCCTTGTAGTAGAAATTCAACCCCAACTGCTCGTACAGGTGGTTATGAAAGCGCAGGCCAAAGTTCCCGGGGCGCGCCGACAGTGACATGCACAGTTGGGTGTCCTTGTTGGGGTTCATCTGCATCGGTAACTCCTTGAAGCCATTCCAGAGGCGGTTTCGGATAGACGGAATACCCGCGCCGGCGGGTTGTCATGGATCATACGCACTGTGCCCGGCCACTTGTGTAAGCCAACCGATACAGACCTTACACAACCTTTACCTATCGGCTGTGCTGTTTTTTAGAAATACGCTGTCTTAAAAGTATCCCCGCGACAATCCTTGAGTCGATTGATTGCAGACCATGAGCGCAGGGGCTAACCGAGGAATGACCATGATTCGTAAACTCCCCAAGATCGCCTTGCTGATCGGCGCACTCGCTATGGCAGGACAGGCCTCCGCCCACGGTGGTGGTTGGGGTGCTCCGCTCGCACTGGGAGCCGTTGTTGGTGCAGTGGTAGGCGGCTCGATCGTCGCCAGCCAATCGCGGCCGGTCTACGTGCAACAACCGGTGTATGTCCAGCCGCAGCCGGTGTATGCCGCTCCGCCGCCGGTCTACTACGCACCGCCACCGCCTGTGTATGTGCAACAACAGGTTTATTACCGCCCGGCGCCGGTCTACTACGGCCCACCGCGCGGCTACTACGGCCCTCCACACGGCTATTACGGTCGCGGCTGGTAAGCCTCAACTGATACACCTGAACAGGCTCCGCCCTAAAAGCGGGGCCTTTTTTTGGCCTGCAGGTCTGAATAAATCTCGCCAAGGTCGTTATAAGGACAATGGCTGTGGCCAAATCCCACATCATTGATCTCAATAGGCGCTTGCCCGAACGGGGCCTGCGCTGTCATGTTTGTGTCTCAAAAGGCTTCCACTATCAACACTGTCCGACCAATAACAACAAGGACGATTGCCCATGCCCACGCAAAACCCACATCGCACCGCCGGCCTCTGCACCTCGAGCAAGGTCTATAGCGTACTGACGGAGCTCAAGGCCCTGGAAGGCCATCGCAACGCCAAGTTCCTGTCCTTGCTGACGGAAAACCTGGTGCGCAAGGGCCTGCTCAGTGAACAGGAAGTGGTGCATATGCTCGACCAGGTGGTCGACTGACTGAGGGTCGCTCGATAACAGTGATGTCGACTATCGAGCAGGTTGATTTTCCCTGAAGGCCTACGCACCGTAATGTCACCTCCATAGCGTATCGGAGGTCATCATGCCCACTATTCAAATCATGTCTGTCATCGGCAGTGCCGTTCCCGCCTCTCTCCGGGAGCTGGGTCTACTCGCCTGCTGGTACCTGGTACGCGATGGCGAAGCCATCAGCGGCCCACTCACTTCATTACCGGCCGCCCAGGCCCTGTCGGTCAAAATGGCGCATTGCTTTCATGCCTAAGGCAGTTGCACCCGCGGTTTGGTTTCCACAAACAGCGCCCAGCTGGACATGAACAACGCAGCAATCAGTGGCCCGATGACAAAGCCGTTCAAGCCAAAGATCGACAGGCCACCCAAGGTTGAGATAAGGATCAGGTAATCCGGCATGCGGGTGTCCTTGCCCACCAGGATGGGCCTCAGCACATTGTCCACCAGCCCGATCACAAATACCCCGAACAACCCGAGCACCACGCCCTGCCAGATCGCCCCGCTCAGCAGGAAATATGCCGCCACCGGGCCCCACACAATCCCCGCGCCCACCGCCGGCAGCAGCGACAGAAAAGCCATCAACACCGCCCAGAGCAACGCGCTGGGAATGTCCAGGAACCAAAAGATCAAGCCACCCAACGCGCCTTGCGTGACCGCTACCAGCACGTTGCCTTTCACCGTGGCACGCACCACCCGGTTGAACTTCAATTGCAGGCGACGCTTCTGCGGTTCGGCCAGCGGCACCGCGGTGCGCACCTTGCGCACCAGCTCGGGGCCATCGCGCAGCAGGAAGTACAGCAAGTACAGCATGATGAAAAAACTCACCAGGAAATCAAACGTGCCCTGGCCGAAGCTGAACGCCTGGGTCGCAAAAAACTGGCTGCCCTGCATCGCACTCTTGACGATCTTCTCCCGCAGGCCTTCCAGGTTGCCCATGCCGAAGCGGTCCAGCAGATGCTGGAAATACGGTGGCAGGAAGTTCTTGAACTGCTCGATATACCCGGCAACGTCGAGCTTGCCGCTCTCGACGTTCTTGTAAAGCGTCGCGCCTTCCTGCACCAGCAAGGCACTGGTGATGATCACCGGCAAAATCGCAATTATCAGGCACACCGTCAGGGTTGCCAGGGATGTCAGGTTGCGGTTCCAGCCAAAACGTTGCTGGAAGCGCCGTTGCATCGGCGCAAAGATGATCCCCAGGATCACCGCCCAGAACACCGCGCCGTAGAACGGCAGCAAAATCCAGATAAACGCGATGGTCACCAGGGCGAGCAGTAACAGCAGGGTTTTGAATTGCAGGTTGGTTTGGTTCATGTTCGGTCCATGTCTAAAACACCAGGCGCTCATGTGCGCCTTGATGTTTAGTCCACTGCAAATCCCGCGAGTGCCCTACTTATTAGACCTGGATCAATAAACTGCGCACCCGGCCCGGCTACCCTGCCGCCCTTTTGCGACCCGAACCCATGCCTCCCGTTATCGCCCCCGAACTGCTCGCCCCCGCCGGCACCCTGAAAAACATGCGTTATGCCTTTGCCTACGGTGCCGATGCCGTCTACGCCGGGCAACCGCGCTACAGCCTGCGGGTGCGCAATAACGAGTTCGACCACGCCAACCTCGCCCTCGGCATCCAGGAAGCCCAGGCCCAGGGCAAGCGGTTCTATGTGGTGGTCAACATAGCGCCTCACAACGCCAAGCTGAAAACCTTCCTCAAGGACCTTGCCCCGGTGATCGCCATGGGCCCGGATGCGCTGATCATGTCCGACCCGGGCCTGATCATGCTGGTGCGCCGGCACTTCCCGCACATGCCGATCCACCTGTCGGTGCAGGCCAATACGGTGAACTGGGCCAGCGTCGAATTCTGGCAGGCGCAGGGCATCTGCCGGATCATCCTGTCCCGGGAGTTGTCACTGGAGGAAATCGACGAGATTCGCCAGCAAGTCCCCGCCATGGAGCTGGAAGTGTTTGTGCACGGTGCGCTGTGCATGGCCTATTCCGGGCGCTGCCTGCTGTCGGGCTACATGAACAAGCGGGATGCCAACCAGGGCACCTGCACCAACGCCTGCCGCTGGAAATACCGGGCGACGCCTGCGGTGGAAAACGCCGCCGGCGACATCGTGCAGCACTATGCGCCCGAGCCGACCCTGGGCCTCGGTGCGCCCACCGACCAGGTGTTCCTGCTGCAGGAGGCCAATCGCCCCGACGAACAGATGCCCGCCTTCGAAGATGAACACGGCACCTACATCATGAACGCCAAGGACCTGCGGGCGGTGCAGCACGTCGACCGGCTGACGCGCATGGGCGTGCACTCGTTGAAGATCGAAGGCCGCACCAAATCCCACTTTTACTGCGCCCGCACCACCCAGGTATATCGCCAGGCGATTGATGACGCGGTGGCCGGGCGCGACTTTGACCGGGGCTTGATGACCAACCTCGAATCCCTGGCCCAGCGCGGCTACACCGAGGGTTTCCTGCGCCGGCACGTGCACGATGAGTATCAGAACTATCAGAACGGCAGCTCGGTGTCCGAACGCCAGCAGTTCGTCGGCGAACTGACCGGTGAACGGCGCGGCGAACTGGCCGAGGTCAAGGTCAAGAACCGTTTTGCCGTGGGCAATCACCTGGAACTGATGACCCCGGCGGGGAATTTCCACTTTGACCTGGGCTCATTGCACAACGCCAAGGGCGAGGCCATCGCGGTGGCGCCGGGTGACGGGCATACGGTGTATTTGCCGATCCCGGCGGAGATGGACCTGCGTTTCGGCCTTTTGATGCGCGACGTTTAACTTCGCCAGACACCTCAATGAGTGCGAGACAGCTTGCTGTGGTGAGGGAGCTTGCTCCCTCACCACAGCAAGCTCCCCCACCACAAAAAGCAGGGCGTACGCGCACTAGGTTCATTTGCAAAGTAGAATTGGCGGTTCTGCGTACCGCCACCTTGTCTTGAGCGGTCACCCTCTTTTTTACGGAGATCGCCTTGCGTCTGTTTCATACCTCCGACTGGCACCTTGGGCAAAACCTGCACGGCCAGGAACGCGACTTCGAACACGCCTGCTTCCTCGACTGGCTGCTGGGCCAGTTGGGCCTGCATCGCCCTGACGTGCTGTTGATCGCCGGCGATATTTTCGACACGGTCAACCCGCCACTCAAGGCCCAGGAGCGGCTGTACGACTTCATCATCAGCGCCCATGAGCAAAACCCTGCACTGACCATCGTGATGATCGCCGGCAACCACGACTCCGGCTCGCGCATCGAACTGCCGGCGCCGTTGATGCGCCGCCTGCGCACCCACGCCCTGGGCCGGGTGCTGTGGCTGGATGACGGACAACTGGATGTCGAACGCCTGCTGATTCCATTGCCCGGTGCCGACGGTGAAATTGCCGGCTGGTGCCTGGCATTGCCGTTCCTGCGCCCGGCCGAAGTGACCGGCGCCCAACTGGGGGACGATTACCTGCGGGGCATCGGCCAGGTTCACGAGTGGCTGATTGCTGCCGCCAATGCCAAGCGCCAGCCGGGCCAGGCACTGGTTGCCATCAGCCATGCGCACATGGCCGGCGGCTCGGTGTCGGAAGACTCCGAGCGCAGCCTGATCATCGGCAATGCCGAAGCGCTGCCGGCGAGCCTGTTCGATGCCAGCGTCAGCTATGTGGCCCTCGGCCATTTGCATAAACCCCAGCGGGTGAATGGCGAGGAGCGGATTCGCTACTGCGGCTCACCGATTCCGCTGTCATTCTCGGAAATCGGCTACCAGCACCAGATCCTCGACGTGCAGCTGGACGGCGAAACCCTGGTCAGCGTCGAATCCCGGCTGATCCCGCGCTCGGTCAACCTGCAACGCCTGGAAGCCGCGCCCCTGGCCGACATCCTCAAGCAACTGGCCGACCTGCCCGACATCGACCTGCTGGCCGAAACCCAGCGCCAACCGTGGCTGGAAGTGCGGGTGCGCCTCGACGAACCGCAACCCGACCTGCGCCAGCAGGTGGAAAACGCCCTGCAAGGCAAGGCCGTGCGCCTGGTGCGCATCGCCGCTGAATACGCAGGCAACGGAGGCCGTGAAGACAGCCAGGAAGACCGCCTGATCGAACTCGACCAACTCACGCCCCAGGAATTGTTCAGCCGCGCCTGGCAGGAAAGCTACGGCAGTGAAGTGGACGAACAGACCCTGAAGGACTTCGCCGTGCTGCTCCAGGAAGTACAACAGGAGGGCGAACAGCCATGAAGATCCTCGCCATTCGCCTGAAAAACCTCGCCTCTTTGGCGGGTCCGTTTGAAATCGACTTTACCGCCGAGCCCCTGGCCAGCGCCGGGCTGTTCGCGATTACCGGGCCCACCGGCGCCGGCAAAAGTACCTTGCTCGATGCGCTGTGCCTGGCGCTGTTTGGCGCCGTGCCGCGCCTGGGCGATACCGGCCAGGCAAAAATGCCGGATGCCGACACCGATATTTCCATCGGTGACCCACGCACCCTGATTCGCCGGGGCACTGGCGGCGGTTATGCCGAAGTGGATTTTGTCGGCGTCAGTGACCGTCGCTACCGCGCCCGCTGGGAAGCCAACCGCGCCCGGGACAAGGCCAGCGGCAAGCTGCAAGCCAGCCGGCAAAGCCTGATCGACCTGGACAGCGAGCAGCTGCTGGCCAGCCAGAAAACCGAATACAAGACCCAGCTGGAATTGGCCCTGGGCCTGAACTTCGAGCAGTTCACCCGCGCGGTGTTGCTCGCGCAAAGTGAGTTCAGCGCGTTCCTCAAGGCCAACGACAACGAGCGCAGCGAACTGCTGGAAAAGCTCACCGACACTGCGCTCTACACCCAACTCGGTCGCCGCGCCTTCGACAAGGCCAAGGACGCCCGGGACGCCCACAAACACCTGCAGGACCAGGCTACCGGCGTCACCCCGCTGGCCCCCGAGGCCCGCGCCGAACTCGACGAACAGCTGGCCGCCGCACAGCAACAGCTCAAGACCCAGCAGGCGCAACTCAAGCAACTCGAGTTGCAGCACACCTGGCTGAAGGAACTGCGGGAATGGCAGGAGCGCCAACAAGGCGCGGTCGAGCAACTGCAACAGGCCCAGCAACACTGGGCAAGCCAGGGCCCGCAGCGCCTGGACCTCAGCCGCCTGGAACAACTGGCGCCGCAACGTCACCACTTCGCCCGCCAGGCCGAACTGACCACGCAGCTGCAGCCCCTTGCCGCGCAGATCCAGCAGCACCTTGAGCAACAAACCGCGCTGCACACCCGCCAGACTCAACTGCAACAGCAACAGGCCGACGTGCAAGCCGCCCTCGCCCAGGCCCTCAAGCAGCAAGCCGACGCTGTGCCCTTGCTGCGCCAGGCCTTCGAGGAGCAAACCACCCTCGCCCACTTGACCCGTGAGCTGGCCAAACGCAGCGAAGAGAAACAGCTGGGTGAAGCTGCCTGCGTGGAAGGCCAGGCGACGTTGACCGGCTTGCTCGACAAGCAGAAAGTTGTCGCCGAGCGCCTGCACCGGCTCGCCGCAGAGCTTGAACGCAGCGCCGCCCTCGCGCCGTTGAGTGAGGCCTGGAGCGCCTACCGCGACCGCTTGCAACAGCTGATGCTGATCGGCAATCGCCTCAATAAAGGCCAGGCCGAACTGCCACAACTGGAAGAGCGCGCCACCCGTCTCGGTGAAAAATGGACCGAGCAACGCGAAGCCCTTGACCTGCTGTACCACGAAGCCGGCGCCGAACCCCATGCAGTGGCCGAACAGATCCAGTTGCTCGGCAGCCTGCTCCAGGACAACCGCAAGCAACATCGCGCGTTTGAGGACCTGGCGCGGCTGTGGAACAGCCATCAGCAACTCGACAGCCAGAGCCAGGCCCTGACGCAAAAGCAGACCCTCGCCCAGCAACAACGCGAACTGTTGAACCAGAGCGGCTTGCAGGCCAAGGCCGAGTTGGCCGTCGCCGAACAGACCCTGACCGTCACCAAGCAACTGCTGGAGCGCCAGCGCCTGGCCCGCAGTGCCAGCGTCGAAGAGTTGCGCGGCCAGCTGCAGGATGAGCAGCCGTGCCCGGTGTGCGGCAGTGTCGAGCACCCGTATCACCAGCCCGAAGCCATGCTGCAAAGCCTGACCCGCCACGACGAAAGCGAAGAAGCCAACGCGCAGCAAGCCGTGGATGTGCTCAAGGAAAAACTCACTGACCTGCGTGGCGAAGTGGGCGGCCTGATCGCCCAGCAAAAGGAATTCCTGCAACAACAGGAGCAACTCGCCAGCCAGTTGCAGGCCTTGCTGCCAAGCCTTGAAGCCCATCCGCTGTCGGCCTCGCTGTTCAACCAGGACGCGGCCAAGCGCGACGCCTGGCTCGCCCAGCAACTGAGCCAGCTCAGCCAGAGCCTCACCCAGGACGAGCAACGCCAGGGCGCCCTGCTCAACCTGCAACAGAACGCCGGGCGTTTGCAGCAACAACTGCAAGCCGCTCAGGACGCCAGCCAACAGGCGCGCCAGTTACTGATCGACCAGCAACGGGAACTGTCCAACGACCGCGAACGCCTGGACGAAGAACTCAACGCCTTCGCCAGCCTGCTGCCCACCGAGACCCTCGAAGGCCTGCGCAGCGAGCCGGCGGCGACCTTCATGTTGCTCGACCAGCAGGTCAGCCAGCGCCTGGAACAGCTCGACAACCAAAAGGAAGAATTGGCCGAGCAGCTGCAGCGCCAGCAAGCCATCGAGAAAGAGCAGGACCGCCAGCAACATCGCCAGCAGCAGCTGGAGACTTTGCACAAACAGCTCGCCGAACAGAGCGCCCTGCAACACGCCGCCGAGGAAAAGCTCGCCGGTCTGCTGGGCGAAAGCCCCAGCGCCGAGCACTGGCAACAGCAGCTGGACCAGGCCGTCGAGCAGGCTCGCCAGCATGAGAGCGAGGCCAACCAGCAGTTGCAGGACACCCGCAACCAGTTGATCCAACTGGCCGCCGACCTCAAATCGCTGCAAGAACGCCAACAGTCCCTGGAAACCGAACACGCGGCCCTCACTACGCGCCTGAGCGACTGGCGCGCGTTGCACCCGGAACTCGATGACGAAGGCCTGGCGCGCCTGGTGGCCTTCGATGAGCCGCAGGTGGCCGAGCTACGCCAGCAACTGCAACACAGCGAAAAAGCCATCGAGCAGGCCAAGGTGTTGCTGCAAGAGCGCGAACAGCGGCTCAAGGATCACCAGGCGCTGCACAACGGCAACCTCGACGCCGAGCAACTGGACAGCGCCCTGGCCGAACTCAATGCCGCGCTGATCATTGGCGAAAAACACTGCGCCGAACTGCGCGCCCAACAGGCCGACGACCAGCGCCGCCAGGATGCCAACCAGGCCTTGGCGGCCGAGATCGCCAAGGCCTACGACGAATGGCAACGCTGGGCACGCCTGAACGCGCTGATCGGTTCGGCCACCGGCGATACCTTCCGCAAGATCGCCCAGGCCTACAACCTCGACCTGCTGGTGCACCACGCCAACGTCCAACTGCGCCAACTGGTGCGCCGCTACCGCCTCAAGCGCGGCGGCAGCATGCTCGGCCTGCTGGTACTCGACACGGAGATGGGCGACGAACTGCGTTCGGTGCACTCGTTGTCCGGCGGCGAGACGTTCCTGGTGTCGCTGGCGCTGGCCTTGGGCCTGGCGTCGATGGCGTCGAGCACGTTGAAGATCGAGTCGCTGTTTATCGACGAAGGCTTCGGCAGTCTCGACCCCGAGTCGCTGCAACTGGCGATGGACGCCCTCGACGGCTTGCAGGCCCAGGGCCGCAAGGTCGCGGTGATTTCCCATGTGCAGGAAATGCACGAGCGGATTCCGGTGCAGATTCAGGTCAAGCGCCAGGGCAATGGCTTGAGCACCCTGGAGGTCAAGTGAGCGAGGCCGTGTTGTATTCGTTCCGCCGTTGCCCCTATGCAATGCGGGCGCGGATGGCCCTGCGGTATTCAGGGCTGGCGGTGCAGATCATCGAGGTCAGCCTCAAGGCCAAGCCGGCTGAGATGCTCGCGTTGTCACCCAAAGGCACGGTGCCGGTGCTGAGCGTGGATGGCCGGGTGATCGATGAAAGCCTGGCGATCATGCGCTGGGCACTGGCACAGAACGATCCTGAGGGTTGGTTGCTTGGGGATGATCGGGCGACGCAGGCGCTGATTGAAGAGAATGATCAGGGCTTCAAACATCAATTGAATCGATACAAGTATGCCGAGCGCCATCCGGAGTATCCGATGGAGCATTATCGGGCCGAGGGTGAGGTGTTTTTGATGAAGCTGGAGGGGTTGCTGGCGGAGCGGGAGTATTTGCTGGCCGGGCATTTGAGCCTGGCGGATGTGGCACTTGCGCCGTTTGTGCGGCAGTTTGCCCATGTGGATCGGGAGTGGTTTGGCCAGGCGCCCTATCCGCGATTGCAGGGCTGGTTGCAGCGCTTCCTGGAATCGCCGTTGTTCATCGCCGTGATGGCAAAAACCTGAGACTGTCGCAGGACAAAATGTGGGAGCGGGCTTGCTCGCGAAGGCGGTGTATCAGTCAGCCCATGTATAGACTGACCCGGCGCTTTCGCGAGCAAGCCCGCTCCCACATTTGATCTTCATCAGCTTCAAGATCAGTTCTGGATTTTGTGGTCCAGCGCTGCGTAGAAGTTGGCGCTTTGTTGCAGGTATTTCTGGGTGTAGGCGCTGGTGCTGGTTTTTTTGCTGCTGATTTCAACACTGGCGCTGGCTGGCAACGCTACGGTGGCGGAAACAGCGGAAGCGGCGATGATCGAGAAAAGATTGAAGTTCATGTCGGTAACCCTTGTGTTCGGTTGGCTTGGTGGCCTGTGTTGGCCTTGGAACCAAACTTACGCCCGAGGGGTTAGCCTTAGAAATTCATTGAAACACTAGCCGCTATTAATAGTATTAATACAACAAGTCAGGCCCCGCACTGCGGGGCCTGTGGCTTATTGCCGCACCAGGAACTTGAGGTCGCTGGGGGCATCAATCGCCAGTTTCTGCACGGTTTTGCCCAAAAGACCGGTCTTGGGATCGCGCTCGACGACCACAATCTCGTTGCTCTTCTGGTTGGCGATCAGCAGGAACTTGCCGCTGGGGTCCAGGGCGAACTCCCGGGGATGGTCACCTTCCACCGATCGGCGCTGGATCTCTTTGAGCTGCGCAGTGGCCGGGTCGATGGCAAACACCAGCATCTGGTTGGCGGTGCCACGGTTGCTCACGTAGAGGAACTTGCCGTCGCTTGAGGTGTGCAGTGCAGCACCGGCCTTGTCGGACACCGGCTGGCCATCCGCGAAGTTGACCAGTTGCTTCTGGGTCAGCTTGCCATCGTTGTAGTCGAACACCGCCACTTGCGCGCTCATCTCGGTGGTCAGCCACGCGTGCTTGCCGTCTGCGGTGAACAGCAGGTGCCGCGGGCCGCTGCCCGGTGGCAATTGCACAAACGCAGGGGCCGCCGGGGTCAGCGGCAGTTCATGGTTGGCCTTGGGGTCGTAGTGGTAGGCAAAGATCTTGTCCGCCCCCAGGTCCTGGACAAACACGTATTTGCCGTCCGGCGAAGACACTACCGAATGCACGTGGTTGGACGCCTGACGCTCCGGGTTGACCCGGCTGGCCGGGTGCCCGCTCAACTGCACCGGCGGCGACAGCTTGCCCTGGGCATCTACCGGCAACACCGCGAGGCTTCCTCCCGGATCTTCCAGCACCGAATAGTTGGCCACGAACAGATAGCGCCCATCACTGGCCAGGCTGGAATGGGTCGGCTCGTTGCCCAGGCTCTGCACCTGGTTGATCAGGGTCAGTTGATGGTTCTTCGGGTCGATGCTGTAGCTGCTGACGCGCCCCACCGGGTCTTTTTGGCCCGGGCCGTTTTCGTTTACCACAAACAGGTGCTTCTGGTCCTTGGACAGGGTCAGCCACGACGGGTTGGCCGCCTTGGCGGCGAGCACCGGCTGGCCGTTGAACTGCCCGGTACGGCTGTCGAACTGCAAGCGGTAGATACCTTCACTGGTGCCGGCGGTGTAGCTGCCCACCAGCAACTCATAGGTGTCCACCGGCGCAGCCTGGACCGACATTGCGCCTACGCTGCCGGCCATCAGCAGGGGCCAGAATTTACGCATCATCATCCGCTTCATCCTCGTCATTATTGTTGCCGGTGACGCCGCTCATGCAGACCAGGCGGTGTTCGCCCGAGTCACCGGTAAGGGTCCAGCTTTGCAGGGTTTGATCAAAGGTCGCCGCCTTGACTTGCTCCAGGGTGAAACTCCAGCGCTTCTCGGCGCGACCGTCCATGCAGATGATCGATAACGTCTGGTCATCCAGGCTGAAATCGAAGCTGTGCAGGCCATCGATTTCGACCATCTGGCAGTCTTCAAAAGCGTCGGGCAAGGTAGCGGTGTCGGCAGTCATAACCATCAATCATCAAGAGGAAAGACCTCATGATAGGTCAAATCGTTGCATCGGCCTAAGCCCGCGCAATGCAAAACGCCGTGGCACAGGCCACGGCGTTTTGGCAAACAGCGTTGGATCAGTGGGCGAACAGCGAATTGCCCTTCTGCCCCGCCAGCTTCTCGGGCTTGATCAGGAAGCGTGCCAGCGCCGGCAGCAGCCACAACGCGCCGAACATGTTCCACAGCAGCATGAAGGTCAGCATCAGCCCCATGTCGGCCTGGAACTTGATGGCCGAGAAGATCCAGGTGCATACGCCGATTGCCAGGCACAGGCCGGTGAACAGCACGGCTTTACCGGTGGACTTGAGCGTCTGGTAATAGGCTTCCTGCAACGGCAGGCCGGCCCGCAGGAAACTCTCCAGGCGGCTGTAGATGTAGATGCCGTAGTCCACGCCGATCCCCACCCCCAGCGCCACCACCGGCAAGGTCGCGACCTTGACACCGATGCCCATGAACGCCATCAGCGCGTTGCCCAGCACCGAGGTCAGCACCAGCGGCAGCACGATGCACAGGGTCGCCGCCCACGAGCGGAAGGTGATCATGCACATGGTGGCCACGCACAGGTACACCAGGATCAGGATGGTCAGCTCGGACTCCTTGATCACCTCGTTGGTGGCCGCCTCGATCCCGGCGTTACCGGCGGCGAGGATGAATTCCAGGCCGTCCTTGTTGTTCTCCTTGGCGAAGTCCTGCACCGCATGCACCGCGCGGTCGAGGGTTTCGGCCTTGTGGTCGTTGAGGAACACCAGCACCGGCGCCAGCGAACAGTTGTTGTTATACAGGCCATCGGCACGGGCAATGGAGTTGTTCAGCACGTCCGGGTTGCGCGACAGGGTTTCCCATTTCAGGTTGCCCTCGTTCATGCCCTTGATCATCTGTTTGGACACGGTCACCAGCGAGATGGCCGACTGCACGCCTTCGGTGTTCTGCATCTTCCACATCAACTGGTCGATGGGCGCCATGGCTTCATACCGCGAGCAGCCTTCGGGCGGAGTCTTGACCATCACCACCAGCACGTCGGAGCTGGTGGAGTAGTTGTTGATGATGAAATTGTTGTCCTTGTTGTAGCGCGAGTCCGGGCGCAGTTCCGGTGCACCCTGATCGAGGTCACCGATCTTCAGGTTCTGGCTGTACCAGAGGCCGCCACCAAAGGCGATCAGCGCCAGGGCAATCGACACCGGCGCGACCCTAGGGCTGGCGAACTTCGACAGCAGGCGCCAGAACGGGTGTTCGCGGTGCGCATCCTTCTTGCTCTTGGCGATGGCGCGTTTGCTGATGCCGACATAGGAGATCGCCACCGGCAGCAGGATCAGGTTGGTGAACACGATGACCGCCACCCCCACCGAAGCACCGATTGCCAGCTCGCGGATCACGCCGATATCGATGATCAACAGGGTGATAAAACCGACCGCATCGGCGAGGATCGCGATCATGCCCGGCAGGAACAGCTGGCGGAAGGTACGCCGGGCCGCGGTCAGGGCGTTGTCGGCATCACTGGATTGCAGGGCGATGCCGTTGATCTTCTGTACGCCGTGGGAAATACCGATGGCGAAGATCAGGAACGGCACGAGCATCGAGTAGGGATCCAGCCCGAAACCCAGGGCATGCATCAGCCCGAGCTGCCAGATCACCGCCACCAGCGTGGTGCTCAACACCGCGACGGTACTGCGCAGGCAGTTGGTGAACCACAGCAGCAGCACCAGGGTGATGACGAAGGCGATACCGAAGAACATCACCACCATCACCAGGCCGTCGATCAGGTCGCCGACCTTCTTGGCGAAACCGACAATGTGGATCTTGACGTTGGGGTTCTGCGCTTCGAACTTGTCGCGGATCTTGTCTTCGAGCTCATGGGAGAACTTGCGGTAGTCCAGGGCCAGCAGCTTGCCCTGGTCCTGTGGGTCCGGATAGGACTCCAGCAGCGGAATGTCGACGATGCTCGACTTGAAATCGTTGGCCACCAACCGCCCGACCTGCCCGGACTTCAGCACGTTGTTGCGCAACTGGTCGAGGCTTTCCGGCGAGCCGTTGTAGCTCTGCGGGATCACTTCACCGCCGGCAAAGCCTTCTTCGGTAACTTCGGTCCAGCGCACGCTGGGGCTCCACAGGGACTTGAGGCCGGAGCGGTCGACGCCGGAGATGTAGAACACCTCATCGTTGATCTGGCGCAGGGTCTCCATGTACTCCTTCGTGAAGATGTCACCGTCCTTGGCCTCCACCGAAATGCGCACCGTGTTGCCCAGGTTCGCCAGGTCGTTGCGGTGCTCCATCATCCTCTCGATGAAGGGGTGCTGGAGGGGGATCATTTTTTCGAAGCTGGTGGACGGGCGAATCAACGTCGCCTGCCAGAACAGGAAAATACTCACCAGCAGGCAGATCGTGATGACTGCCGGGCGGTTATTGAAAATCAGGCGCTCGAGAAACGTGGCCTTGTCGTTGTGATGACTGCTCATTGTGTCCCCGCCTTCTTATTGTTTTGTCGGCTCGGCGCCGGTTGGACTGGCCACGCGAACGCCGCCCTGCCCCGCCAGAATCAAGTTGCCGTTGCCCGCCGCGGTGACCGCCGACAGCGAAATGCGGTCCGGGCGATTGAATACGCTGAAGGTCAGGCCGTCGTCGTGGCTGACCACCACGCTGCCACCGTTGCCCACCACCACGATGGAACCGTCGTCCAGCAGGGTCGCCCCCGACAAACCGAATTCCAGCGCGCCACGAGTGGCGTTCAGCTCCACCGGCTCCCAGGTGCTGCCAAAATCCGTGGAGCGGAACAGGTTGCCACGCAGGCCGTAGGCCAACAGCGTCTGCGCCTGGGCGGTGCCGATCACGCCGAACAGCGAGCCCTCGTAGGGGCCTTCGAGTTTTTCCCAGGTCTGCCCCTCGTCATGGGAGCGGAACATGCTGCCCTGCTCACCGACGATAAACAGCCCGGCGTCTTTCACCTGGGCGATGGCGTTGAGGTGGTATTGGTCTTCGTTGTCGAGGCGGTCGCTGACGTCGTCCCAGGTCTTGCCCCCGTCGGTGGTTTCGATCAGCGCACCGTAGGCACCCACGGCAAAGCCGTTGCTGGCATCCTTGAACCAGACGTCGAGCAGCGGTGCTTCGCGCTTGAGGTCCTGGAATTGTTGGGTCCAGGTCACGCCGCCGTCGGTGGTGGCGAGGATCTGTGCGTCATGGCCCACCGCCCAGCCGTGTTGGTCGTCGGCGAAAAACACGGCGGTCAGCAGTTGCCGGGTGGGGACTTTGGCTTGGGTCCAGGTGACACCCTGGTCGTCGGAATAGAGGATGTGCCCGCGATCACCGACCGCGACCAGGCGCTTGCCTGCGTGGACCACGTCGATCATCAGGCTTTTGGCGGCCTTGGGGGAGTCAATGGCGAACACCGCGGCGGCGGTGGTTTCTGTGGCGGCATGGGCCGGTGTCGACAACGCGACAACCCCCAGCAACGAGAGCGCTGTGGCCAGCAATGCGACCCTGCGCGTGGCCTTCGGGCGGAAAAACACCACACCCATGACAGGCTCACTCATAGACCTTTCTCCCATTTATTATTGTTAGGTCGTCTTGCCGTGGGGAGCCCTGAAACCTGCAATCTAGAGCGCCTTGGGCAAGCTGGGCCATCCTAGCGGGCTTTGGAATCGTCTGACAATCGGCGCTACGTTATGTTTTGTTAACTGGAGGGGTTTGGGTCGGTGCTGAATGTAGTGCTATCAGCGGCGGTGATCCGTGGAGGGGGGCTGTTGGGGTGAGGGGGCTTGCTTCCGCTGGAGTGCGCAGCGCTCCTACGCTTTTTGGGGCCGCTGCGCAGCCCAGCGGGAGCAAGCTCCCTCGCCACGGGATGAATGGAGAGCCCTGGAATGAATTTTTATTCTATGTGTTGAGTTTTGGGAATATTTATTCCATAAATAGGCTCCTCAATACAATAATTCGAAGGAACCCGGCTATGCGCGAACTCGGAATCGGCCTGATTGGTACAGGCTTTATGGGGCGTGCCCACGCCTTGGCGTTCAATAACGCGCGGGCGGTGTTCGAGCTGCCGGTGAAGCTCACGCTGGCCGCCCTGGCCGATGCCGATACCGAGCGCGCAATACGCTGCGCCAATGACTGGGGGTTTGCCCAGGCCCATGGCGACTGGCAGCAGTTGATTGACGATCCCAAGGTGGATGTTGTCGCCATCACTACTCCCAACCATTTGCACTACCCCATGGCCATGGCTGCACTGGCGGCAGGCAAGGCGGTGTATTGCGAGAAGCCGCTGGCGGTGAGCCTGGAGCAGGCGGCCGCGATGCGTGATGCGGCGAGCAAGGCCGGGGTGGTGACGCGGGTGGGTTACAACTATCAGCACAACCCGATGATTGGTTTGGCCCGGCAGTTGATCGCCCGCGGTGAGTTGGGCGAGATCATCAGTTTTCAGGGGGAGTTCAGCGAGGATTTCATGGCGGATTCGGCGTCGCCGTGGTCGTGGCGCTGTGAGGTGGGACATGCCGGCGGTGCGTTGGCGGATCTGGGCAGCCATTTACTGTCCATGGCGCGCTATTTGGTGGGGGATGTGGTGAGTGTGTGTGCCGATACGCAAACGGTGCACGGGCAGCGGCCTGCCACCGCCGGGAGTGAGACGCTGCGGGAGATTGCGGTGGATGACCAGGTGCATGCGTTGTTGCGGTTTGCCAATGGGGCACGGGGGACGGTGAGCAGTAGCTGGCTGAAGCATGGGTATAAGAATCACCTGAGCTTTGAGATCAGTGGCACCCGAGGCACGTTGTTGTTTGATCAGGAACGGCTGAATGAATTGCAGCTGTTTCGGGTTGGGCAGGAGGGGTTTCAGCGGGTGTTGGCGGGGCCTTCGTTGCCAGGGTATGCGGCGTTCAGTCCGGCGCCGGGGCATCAGTTGGGGTACAACGAGTTGAAGACGCTGGAGGTGCATGAGTTGGTGATGGCGTTGGCCGGCAAGGGCAGTGACGGGACGGATTTTGCGGCGGCTTGGGAGATTGAGCGGTTGGCCACGGCGATTCGGGTGGCGGCCAAGGAGGAGCGGTGGGTCAGGCTGAATGAGGTCTAAATGTGGGAGCGGGCTTGCTCGCGAACGCGGTGGGTCAGCCACGGCATCTGGCGACTGACACACCGCTTTCGCGAGCAAGCCCGCTCCCACATTTGATTGTCGTTAGCTTTTGGATTTGCGCATTAGCCTATATGCCGCCGGGATGACGAAGAGGGAGAGCAAGGGCGCTGTGAGCATGCCGCCAATCATGGGCGCGGCAATCCGGCTCATGACTTCGCTGCCGGTGCCGCCGCCTAAAAGGATCGGCAGCAAGCCGGCGATGATTACGGCCACAGTCATCGCCTTGGGCCGCACGCGTAATACGGCACCTTCGGTGATGGCTTCCAGCAAGGCCTGGTCCCCTCCTCCCTGGCGTTCGGCCCAGGCGTTTTTCAAATACAGCAGCATGATCACGCCGAACTCCGCCGACACCCCCGCCAACGCGATAAATCCAACACCAGTCGCCACCGACAGGTTGAAGCCCAGCCAGTACAGCAACCACACCCCACCCGTCAGCGCGAACGGCAACGTGGCGAGGATCAGCAGCGCCTCATCCACCCGCCGGAACGTCAGGTACAGCAGCACGAAGATGATCAGCAAGGTCGCCGGCACCACCAGTTTCAGGCGCGCATTGGCCCGCTCCAGGAACTCGAACTGCCCCGAGTAGCTGAGGCTCATGCCCGGTTGCAGTTGCACGTTCTGGTTGATCGCCTCGCGCAAGTCCTTCACCACCGACGCCAGGTCGCGATCACGCACGTCGATGTACACCCAGCCGGAAGGCCGGGCGTTTTCGCTCTTGAGCATCGGCGGGCCTTCGCTGACCTTGATCCTGGCCACGGTGCCCAGGGTGATCTGGCTGCCCGACGGGGTATAGATCGGCAGGTTGCTCAACGCGCTCACCGAGTCGCGCCATTCTTTCGGGTAGCGCAGGTTGATGGGAAACCGCGCCAAGCCTTCGACGGTCTCGCCGATGTTTTCCCCGCCAATCGCCCCGGAGACAATGGACTGCACATCGGTGATGCTCAGGCCATAACGCGCGGCGGCCGGGCGGTCGATATCCACGTCGATGTAGCGCCCGCCCGTCAGGCGTTCCGCCAGCGCCGAGCTGACGCCGGGCACCGTCTTGGCGACCTTTTCCACGGCCTGGGTCACGGCGTCGATGTCCATCAGGCTGGAACCCGCGACCTTCACGCCGATCGGGCTTTTGACCCCGGTGGCGAGCATGTCGATACGGTTGCGGATCGGCGGAATCCAGATGTTGGTCAGCCCCGGCACCTGCACCACCCGGTCGAGTTCCTTCACCAGTTTTTCCGGGGTCATGCCCGGCCGCCATTGGTCTCGCGGCTTGAACTCGATGGTGGTTTCGAACATTTCCAGCGGCGCCGGGTCGGTGGCGGTTTCGGCGCGGCCGGCCTTGCCGAACACGTGGGCGACTTCCGGCACGCTCTTGATCAAGCGGTCTGTACGTTGCAGCAATGCGCCGGCAGTTTGCGTCGACAAACCAGGCAACGCCGACGGCATATACAACAGGTCACCCTCATCCAGCGGCGGCAGGAATTCACCGCCCAGGTGCGACACTGGCCATAGCGCACTGGCGACCATCAGCAGCGCGACCAGCAAGGTCATGCGCGGCCAGCGCAGCACCGCGTCGAGGGCCGGTTGGTAGAGTTTGATCAGGCCGCGATTCAGCGGGTTGCGTTGTTCATCGGGAATACGCCCGCGAATCCAGTAGCCCATCAGCACCGGGATCAGGGTCACCGACAACCCCGCTGCAGCGGCCATGGCATAGGTCTTGGTGTAGGCCAGCGGCCCGAACAAGCGGCCTTCCTGGGCTTGCAGGGTGAACACC
Organism: Pseudomonas sp. NPDC087814; assembly: GCF_044742865.1. NCBI lineage: Bacteria > Pseudomonadati > Pseudomonadota > Gammaproteobacteria > Pseudomonadales > Pseudomonadaceae > Pseudomonas > Pseudomonas sp. NPDC087814. The sequence continues at coordinate 99,490 of NZ_JBIUVK010000016.1, read as the reverse complement.
GGGATAAACGACAAGGTGATGATCAGCAGGCAGAAAAACAACGCCGGCCCCACCTCCACTGCCGCATCGGTGATGACCTTCCAATGCGCCTCCCCCTTCAATTCCTGGTTCGGATGCGCGTGGTGCCAGGCTTCGATTTTCTTGTGGGCATTCTCGATCATCACCACCGCGCCATCGACCATCGCGCCGATGGCAATCGCAATCCCACCCAGGGACATGATGTTCGCGTTGATGCCCTGGAAGCGCATGACGATAAAGGCAATCAACACCCCCACCGGCAACGAAATGATCGCCACCAGCGAGGAGCGCAGGTGCCACAGGAAGATCCCGCACACCAGCGCCACCACCAGGAACTCTTCGAGCAGCTTGTGGCTGAGGTTGTCCACGGCGCGATCGATGAGTTTGCTGCGATCGTAGGTGGTGACGATTTCCACCCCGGGCGGCAGGCTGGTTTGCAGTTGCTCCAGCTTGGTCTTGACCGCCGCGATGGCCTCGCGGGCGTTCTTGCCGCTGCGCAGGATCACCACGCCGCCCACCGCCTCGCCTTCGCCATCCAGTTCACTGATGCCCCGGCGCATGTCCGGGCCCAGCTGGATCGTCGCCACATCCCCAAGGGTCACCGGCACGTTGTGGGTGTCGAGCCGCAGGGGAATGCCGCGAAAGTCCTCCAGGGTTTTCAGGTAGCCGGACGCACGCACCATGTATTCCGACTCACCCATGTTCAGCACCGAACCGCCGGTTTCCTGGTTGGCCTTGCCGATGGCTTCCACCACCTGGGCCTGGGTAATGCCGCGACTGGCCAGGGCCAGCGGGTCGATCTGCACCTGGTACTGCTTGACCTGGCCGCCGATGGTCGCCACTTCGGCGACATTGGGCAGGGTCTTGAGCTCGAACTTGAGGAACCAGTCCTGCAACGAGCGCAGTTGCGCCAGGTCGTGTTTGCCGGTGCGGTCCACCAGCGCGTACTGGTAGATCCAGCCGACACCGGTGGCATCCGGGCCCAGCGCCGGCTTGGCCGACGCCGGCAAACGCGCCTGCAACTGGCTCAGGTATTCCAGCACCCGCGAGCGCGCCCAATACAGGTCGGTGCCCTCGTCGAACAGCACGTAGACGTAGCTGTCGCCGAAGAACGAAAAGCCACGCACGGTCTTCGCCCCCGGCACCGAGAGCATGGTGGTGGTCATCGGGTAAGTGACCTGGTTCTCGACAATCTGCGGGGCCTGGCCCGGGTACGGCGTGCGGATGATCACCTGCACATCCGACAGGTCCGGCAAGGCGTCCACCGGGGTGTTCTGGATCGCCCACAAACCCCAGGCCGTCACGAATAAAGTCGCCAACAACACCAAAAAGCGGTTGGCCACCGACCAGCGAATCAACAGGGCGATCATGGCCGGGCTCCCGGTTGCATGCTCATGCCGTCCATGGCCCCCTCATCTGAAAAACCGCCGGACGATTGAGTGGTAATTCCCTTCAAACTTGCTTCGGAGTCCAGCAGAAATTGACCGGAGGCCACCACCTGCTGGCCTTCCTGCAGGCCGGCGAGGATGACGGTGTTGTCCTGGTTTTCTGCACCTACCTGGACTTCTACCGGGCGATATCGCCCGCCCTCCTCGGCCACCATCACCAGCACGCGTTTGCCGGTGCGAATCAACGCCTCGCTCGGCAGCAACAGCACCGATTGGCCGCTGGATTGGGCCAGGCGCACCTGGGCGGTCATACCGGGGCGCAACATACCGTCAGGGTTGGGCAGTTCGACCCGAACCTGCACGGTGCGGCTGTCCATGGCAGTTGCCGGCAGAATCGCGGCGACGGTGCCTTTGACGACCTGTCCCGGCAACCCGACAAAACGGCTCTCGACCGTTTGCCCAACGGCCAGCGCGGCGCCCTGGGCTTCAGGCACGGCGACCTGCAGCCACACGGTGCCCAGGCCATTGACCCGCGCCAGGGTTTGGCCCGCCGCGACAGTCATGCCTTCGCGTACGTCGAGGGTTTGCAACGCGCCGCCCAGCGGGGTGGTGATGGTCATCACCGATTGCGCCCGGCCGCTGCGCTCCATCTGCGTGATCAGCCCGGCGGGCATGCCGCTCAAGCGCAGACGCTGGCGGGCGGCAGCCAACAAACCTGGATCGCTGTGTCGCAGAGCAAGGAACTCTTCCTGAGCGGCGGCCCATTCGGGCACCAGAATGTCCGCCAGAGGCGCCTGAGCCTTGAGCACATCCCCCGGCGCACGGGCGTAAACCCGCTCGACAAATCCCGCAGCGCGCGCCTGCACCACCGCCACATCGCGGTCGTTGAAGGCGAGGATTCCCGACAGCTCAAGACTTGACGCCAGCACCCCACGGCTGACGCTCGCCAGGCGCACGCCGATGTTCTGGGTCAGGCTGGGGTCGATCTGAATCGCCGTACTCTCCTCGGCGCCACCGGCGTAGCGCGGCACCAGTTGCATGTCCATGAAGGGCGACTTGCCCGGCTTGTCGAATTTTTGCTGCGGGTACATCGGGTCGTACCAGTACAGCGCCTTTTTCTCGTCCGGCGCCCGCATCGTCCCGACCATGGCCGGCTGTGCCTCGCGTGTCTGCGCCAGCCAATAGCCGCCACCCAGACCCAGCAGCAGGACGCCGCCCAACAGGGCCATATTCACGATTCGGTTATTCATTGGCGGGTTCCCCGTAAGCAAAATACAGCTGGGCGCCGGTCAGGGCGCGCTGTTCAATGGCATCAATCTGTTTGAAGCGCGCCTCGACCCACTCGCGGCGGGCGCTGACCACGCTCATCAGGTCGCCCTTGCCCGCGCGATACCCCGCCAGGCTCAGCGACACTTTCTCCTCGGCCAGCGGCACCAGGCTGTCCTGGCTGCGCTGCACGGCGCGGTCCAGGCGCTGGTAGTTGGCCAGGTCGTCTTCGAGTTCCTGGGTATGTTCACGGGTCTTGGCTTCGCGTTCGGCGTCCAGTTGGTCGAGTTCGGCCTGCTTGGCGGCGATACCGGGGTTTTGTCGGCGACCGGGGAAGATCGGCAAATCGAAGGTGAATTGCAGGCTGACCATGTCGCCGTACTCACGGCCTCGGTGCTGGTAGTCCACTTCCCAACTCCAGTCCGAGGTCTTTTGCGCCCTGGCCTCGTTCAGCCGGGCTTCGGCCTCGCGGGTGCGCGGTGCAAAGGCTTGCAGAACCGGGTGCTGGTGCAGGTTGTGGGTGAAGCCGGTGGTGTCGATTTTCCAGTTCGGCAATTGCCCGCTGGGGGCTTCGCTGGCGGCCGGGCCGATCCAGCGCTTGAGGGCCGCCCGGGCCTGGGCGCGTTGCTGGATCAGCTCATCCTCGCGCTCGGCCAGGTCAGCCGCTTCCTGCTTCGGGATCACAGCGTCGGAAGGCTGCCCGCGACCGCCGGCCAGTTGCGCACGCACGGTGTCTTGCAGCAGGCGATTCTGCTGATAGAAGTCCTTGAACAGTGCCTCTTTGCGCTCCACCGCATAAGCGCGAATCCACGCCTGGGCGGTGGCCTGACGCACATTCAAGCGCTCGATCCGGCCTTCGGCGGCAGCCGTGTCCACGCTGGCCGACGCCAACTCAACCCGTGCCTTGCGCTTGTCGCGGCTGGGCACTTGTTGCTGGATGCCGATCATTTGCTCGGTCATGTCATCGCCATACAACGTGCCGCGATTGGGCCCGCCGACGGGGAAATTTTGCAGGCCTACTACCAGTTTCGGGTCCGGCAGTTCGCCGGCCGGAATCGCCGCCTGGGTCGCGGCCTGCAATTTGGAGGATTCAGCCGTCAGCGACGGCGCGTTGTTTTGCGCCAGGCGCAAGGCCTCATCCAGGGTCAGCGCAGACGCCAGCGTCGGCCACGCCAGCACGCCCATCACCAGGGCACGCACGCATAGGAAATTCATCTTGAAGTGTCCTGTTCTGTTGCGCTGCGCACCGCTTTACGCGGCCCACAGCAAGGCCGTCCCGGTTCAGGGACGAGTCTTCAGGTGCAACAGGATTCAGCGACGGGGCGGGCGCCAGACGCCGGACGGCGTGCGGTCGGGAATGAAGTCGGAAGAGACGCTGACAACCAGCGCATTGGAAGCAGTCACCGGGGCCTTGAGCACCGGCATCGACAATTGCAGCATGCCGCCGGTCTTGCACTCCTGGCCGGGCTTGCAGCTTTTGCCGTGGTCGGCGGCTGCGCCGTCCTGGCAACAGTCAGGGGCCATGTCGCTCATCATCTGCATGTCGGACATCTGCATCGGGCACGGCTCGGTGCTCGACGGCACACCCGCCATCCCGGTCAGGGGAAGCGCAAGACTCAACAGCAGGACCAGGAAAAAACGCAGATAGCGGCTCATGGGACGGGAGCTTAGCCAAAAGGCGGTTAAGCAACAATTAACAAAATCCGGAGATTTCGCCTTCGCCCGGAATGCAGCAACGACACAAAACAAAATGTGGGAGCGGGCTTGCTCGCGAAAGCGGTGTATCAGCCAGTTCATATGTGACTGATACACCGCTTTTTTCGCCAGCAAGCCCGCTCCCACATGAGGACCGAGCAAGCCTCAGGATCAGTGCATGAAGATCGCGATCAGGATAATGACCGGGATAGGCACACCGAGGAAAAACAGCAGTAATGAGCGCATGACGTTCTCCTTGAATTAACGAACGGAAGTGGTGTGGGGAGTGGTTTCCAGATACACCACGGCATCCCGGCGACGACCACCAAAGGTTGCAGCGAGGCTGGCAAAAAACGCACCGATCAACAGCGCCACGAAGGTCCACAGCGACGTGTAGGCAGCCACTTTTGCAGCCGTGTCGGCAGCCTGCTTGGCTTTCAACTTGGCGTCATCCAGGGCTTTTTGAGCCTGGCCATAGACCTGGTCAACACGCGCCTCGGCATCGGCCTGGCTGAGGTTGGTCCGCTGGCTGATCAACTGTGCAAGGTACGCACGGTCTTCAGGTGCCAGCTGACCATTGTTGCTCACGGTACGAGCGAAGATGCGAGCGACCACACCATGCACCGCGTCATCACTGACGGCGGCCGGGCGATCATCACGGAACAGGCTGTCGACGTAGTAGCCAAAGTCTTCGCCCTTGGAGGCAGCGCCAGCCACCTGGCTCATGCCACTGACGGCACCCGAGGCCACACTGGCACCGGCCTTCACACCACCGCTGACCACACTGCTGACCGAACCGACGATCAGCACCGCCGTCACCAGTGTCGCCACGGCCCAGGCCAGGAAGCCATGGGCGGTGTCGCGAAAGTACACCTCATCGCCGTGCATATTGGCCCATTTCACCCGCAGGCGACCGGCGATGTAACCGCCCATCCCCGACGCGATGATTTGCGTAACCGCCAGCCAGACAATGGTAGAAATGCCAAGCCCTTTGGCGCTGATGCCACTGTCGGCCCACGGCGACACCGCCGAAAAGCCCAGGCCGAAGCCCAGCAGTACCAGAATCAAGGACAGCGCAGCCGCGGCAGCGGCCCCGGCAAAGATCGCGCCCCAGGAAACCCCGGAGAGCGTGCTCGACTCTTGCAGCGTGGATGAGGATGTAATCATTGTTGTTTTGCTCCAGGCATGAAAAATAGTGTTACAAGTCTCAAAAGGGACAGTGCAGGCGACGTGCCAGAAGCTCTAAAATTAAAACATCATATATTTCAACAACTTAATTAAGTTGAACTAATTTGAACCATGCAACTTGCAAGAAATGGCCTGGAGCGGCGGGCGTATTGCATTCCTCGTAGGAAATAACCCGTACGCACCCCATGGCATGCAAAAAACCCTACACACACAGCGTTCGTTCAGATTCAGCGGGTTATGGTGAATTGTGTCGTTTGTGCCTACATAAATTTTTATTTAGGAAGCGGGCTATCATTTCTTGGCAAAATGCCCGCACTTCAGTGTGAATCGCTCACCAGGTAATCCTTATGACCCGCATTTTGACCATCGAGGACGACGCCGTAACGGCCCGCGAGATCGTTGCCGAGCTGAGTAGCCATGGACTGGACGTAGACTGGGTAGACAATGGCCGCGAAGGCCTGGTCCGTGCCGTCAGCGGTGATTACGACCTGATCACCCTCGACCGCATGCTCCCGGAACTGGATGGCCTGGCCATCGTCACCACCCTGCGCACTATCGGCGTATCCACGCCGATCCTGATGATCAGCGCCCTCTCCGATGTGGATGAACGGGTACGCGGCCTGCGGGCCGGTGGTGATGACTACCTGACCAAACCGTTCGCCTCCGACGAAATGGCCGCCCGCGTCGAAGTGCTGCTGCGGCGCAAAAGCACGGTCAAGGAGTTTGAAACTGCCTTGCGCGTGGCGGATCTGGAACTGAATCTGATCAGCCGTGAAGCCAGCCGCGCCGAACAGCCCCTGAGCCTGTTGCCGACCGAATACAAACTGCTGGAATTCCTGATGCGCAACACCGGGCAAATTCTCTCGCGGATGATGATCTTCGAGGAAGTCTGGGGTTATCACTTCGACCCGGGCACCAACCTGATCGACGTGCACATCGGTCGCCTGCGCAAAAAAATCGACCCGCCGGGCCTCACGCCGCTGATCCGCACGGTACGAGGTTCCGGGTATGTCATTGCTGAACCCCTCTAAAGGCTGGCGCTCTTCCAGCAGCCGGCTGCTGGCGCTCTACAGTTCGTTGTTCGTGGCCTGGAGCTGCATCCTCATGGGCGTGCTGTACTACGAGGTGTCCGGTTACCTGGGCGACCTCTCGCGCCACTCCCTGATGCAGCGCCAGCACCTGTTCCAGCGGTTTGACGGCGAAGAGCTGGTGGAAGCCCTGACCACCAGCATGACCTTCGACATGAAGGGCGTTGACGCCTACGGCCTGTTCGACAATCAGTTCAACCCCATCAGCGGCCCGATCCGCGTGATACCGCCCGACCTGCCAATGGACGGGCACATCCACGCCCTGGCCAACTGCATCGACTCCGACGACCCGAAACTGCCGCGCGACAGCTGCGACGCCGTAGCCACCCACACCGAAGACGGCCGCTGGCTGATCCTGGTGCGGGCCAACGGCTCGCTGTTCGGCGTGACGCGGATCATCCTGCACGCCTTGCTGTGGGGGATCACCCTGACGATCATTCCCGGCGCGGCTGGCTGGCACCTGCTGCGACGGCGTCCGTTGCGACGGATTCGCGGGATCCAGGCGAGTGCCGAAGCCATCGTGGCCGGCGACCTGACCCACCGTCTGCCATTGTCCGACCGCCGCGACGAACTGGACATGCTGGCGGCCATCGTCAACGCGATGCTCGACCGCATCGAGAAGCTGATGAACGAGGTCAAGGGCGTGTGCGACAACATCGCCCACGACCTGCGCACCCCGCTCACACGCCTGCGGGCGCAGCTGTACCGAATCCAGCAACAGGCTGATGAAGACGCGCCCCACGCCCTGCAACTGGACGCGGCCATCGCCGAGACCGACACCTTGATGGCGCGTTTTCGCGGCCTGCTGCGGATTTCCGAACTGGAAGACCATCAGCGCCGCTCGGGCTTCCTGGTGCTTGATCCCCTGCCCTTGCTGCAGGAACTCCACGACTTCTACCTGCCCCTGGCAGAAGAAGGCGAGATGGAACTGCTGCTGCAAGTGCCGGACTCATTGCCCTGGATCACCGGTGACCGCGCGCTGCTGTTCGAAGCCCTGGCCAACCTGCTGAGCAACTCGATCAAGTTCACCCCGCCGGGCGGCGAAGTGATTTTGCGCGGCGTGAACGATGCCGGCAGCACCCGCATTGAAGTGCTCGACTCCGGCCCCGGGATTCCCGCAGCTGAACGTGCGGCAGTGTTCCAGCGGTTTTACCGGGTGGACGAAGGCAATCAACAGCAAGGCGGGTTTGGCTTGGGGCTGTCGATTGTCGCCGCGATCATCAACCTGCACGGTTTCAAACTGGAAGTCGGCAGCAGCGAACGAGGCGGCGCAAAGCTGATCCTCGAATGCCGCCAACAACTGATGCCCGAAGCCTGAAGCCTGAAGAACACCACAAAACCAATGTGGGAGCGGGCTTGCTCGCGAATGCGGAGTGTCAGTCAACCCATCTGGCACTGATCCACCGCATTCGCGAGCAAGCCCGCTCCCACATTTGATCTTCATTCAGCCCGGAAAATTACCCCGCAACGCATCCAGCCCACCGCTGTAGACACCGCTGAACAACTCCTCCACCGCCGCATCCGTCACACCGGCCACCGGAGTGAACACGCCCGACCAGGTCACCTTCGCGGAGCTGTCACCCAGCGCCTCAACCTTCAACGTCGCCAGATACTCACTCACCGGAAACGGCGACTCGCTGATCGAATAACTGTAGGTACGCGCCGCATCATCAAAGCGTTGCAACCGTTCCACCACCACCCCGCCATCCGCCGTTTGCAGGTGGCGCACGCGCCCGCCTTCACTCGGCTCGCTCTTGACGATAAAGGGCAGCCAGTCCGGCAGCGAATTGAAGCCGCCGACCAATTGCCAAACCTGTTCGGCCGAAACCGGGATTTCAATAACAGCAGATGCTTTTGCCACGATTAACACTCCAAACCATTCAAGAAAAATCAGATCGCCATGCTGTCGACAACACCGCCGTCGACCCGCAACGCGGCACCGGTGGTGGCAGAGGACAACGGTGAAGCAATGTACGCCACCAGATTCGCCACTTCATCCACATTCGCTGCGCGCTGGATGATCGACGTCGGCCGCGCATTGCGCACAAACACATCGGCCTCGTCCCGCGCACTGCGCCCGGACTTGGCCACGGCGTCCTTGAGCATGTGCTCCAGGCCATCGGTAAAGGTCGGCCCCGGCAGGATCGAATTGACCGTCACCCCGGTGCCCGCCAGGCGTTTGGCCAAGCCATGGGACACCGCCAGGTTGGCGCTTTTGGTCACGCCGTAATTGATCATGTCAGCCGGCGTTGCCACCCCGGATTCCGACGACACAAAGATCACCCGGCCCCAGCCCTGCTCGACCATGCCCGGCGTGTAATGCCGCGACAAACGCACACCGGAGATCACGTTGACCTCGTAGAAACGCGTCCACTCGCTGTCGGGGGCGTCGAAGAAATCGACGTCGTTGAAGATCCCGAGGTTGTTCACCAGGATGTCGGCGCGCGGCTCGGCGGCGAACAGCTTTTCAGCGCCCTCGGCCGTACCGAGGTCCGCCACCAGCCCACGCAGATCCGCGCCGGGCACGGCCTGGCGAATGGTCGCCAGCGCCTCGTCGACCTTGCCCGATTCACGCCCGATCACCACCACCGTAGCGCCGGATTGCGCCAGCGCCTGGCTGATGCCCAGGCCTATGCCGGCGGTGCTGCCACTGACGATTGCGACTTTGCCACTGATATCAATTTTCATGTTCGCGTTCCTGTGGTTAGAGCGGCAGCGGTGCACGGGCCGAAATCAATCGTGCCTCGCGCAGGGCCTGCCAAAAGGCTGCGGGAATCTTCTCTGACAACGCCGCGACGTCTTCAGCAATGCGCCCCGGACGACTGGCACCCGGAATCACTGCCGCCACTGCCGGGTGGGCCAGGGAGAATTGCAGTGCAGCGGCTTTCACACTCACGCCATGGGCCGCGGCAATCGCCTTGATCTGCTCGACCTTGCTGATGATCGCCGGGCTGGCTTTCTGGTACTCAAAATGTGCGCCGCCCGCCAGGATCCCGGAGCTGTAAGGGCCACCGACCACGATCTCGACGTTCTGCGCCTGGGCTGCATCCATCAAGCGCTGCAAGGCGCGTTCATGGTCGAGCAAGGTGTAGCGACCGGCAAGCAGGAAACCGTCGGGCTGGGCTTCGGCCAGGTCCAGGGTCAACTCGCAAGGCTCGACCCGATTGACGCCCAAGCCCCAGGCCTTGATCACGCCTTCTTCACGCAGGCGGGTCAGCACCTTGAAAGCACCGGTGCGCGCCTGATTGAAGTAGTCCAGCCATTGATCGCCGTAGAAATCCTGGGCGATGTCGTGAATCCACACGATGTCGAGGCGGTCGGTTTGCAGGCGGTTGAGGCTGTCTTCGATGGAGCGCAGGGTGGCATCGGCGCTGTAGTCGTTGACCATCTTGTTCGGCCGGCCATGTTCAAACACGCCGCTTTTCTCGCCGAGGTCGCGGGCGCTTTCTTCCACTTCATCCAGGATCACCCGGCCGACCTTGGTGCTGAGCACATAGTCGTCACGGTTGTACTTGGACAGGGCCTGGCCCAGGCGGATTTCCGAGAGGCCCGAGCCGTAGAACGGGGCGGTGTCGAAGTAACGCACGCCCTGGTTCCAGGCTGCTTCAACGGTGGCTTGCGCCTCCTCTTCAGGAATCGCACGGAACATGTTGCCCAAGGGGGCGGTGCCAAAACCCAGCACGCCGGGCAGTTTGTCTTTCAAGCTCATGGGGTAAATCCTCAAGATTGTTCAAGGTCGCTGTGTTGACCGTTGAGCAGATCGTAGATTGCAGAGATCGGACCGTCCAAGACATACTGCGACCAACTTGAGTCCCTTAAGGTCTGACATGATCGACTTCCGCCAATTGCGCTACTTCGTTGTAGTCGCTGAAGAAGAACACGTGGGGCGTGCTGCCGAACGGTTGCACATCTCCCAATCGCCCCTGAGCCGGCAGATTGCCCAATTGGAAGAGCGCCTGGGCCTGACCCTGTTCGAGCGCAGCCAACAGCGCATCCGCCTGACCCGCGACGGCCAGACGTTCCTCGCCGAAACCAAGGCGCTGCTGACCCACGCCAACCGCCTGGAGTCATTGGGCCGGCGATTGGGCAAAGGCGAAGAAGGCGGACTGTGCATCGGCTACATCGAAAACGCCATGCACGCGGGGGTGCTGCCCAACGCCCTGAAGGTACTGCGTGACGCGCGGCCCAACGTGCATATCGCCCTGTACAACCTGCCCTCCGCCGAACAGCTGGAAGGCCTGCGCCAACGCAGCCTGGATATCGCTCTGGTGGGTGAACCACCGGCGGCGGATGACCCGGACCTGATGGCATTGCAAGTGCTGGACGATCCGATGCTGCTGGCGCTGCCCGAGCAGCATCCGCTGGCCAGCGTCAGCGAGTTGCTGCCTGAGCATCTGGCCGAGCAGCAATGGATTGGCGTGCAGCGCAAAGCGGGTGCAAACCCGGCGGATGACTTTGTTGCGGCGTGCATTCGGGCAGGGTTTACCCCGCAGATTCCGATGGAAGCCAGCGAGCCGTTTACCGCGTTGGGATTGGTAGCGTCGGGGTTGGGTGTAGCGATGGTGCAGAAGGGTCTGAGCCGCAATGCGCCACCGGGTGTGGTGTTGCGAGAACTGCCGTGGCTGACCTACACCACGCCGCTGTGGGCGGCGTGGCATCGGATCAACTTGCGGCCGCTGGTGGAGACATTCAGGAAAGTCCTGACAGAGCCCCTATCACCTGTGGGAGCCGGGCTTACCCGCGATGCAGGCACCTCGGTCTGTCAGTAACACCGCGGTGACGCCATCGCAGGCAAGCCAGCTCCCACAGGGTTTAGGTGTCGCAGTTGAACGTGTGGTGGATCAGTACCGCCAATGCCCCGGCACCCATAACCACTGCCCGTTCCCCCAGCGATAGTGCCCCCGCACCCACTGATACCCTGGCGCCGGCGCCACCGGCACCACCTCGACCAAAGGCGGCGGACGCCGCGGATGAACAGGCTCGACAATACAACCGGACAACGCAGCCGCCATCAACGTGGCGGCCAGCGTAGCTTTGAATAGGCGGGACATGGCACGGTTCCCCAATGAGATTGGCCTTCGCCTGAGTGGCGGGCCTACCCGGGTTAAACGCCGCGACCCGGGAAAATCCGTCGCCCGTCTCGGTTATTAATGCTCGTTCCCACGCTCTGCGTGGGAACGCATACCGTGACGCTCCGCGTCACCACTGCGCAAGACTTGAACCTTGCATCGCCAACTGGACGCAGAGCGTCCGGGGCGGCGTTCCCACGCAGAGCGTGGGAACGATCATCAGTGGCTCTTGGCGACCTTGCCCTTCGCCTGCCCCTTCATATACAACGCCTCCACCAACCGCTGGCGCTCATCCCGGGGCAAGGTGCTGGCGAACTGCGCCAGGGTGTTGTCCACCAGCGCCCTGAGCGCCATGTCCGCCTCCCGGGCCTTGCCCAAATCCGTCACCAACGCCTCACGGTCGAGAGTCGGCGCCTCCAGTTGCTTGATCACGTCCAGCCGCGCCTCGCGCCCGGCAAGTACCAGCGGCTGGCTGTCGGCGCGGTTCTGGCGCAACAACTGGCGCAGTTCCTTGCGCCGTTCCGGCGGCAGCTTGACCATCGCCTGGCGCAGGCCATGCTGGTTAACCACCGCCTCGGCGGGCTTGGTGTTCGCCAACCAATGGTACAAGCCACCGCCGACACCGCCGATCAAAAACACGTTGAACAACACCGACACAACCAGCAGCGGCTTCAGGTACTTGGGTGACGGGGTCATTGCTCGCTTTCCTCGGCGTTGACGGTGAAGACGACTTCGGCGTCGCCCTGGTCGAAGACACTCGGCAGTACTTCAGGGCCAAGCATGGGCAACGGCACGCTCAACGATGCCACCAGGATTCCGGCGGCGACCCCGGCGATGCCCACGCCAACAAAACCGGCCGGCGACAGCCAGCCGGCGTAGCGCGCCCAGAAGGACTGGCGCTGGGGAAACGATTGACGAATCTGCCGCGCCAGCGCCGGGTCGACGGGTGCCAGTTGATAGCCGTCCAGCTGGCCGTCGAGCCATCGCGCCTGATGCAGCACCTCAAGGAGGCTGGCATCGCCTGCATCCAGCAGGGCCTGGGCCTCGGCCTGTTCGGCGCGCGGCCAACGGTGCAAGTGGCCGCCGTAAGCCTCGGCCAATTGGGCAAATCGTTCAGGCGTCATGGTTTTCCCCTTCCTGGGCGGGCGGGCCCGGGTGTGTCGTCAAGGTAACTGCGCAGGTTGCGCCGGGCCCGTGACAGCAAGCTCTCCAGTGCCTCGACGCTGATGTTCATCAGCGCCGCGGCGTCGATATTCGACAGCTCTTGGTAATACTGCAACACAATCGCCTCACGCTGGCGATCAGGCAGCGACGCTAACGCCGCCGCCATGTGCTCACTGCGGGCGGCCGCTTCCAGCTGTTCATCGGGCGCAGGCGCTGTGTCGACCACCTCGCTCATCGCCTCCTCATCGTGCAGCGGGCGCTCCTTGCGCCGACGCAAATGGTCTTGGCACAGGTTGAGTGCCACGCGGTGCAGCCAGGTGTCGAAACGCGCTTCGCCACTGCGCCAGCTTGCAGCCTGGCGCCAGATACGCAGGAAGCTTTCCTGGGCCACGTCCCTGGCCTCGTCGGCATCCCCGAGGATCCGACTGGCGAGCGCGAGCAAACGCGGCAGTTTGCGCGTCACCATTTCGTTGATGGCCGCCGGTTCGTTGTTACCGATGCGGGCCAACAGCTCAACGTCCGGATCAGTGTCTTTCAATAGGGCAAGTCTCGGTCCGGTGGCTAAGGGTCAGGTTGACGGAATGCTCAGCGGATCCAGTGCCCTTCTCTCCAGTACCAGTTGGGGCCGCGCGATTCCCAGTGGCCAGGTTCCCAACGGGCGTTGCGCATCACCGGCTGCCAGTGGCCCGGTACCCAGGCATAACCGCGCCCTTCGTAGCGCCAGTGCCCGCGATCCCACACATAGCCAGGGCGTTCGACGGGAACGGCCTCGACGCGCATCGGCGGTGGCGCTTCGCGGATGATCACTTCGGTCTGGGCAAAGGTCGGCGTGCTGACCAGGGCGGCCAGTGCCAGCGGGATCAACAGGGCATAACGTAATTTGGCCAGCGGTCGTGCAAGTCTCATGACAACTCCTTCATCGGCGATCGCCAGTGATCGCAGTTGTAGGGTTGAACGGCAGGTGTCCGAAAATCCGTCGCAACAAAAAGAACTTTTTATCGCGACCGCTCAGGACGGCAGGCAGGGCCAGTATTGCCCAGGGTTTGCGGGGAGTTGATGAAATTGTTGAAAGGTCGCGACGGATTTATCCATATGGCCGCGTTCAAGGGTTAACCGTTGGTAATCGACAGGCGCGTTCTGTTGGTTGGCGACGCCCATCACCTTGAGGAAATCACCATGTCTCGTCGAATTTCACTGCTGGTTGCCGCCGTCCTGCTCATGAACCTTGGCGGCTGCGTGTTCCTGCCGGGGCACCGCGAGCATTGCTGCTGGCGCGGTTACGGGGTAGTGACTACCCCGACGGCACAAGCGATCTCCTGATCCGCTAACTGACCGCTGCAAAACCCCTGCGCCCGGCCTTGATCTCGGTGCGCAGTTCGCCAATCAGGTTTGAGATGGAACGGATGCTGTCCAGACCCTGGGGCGACACACGGGGCAGCAGCAGGTCGACGCGCCCGGAGGCCGGGTCGAAGATGTTGATGCGCAGCGAACCGTCGCTGTTCAATGAGCAGTCACAGGCGAGGGGCAGGAAGCCCGACTCCATGATGTGGCGAAACTCGGCGATCGAAATCATGCGGGCACCCTTCCCTGTACGGGGCTCGGAGGACGTGATCCGTCTAGGGTAGATGAGCTTTTTCAAACTGCCCGGGAATTAATTCAAAAGTGATACTTGGTGCGCATTTCGGCTAAAACCGCTGGCCGGCTGACGCCAGAAAAACCACACAGCCCCCCTCTTATCCGATGCCACGCGAAGGGCTTGCTTCCTGGCGATGATGGCCAGATGCTCTGGTTTTTTCCGACACCGAGAGCACCCCGCATGAGTATCGAACCTTTGATCGAACCCGACAGTGCTGTGTACAAGACGTTGCTGGAATCGACCAAGGCCATCCCCTGGCGCATCGACTGGCCGACCATGACCTTCAGCTACATCGGCCCGCAAATCGAGGCGCTGCTGGGCTGGACGCCACAGAGCTGGGCCACCGTGGATGATTGGGTGGAACGCATGCACCCGGATGACCGCGAATACGTGGTCAACTTCTGCGTCTCGCAGTCCCGGGCCGGGGTCGATCATGAAGCCGATTACCGGGCGCTGACCGCCAGCGGTGAGTACGTGTGGATTCGCGACGTGGTGCACGTGGAGCGCAAGGACGGCGAGGTGCAGGCGCTGATCGGCTTCATGTTCGACATCAGCGAGCGCAAGAAGACCGAAGAACACCTGATTCGCCTGCAGAAGCAGCTGGAGGAGTATTCGTTCCAGGACGGCCTCACCGGCATCGCCAACCGGCGCATGTTCGATACCGTGCTGGCGCGGGAATGGACCAGCGCCCAGCGCAGCCAGTTGCCGCTGTCGTTGATCCTGTTGGATATCGACTATTTCAAGCAGTACAACGACCTCTATGGGCATATCAAGGGCGACGAATGCCTGCGCCAGGTGGCACGCACGCTGTCGCAGGCGGCCAACCGGCCACGGGACTTCATTGCGCGTATCGGCGGTGAGGAATTTGTGTGGCTGCTGCCGGAAACCGATGCCGAGTCGGCACGGCGCGTGGCCGAACGCTGCCTGCATTTGATCCGCCAGCAGCAGATCGCGCATGAGCACTCTGCGGTGTCGGACCTGCTGACACTGAGCCTGGGCGTAGGCACTTGCACGGTAACGCCGGGCGGCGCGGCGCTGGCCTTTGTCGAAGCCGTCGACAAGTTGCTGTACCAGGCCAAGCGCAATGGCCGGATGCGTGCAGAGTTTGCCAACGTGGCGGATTGACACAAAAGCCGAATCGCGGGCAAAAAAAATCCCAAGTAGCTGATGGAAACTTGGGATTTAAAAATGCATAAACCGTGGGAGGTGAACGCCCGGCTATATTACCCAGCGGGAAAACTTGTAACAAGATAATTTTCAACCTTTCGTCGGATTAAAACAGCGCTAAGTCATTCAATAACCACACTTTTTTAATGGATCCGATTATTGGAAATGCCACTTTTTGGTGCAATAACAGCGCATCGTTAAACAAACTTCGCTGTTTAATTCCGCGATAAAAATAAGGTTATTGATTAAAAGTGCGTGGGCTTCTTCAAATAGTGCTGATACAGGTGTTTGCACGGATCCACCAATACAAGTTCGTCCTGGGGCGTGGCGCGCGAAACACTGGCTGCCTGACGGCATAACGCCAGGCGCTCCGCCGCCTCTTCCCGCTGCCGGTCTACCTGGGCATTGAGCCGAACGAAATAGGTCCCCAACAACACCGCGACACATAGAACCCCGACGCCAAAATAGCGCAAGGCGTTGGATTGAGGGGGTTCCAGCTCACTCATACACTCATTGCACCTTGTGTTTCTGATAGCGAACATCGTCGCCCTCGGCCGTGTCGACCACTGCCCAGCCAAGCCGCTGGTAAAAACCGTTGGCACGGATCTGATCCCGCCCATCCGTGATCAGGAAGAGCGTGTCGTGGTGCTCGAACAGCGCGGCCTCGGCCACTGCCATCAATTGGCGGCCCAACCCAAGGTTCTCGTGAGACGGCAATACAAACAGGGCGAACACCTCGCCTTCGGCAAGATCAACCATTGCAAACGCGACAGGCCTGCCGTCCAGTTCGGCAAGCCATACGCAAGGCGCCTCGCGCATGCTGTCGGTGACGACTTGCGGGGTAATGCCCAGCTCAGCCATCTGCTCGCGGCTTAAGTGGTTCTGCACCACGGCGGTGCGAATGTCGAAAATGGCATTGATATCGCCCGGAGTTGCCAACCGTATAACCGAACCCATGTGCACCGCCTCCCGATGAGACGCTCAATTGTATGTAAATTGAAACACATCGGTTGTGGTGGATTTGTAAAACAGTCAGCCGGATTGCGCGTTAATCCTGCTCACGCCGCCTGAACTGCCCCGGCGCCAGCCCGTGGGCCTTGCGGAAACACCGGGAAAAATACGCCTCGTCGGTAAACCCGCAACGGTGCGCAATCGCGCCGATCATCTGCGGGCTGTTGAGCAGCAGCGTGCGCGCCAGTTGCATGCGCCGGTCGAGCACCAACTGGGAGAAGGGTTTGCCGGTTTCCTTGCGCAACAGGTGGGTCAGGTAGTTGGGCGACAGGAACACCGCCGCGGCGGCATCCGTCAGGTTCAGCGACGGCTCGTGCAAATGCTCGCGGATGTAGCCTTGCACCCGGGCCAGGGCATCCTTGCGCCCACGCCGGGTGGCGTTGTTGGCGGCGAACGCCTGGAGCGGTTCGGCGTACTGTTGGCACACCAGCCCGATCAACTGGAACAGGTAACCCTTGAGCCGCTCCCGGGCGCCGAAGCTGCGGTGGGCGTCCAGGGTGCGCATGTGTTCCAGCCAGGCTTTGACTTCTTCGAAGGCCGCGTCGTCGAGGATGAAGTCCAGCTGCTCCTGGAAGCGGAACGGCGACAGCTCCGGCGCCTGGCCGATGGGGATGTCTTCCAGGTCCAGCGGGTCGCAGGTCAGTTGCGGCAGGAAAAAACCCTGGCTGAAATTGATCAGCATGAAGTCGCCGTCGTCGGGATGGGGAATCACGTGCAGGCGATGGGGCAGGATAAAGGCCAGGGC
This sequence comes from Pseudomonas sp. NPDC087814, assembly GCF_044742865.1. NCBI lineage: Bacteria > Pseudomonadati > Pseudomonadota > Gammaproteobacteria > Pseudomonadales > Pseudomonadaceae > Pseudomonas > Pseudomonas sp. NPDC087814. Next base: position 82,055 of record NZ_JBIUVK010000016.1, on the reverse strand, counting down.
CTTTTTCGGGAACGGGCGCACCGCACCGCCGATGTGCTGCACGGTGTCGCCACCCAGGTTGATCTGGATCTGGAAATATTCGTGGCGATGGGGACTGGTCAGCGCCGCCCTGCCCCGCTTGTCGCGGATGTAGAAGTCGGAGCGGTCGCTGCGTTGTTCCATGCCATAGGTGGTGATGCGGGTGCCGGGCATACGTACTTCTCGGAGGGCCTGGGCACCACTGTAGCGTCAACCCTGGCCGAGGGTGAAGCTCAGCTCCGCCAGGCCGTCGATCCCGGCGGTCACCACATCGCCCGGTTGCAAGGCGCCGACGCCCGCCGGGGTGCCGGTAAAGATCAAGTCGCCGGCTTTCAGCGCCACGGATTTGGACGCGTGGCTGATCACCTCACTGACCGACCAGATCTGGTCTGCCAGATCGCCCACTTGACGTTGCTCGCCATTCACCTTGAGCCAGATTCGCCCAGTGCCCGGGTGGCCGACGGCACTCACCGGCCGCAGCGGAGTGCAAGGTGCCGACTCATCAAAGGCCTTGGCCCATTCCCACGGCCGCGACAGCTTTTTCGCCTGGGCCTGGAGGTCGCGGCGGGTCAGGTCGATGCCCAAGCCGTAACCCCAGATATGCGCAAACGCATCTTCCGGGGCGATGTCCACGCCGCCCTTGCCGATGGCCACCACCAACTCGACTTCATGGTGCAGATCGGCGGTCAGCGGCGGATAGGCGATCACGCCCTCGGCGGGCACCACGGCATCAGCTGGCTTCATGAAAAAGAACGGCGGCTCGCGGTCGGGGTCGTGGCCCATTTCGCGGGCATGTTCGCTGTAGTTGCGCCCGACACAGAACACCCGGCGCAGCGGGAAGCGGGCGTCGTCGCCGTGGATGGCGAGGGACGGGGTTTCGTTGGGAGTGATGACGTAGCGGGTCATGGCATGTGCCTCTTCGGTTACCTGGGGCCAGTATGCGGACGGGCTCCGGGGCGAAGTTGGACAGGCTTACGCAGATTTTGTACTGGGCGGTGCATCGGTCACTTTGCCGAGCGAACCCAACACTGCTAGCCTCATCGCGCTTTCAACCCCTGATCCCGCAGAAAGGACTCTGATGAACATCATTCGCGCCGTCGCCCTCTTCGCCGCCTCATTGTTCTCGATGAACACTTCAGCCAAGGCCCCGCTTCCGGGATTCCAGTTGCCCAAGGCAGATTCGGAATATGACGAGAAGGTGTTGGCGGATATCAAGAAGATCGGCTGGCACCATGTGCATGTGCGGGCTGAAGACGGTGAGCCTTCGTTCGCCTACTCCCTGGGGTTCTACGCCAACTTCGGCCAACCGGAAATCATCGTATTCGGGCTGCCCCCGCAGATTGCCCAGCAGTTGCTGAACATCGCCGCGATCCGCTTTGCCGGTGCAAAAGCCGCCTATGAAACCTACAAGCCCTATGACGATATTGCCGAAGGCATGCGCATCGCCTTCATTCCTGTAGACCGCAGGCACTACCGCGAGTACCTCGGTTATGCCGGCTGGTTCTACGCCTCGATCAAAGCTGATTTCCCTGCGTTGCAAATGGTCTGGCCGGACAAACAAGGGCGCTTTCCGTGGGAGCCCAACTACGACCAGTCGTTCTCAAGGCTCCAATTGCTGCTGGATAAATAAGGGTTATTTACGCGCCAGCTTGTAGCGCAAACAGTCCTGATAAAAACTCTGGCGAATCACCTCGGGCTTGACCCGCGAACGGCTGTCGTAGGTCTGTTCGGTGATGCCCATGGCCATCATGTGCATCCAGGGTTTCTTGAACTGGTAGGTCTTCAGCTTCTGCCGCGCGGCGTACAGCGAGACGCCCGACAGCTTCAATTCCTGGGCCCGGGCGGCGGTGCCAGCCCCCCAACTGCACATGTACTTGTCGTTGTCCCGCAGCTCCCGTGCCTCAACCGAAACCGCCCCACCCGCCAGGGAACAGGCGATCAGCATGATTCCAACATTGCGCATTTGCATCCCGCCTAACCACCTGAAAATAAAAGTGATTTTGGCGAGGATTTTGTTACAAAGGGGCCAGCAAATTGCCTTATCGGTGAATTTTCCGACCTGAAACCGAACCGAGTAACAGCGTTGCCATTCAGGCATTTTGCCACTATTGGTTGCCGATGGCCCATTGCCTGACGATAATCGCGGCGCTCTCCCACACTCACGCAAGGAAACGCCGTGAAAAAGCTTCTACTGTTGACCCCATTGCTCGCGCTGCTGTTGCAAGGCTGCGGCGTCACCATGACGCAATACGAGCCGAACTTCGATAACGTCCAGGTCCTCAAGCAGGCAGCGCCGCTGCAACCCGTCAGCAATGCCCAGGTGACGGCCGCGTCGGGCGAAGGCTCGTTGTCTGTACGTGCCAACCCGATCCGCTCGCCCAGTGGCAGCATTCCGGCGCATATCCAGGCTGCAATCACCCAGGAACTGCAACTGGCAGGCCTGCTGAACCCGCAAGCAGAACGTCATCTGCAAGTGCTGGTGGTGAAGAATTCGCTGTCGGCAGGCATGGGCTCCGGCAACGGCACCCTGGCCGCGCGGTTTACCCTGCTCAAGGGCAATGACGTGGTGTACGACGCGACCAAGGAAGTGAATCACACCTGGCCCAGTTCGTTCTTCGGGTTCATTGCGATCCCGAATGCCGCCAACGCCTACAACCCGATGGTGCGGGATTTGCTCAAGTCGCTGTACAGCGACCCGTTGTTCATCAAGGCGCTTAAGTAAGGCCTGGGCTGCGAGGATCGGCCACCCTGCCCTCGCAGCTGTTTCAAACGTTCAGTTACGTGTCACGCCCGTGGCACGCCGGCATCCAGCGCCGAATACTTCAGGTTATTACCGTCGACCATTTGCTTGAGCAGGGCATTGACCTGGCGGGTGAAGGTATCGGTCACCGCGTCTTTCGGCGTATTGGCCATCAACGGGATGAACCAGATGCCCATCCAGGTATTGATCGAGTCGTGGTTGGTGCCGGTGCTCAGCGCCTGGCCTTGTGCGTCCACCGATTCCAGCTTCATGGTGTACTGATCAGTCCCCAGCGCCGGAATGATGGTGAAGGTAAAGCCGCTGATAAAGGCCAATACCAGTTGGCCGCCACCCGGTGGATGGTTGTAGACCTTCAGGCGCAGGCTGTAATCGCCTGGCTGCTTCTGGAATTCATCCAGGGTCACGCGACCAAACAGGCCGGAGTCAGTCAGGACTTTCTGCAGCTGTGGCTTGAGCATGTCACGCGCTTGTGGGACTTCGGCCGCGGCGGCATTTGTCGGCTCGCCCTGGTAGAACTTGAAGTCTACGTAGACGTTCGGTTTGTTGGCGTAGCTGGCCTTCGACGGCAGCGTGACGGGTGCCACTTCGTCTTTCGTGAAGCTGGCGCAGCCGCCCATCGACAACGTGATCAGGGCCAACCCCAGCATTTTTCCAATGTGCATTACGACTTCCTTAGTGAATGGAGCGTCTCCATGGCCGGAGTTGCTGGGGGCGGATGATAAAGAGTGGGTGGGAATGTTAAAAGGCCATCTCCGAGAAATACCCGCTCGCAGGCAGCACTAGTTGGCGGAGACCAGTTTCAGGCCGATCACGCCGGCCAGGATCAGCACGATGCACAAAACCCGCAATGGCGCGGTGGAATCGCCCAGCAATGCCATGCCGAGGATCGCGGTGCCCGCTGCGCCGATTCCAGTCCAGACCGCGTAGGCGCTGCCCACCGGCAGGGTGCGCAGTGCCATCGACAGCAGGATCACGCTGGAAACGCCGGTCACGACGGTGAGCAATCCGGGGGTGAATCGGGTGAAACCGTCCGAGGCCTTCATCGCGAACGCGAAGGCGATTTCAAGGATGCCGGCCAAGCCGAGCAGTAGCCATGCCATGGGATGAGCCCTCAGGAAATACAGTGGGTGTGTGGCGAGCAGCCCCGCCACACCGAATCAGCGTTGGCTATGCCTTGGCAGCTGCCGCTGGCGTGGTACGGAAGGTGATGCCCAGTCGGTTGAAGGCATTCATCAAGGCGATGCCGTAGGTCAGGTCAGCCAGTTCCTTGTCGCTGAACTCGGCGGCCGCTGCCGCATAGTCGGCGTCCGAAACATCACTGGCGGTCACGGCTTCGGCAAAGGCCAGCGCCACGCGCTCACGCTGGGTGAAGACTGCGCCAGCGTCGTGCCACACTGGCACCAGCACCAGCTTGTCCACGGCCAGGCCTTGCTTGAGCAGGTCCCGCGAGTGCATGTCGATGCAAAAGGCGCAGCCGTTGACTTGCGAAACCCGCAGGTAGACCAGGTCGATCAGCTCCTTGGACAGGCCGCTGTTTTGCAGGTAGACGTAAACCCCGCCGAACGCCTTGTAACCTTCAGGGGAAGCTTTGGAGTAGTCGAGACGCGTTGTCATGGTGAAGTCCTGTAGCGGTTGGATGAAGCCGCCATCTTGCGGCGCCATGGCCTACCCCAAAAGAGCCATGATCTGGCTTGAACACCAGACCATGAATGCCCGGATATGGCCTACTCTGAATCTTGATTCTTGGCTCTTTGGCCTGGGTCATGGGGTTCGTAGACTGAGGGCCATCCATCCAGGAAGCAACGCACCATGAATATCCTCCATGTCAGTGCCAGCCCTCGCGGGCAAGCGTCGGAGAGCAACGCCCTCTCCCTCAAGATCATTGAATGCCTGCGCCAGCGGCATCCAGACGCCGAGGTGATCCAGCGCGGCATTGCCGCAAATGCCCTGGCACCGGTGGACGAGCCTTATGCAACGTCCCAGCAGTCCCTCGTGGACGTCTCGTCCGAGGGGTCGATGGCCCAGTCCGAGCGGCTTGTTCAGGAACTGGAGCTGGCCGACATTGTGGTGATCGCCACCCCCATGCATAACTACTCGGTGCCCGCGGCCCTCAAGCTATGGCTCGATCACATCGCACGGGTGCGCCGCACCTTCGATATCTCGGCCCAGGGCAAGATCGGCCTGTTGCAGGACCGGCCAGTGTTCGTCGCCATCGCCTCAGGCGGGCGGTTTTCCGGGGAGCGCGCGCACCAGCCGGACTTCCTGACGCCGTACCTGAAAACCATACTGGGCATGATCGGCCTGCATGACGTGACCTTCTTCACCGTCGAAGGCACCGCTTCCCGCCCGGAAACTCTGGCCCAGACGCGCCGCCAGACCGACCAGGCGCTGCACGATTATTTCGCCACCTGAACAGGACCCGCCGCCGGATGAGCACTTCGATCAAGGCCTTTTCACCGCTGGACGCCGGCGCCGCGGAGCCGATTTACCGGCAACTTTACTGGCGGTTCCGCAGCGCGATTGCCGACGGTTTGCTCAAGCCGGGCGAACGCATACCCGCAGCCCGGGCCCTGGCCAAGGAGCTGGGGTTGGCCAGGGGCACCATCGATACGGCTTATTCGCTGCTGGCAGCCGAGGGTTATATCCAGCCCCGAGGCCAGGCCGGCACGGTGGTGGCTGAAGGGATCAAGGCCAGCCTGCCGGAGCGCCCCATGACGGCCAGCGACCACAATGCCGTGCGGCACAAGGCCGCCGTGTTGCCGTTTCAAATGGGGCTGCCCGCACTGGACGCGTTCCCTCGCAAGATCTGGTCGAAAATCGCCGCCCGCTGCGTGCGGGCCACCCAGGTCGCCGACATGGCCAACCCGTGCGTGTTCGGCCTGCACTCGCTGCGCACGGCGATTGCCAGCTACTTGCAGGTTGCCCGGGGTATTCACTGCTCGCCGGCACAAGTCTTCGTCACCTCGGGCTACCGCAACACGCTGGGGCTGATCGCCCACGCACTGCTGGAACCGGGCGATCGGGTGCTGGTGGAAGACCCGGGCTACCTGTTCACCCGGCCGTTGCTGGATTACCTGAATATCAAGGCCATACCGGTGCCGGTGGACCCGGATGGCATGCAGGTATCCCGGGCCGTGCAACAGGGCAAAGGCGCCCGCGCCGTAGTGGTCACGCCGGCCCATCAAAGCCCGCTGTGTGTCTCGCTGTCCTTGCCCAGGCGCCTGGAACTGCTGGATTGGGCGAGTCGCCAGCAGGCCTGGATCATCGAGGACGACTACGACGGCGAATACCGCTACGTGAGCCGCCCGCTGCCGGCCCTCAAGAGCCTGGACCGCGACGGCCGAGTGCTGTACGCCGGAACCTTCAGCAAGGTTTTGTTCCCCGGCATCCGCCTGGCCTATCTGGTGGTGCCGGCAGCTCAAGTGGAACGCTTCGAACATGTCAGCCAGACCTTCCTCGGGGGCTGCCCGGAGTTGACCCAGGCGATCGTCGCAACGTTTATGACCGAGGGGCATTTTGCGCGGCATATCCAGCGCATGCGCAAACTCTACGGTGAGCGTCGGGAGGCCACCGCCAGGGGCTTGCGCAAGGCCTTGGGCGAGCATATTTCGATTGACGCCCAGCCGGGCGGGATGCACTTGATCCTGCGCCTCAATGCACAACAGTCAGACCGCCTGTGCGTGGAACGCCTGGCGCAGGCCGGCATTTATGCCGAAGCCTTGAGCGACTGGAATATTCAAGGCCAGACCGGCCCCGGCCTGCTGCTGGGCTTTGCCAATATCGAGTCCGAGGCCATCGCCGAAGCCCTTGGAAAACGCATCCTGGACGCACTCATGGCCTGATCCGCCAGCCGGTTCTTGGCTCTTTTGCCCACCGGCGAGTGGCGCCATGCTGGACAGCCTGTCCTCACCCGCCTGGAATGCCCATGCCCACTCCCCTGCGCAGCCTTGCAGTTTTCTGCGGTACCAATTTCGGCTTCAACCCGCGCTATGCGGATGGCGCCCAAGCCCTCGGTCGGGAAATCGCCCGGCGCGGCATACGCCTGGTCTACGGCGGCACCCACAAGGACTTGATGGGCGTGGTGGCGGATGCTGCGCTGGCTGAAGGTGGCGAAGTCATCGGCGTGATCACCCAGTTACTGCATGACCGCGGCCATTCCCACGCCGGGCTTACCCACCATGAAGTGACTCAAGACATGCGCAGCCGCAAGACACGCATGAGCGACTGCGCCGACGGTTTCATTGCCTTGCCCGGCGGGCTGGGAACCCTGGAGGAGTTGTTCGAGGCGGCCACGCTGACCCAGGTCGGCGAACACCACAAGGGCGTGGCGTGCCTGAATACGGAGGGGTTCTTCAACCCGGTGCGCGCCCTGTTGGATCACGCCGTGAAGGAAGGCTTCATGAAGGTCGAACACAGCCGGATGCTGATGTTCAACGAAGACCCCGGCGCCCTGATTGATGCCCTGGAGCAGTGGCAGGCGCCGGTGGTTTCCAAGCTGATTGAGCCGGTGGCGAACTAACGCTTTTCGGCCTTGGCGATGCTGCTCCCGAATCCTTTCGCCAAGGCCTTTTTATTTACCACTGATAGGTCGCACTGGCCTGCACGGTACGCTGCGAGCCATACCAGCACCACGAGTAGGAATAGCAGGACGCGACGTACTCTTTATTCGCCAGGTTGGTGGCGTTCACTGCCAGGCGCAGGTTGTCACCCTGACGATTGATGTGCGGGATGTCGTAGTGCACCGCTGCATCGAACAAGGTGTAGCCCGGCACCTTCAGGGTGTTGGCGGTATCGCCCCAGGAAGAACCGACATAGCGCGCACCGGCGCCTACGCCGAAGCCCTTCAGCGTGCCGTCGTGCAGGGTGTAATCCGCCCAGGCCGACGCGGTATGACGTGGTACGGCGTAGGTAGTAGTGCCTTCGGCAGCCACCGCCGGGCCGACACCGATGTCGCTGATGGGCGCATAACGCACGGTGTTGTTGGATTTGCTGATGCGGTTATCCAGGTAGGCATAGGCCGCAGTGATATCCAGGTTGTCGTTCAGGCTGGCCTTGCCTTCCAGTTCAAACCCGCGGGATTGCACTTCACCGTCCTGAATCTGGCAGCGGGAGCCGTTGCACAGGTGGGAAGCGTCCGGGTCCAGCGTCGGTACGTTGGTCTGGCGCAGGTCGAAAATGGCAGCCGTGATGAAGCTGTTGCTGCCCGGCGGCTGGTACTTGATGCCGATTTCCGTCTGCTTGCCCTCGGTCGGCTGGAACGTCGAACCGCCGTAGCCCGTGCCGGATTGCGGCTGGAACGATTCCGAGTAGCTGACATACGGCGCCAGGCCGTTATCGAACAGGTAGACCAGGCCCAGGCGGCCGGTGAAGGCCTTGCTGTCCTGGGACGACTTGGTCTTTTTCTGGGTGGTCATCGCCAGGGTACTGTTGTCGGTGCTGGCCCAGTCATAACGCCCGCCCATCAACAGCACCCATTTGTCCCACTTCATCTGCTCTTGCAGGTACACCCCCGTTTGCTCGCTGCGCGAGGTGGCGTCGCTGGTGTAGGCCGGCACCGGCACGGCCGCGCCGTAGACCGGGTCGAAAATATCCAGCGTAGGCCCTGCCGTGTACACGCCGCTGCCCGACTTGGTGTCGGTGCTGGTGTTCTGGTAATCGGCGCCCATCAGCACGGTGTGCTGCAACGGCCCGGTGTCGAATTTGGCCTGCAACTGGTTGTCGAGGGCATAGGCGTCGATATTCACGTCGCTGGCGATGGTCGAGCGGCGGATGGTGCGGTAATCGCTCTCCAGGTAGTTGCTGTAGAGGCTGCGGTATTGCCCTTCGCTGCGCAGGTAGCGCGCATTCTGGCGCACGGTCCAGACATCGTTGAAGTGATGCTCGAAGGCGTAGCCGATGGAGTAATACTCGCGGTCACTCTTCTCGAAGCTTTTTTCGCCGTCGTAGAAATCCACGTCGATCTTGCGCCCCGTCGGGCTGTGCAGCACCGAGCCCCAGGCTGGCATCGAGCCGTAGGACGCGCCCTTGGGGTCTTTCTGGAAATGCCCGAGCAAGGTCAGCGAAGTGTTGTCGTCCGGGCGCCAGGTGAAGGCGGTGGACAGGGATTGACGCCGGGTTTCGGTGTGGTCGATCTGCCCGTCGGCATCGTCGAACAGGCCGGCAACGCGGTAGGAATAAACGCCTTGGTCGTCCAGCGGGCCACTCAAGTCAAAGGTCGTGCGCTTCTTGTTGAAGGTCCCGTACTCGACGCCGACTTCATGGAACGGCGTGTCCAGCGGGCGTTTGCTGACCATGTTGATCACGCCGCTGGGGGTGCCCTGCCCGTACAGCACCGACGCCGGCCCGCGCAGCACTTCGACGCGCTCCAGGTCGAAGGCGTCTTTTTGCGGCAAGGCATCCCGGCTCGACGGCATGCGCAGGCCGTCGAGGTAGGTCGCCGGGGTGAAGCCACGGATGGTCAACTGGTCGAGACGCGAGGCGGTGGAGCCACGGGTTTCCGGGATCACGGCAGCGCTGTAGCGCAGGATCTGGTTGAGGCTCTCGGCGTTCTGCGCGCGCATCTGGTCTTTGGTGACCACTGAGATCGACTGCGGGGTTTCGATCAGTGCGGTGTCGGTCTTGGTGCCCGACAGGCTGCGGGTGGCCACGTAGCCAGACACCGGGCCGGTGGGGCTTTCCGACTGGTACGCGCCGCTGATGGTGGTGGCCTGCAACTCCATGGCGCCATCGGTGTGCGGGATGGCTTCGAGACGGTAGCGGTGGTCGGCGATCTTCAGGGCTTGCAGGCCGCTGCCGGCCAACACTTGGGCCAGGGCGGCGTCGGTATTGTATTGCCCGTTCAGGCCATTGCTGCGTTTGCCGCGGGTCAGGCTCGAATCAAAGGCCAATACCAGGCCCGCCTGTTCGGCGAGGCTGTTGAGGGCCTGGCTCAGGTCACCGGCGGGAATGGAGAACGCAGCGCTTTCAGCCGCGTAGGACGCTTGAACGGTCAGCAGGGGTACGGCGGCAAACGCCATCGCCACTGAAAGGGTCAATGGCTGTAAAGGACGAGCAAGGCGCGACATGAGAAGTCCTGGGAAATGGGGGTTCTATTAGTCATGACGGCCATGTCGGAAAATCGGGTATGAATGAGAGCAGTTTTTATTCAGACTTTTTACAGCGGCTTGATCACCACCACCAAATCCGTGAAGTACTCCACCTTGATCGGCAGGTTATCGGCCAGTGACGCCAATGCCGCGCCGGTGTCGTCGAGCTTGAATACCCCGGACACGCGCATCCCTTGCAGCGCCTGCGGATCAAAGCGCACCAGCCCATGGCGGTAACCGGCGAGGGTTTGCAGGACCTCGCTCAGGGGTTGGTCGTCGACCTTGAGCAAACCACGGGTCCAGGCGTCCGGGTCGGCGTTGCCGATGGGTTGTGGGGTGCCGGCACGGCCGTCCTGGAGCGTGGACTTCTGCCCCGCCGGCACTTTCACGTCGCCCGCAACGGTGCCTTTGACGGCCACGGTGGACTCGATCACGGTGACCACGGTCGCGCCATCCTCGGCCTTGCGCACCAGGAACCGCGTGCCCAACGCCGTGGCCGTGCCCTGGTCGGTGTGCACCACAAACGGCCGTTGCGCGTCCTTGGCCACCTCGACCCACATCTCGCCCTGCAACAGTTCGATCACCCGTTGGTGGCCGTCAAACTTCACGTCCAGTGCCGAGTTGCTGTTGAGCTGCACCTGGCTGCCGTCGGTCAGTGCCACCTGGCGCCGTTCGCCCACGCTGGTGCGTTGGTCGGCCATCCACACCGGCAGGCGCTCAATCCCGGCCCAGCCGCACAGCAACACACCCAACAGCGCGACGGCCTGGGTGCTACGGGCGGCGAACCTTGTTTTCTGTGGGGCAAATGCACGGTTCAGGGCCATGCGCGCTGGGGCAGCGGGCAACTCGTCGAGGCTGCCCCACAGGCTGCGCATGCGCTCGATGGCGACGGCATGCCGTGGATCGGCCTGGCACCATTTCTCGAAGGCCGCGCGGTCGGCCTCGGTCACGTGGTCGTCGTGCAACAACGTCAGCCAGCGGGCGGCTTCACTGATGATCTGCTCGGAACTCACGACAGCGGGTCCGCCCCGTGCAGGGTGTGATAGCAATGCACCAACGCACTGGAGATGTAGTTCTTCACGGTGCTGGAAGACACCTGCAGTTGTTCGGCGATTTCGCTGTAGGTCAGCCCGTCGAGGCGACTGAGCAGGAATGCCTCGCGGGCCTTGGCGGGCAGGCCGATGAGCATTTCGGCAATGCGTTCCAGGGCCTGCAGTGCCACATGAATCGCCGCCGGGTCCGGCATGCCGGCATCTTCGCTCTGGATCGCCAGGGCTTCCATGTAGGCCTTTTCGATGCGCCGCCGACGCGCGCCATCGATCATCAAGCGCCCCGCCGTGGTGGCCAGGAAGGCGCGGGGTTCCTTGATGGTATGGGGGTCGGCCAGCAGCAGGATGCGGATAAACGCGTCGTGGGCCAGGTCGGCGGCATGTTGCGAGCAGCCGAGTTTCTTGCGCAGCCAACCGTGCAACCAGGAATGATGGTCGCTGTAGAGGGTGGTGATGGTCTGCTGGCGACGGGCTATATCACCGTCAGCTACAGGAAAGTCATGCATGCGCAAAAATTTCTCAAACAAGAAAGATTACCAATTGCGCGAACGATGACAGTAAAACGAAGGGGGAGCAAGGATGGAGTGATGGGTTGCAACGAATCTGCGACTTGCTGTGCCCACCTTGAAAGCGACCAGTGCGCACGCGACACTTCTGCGACTCATACAAGGACATCACGCATGACAACCTTCGCCAACACGGTCTCCACCCGCGAGGCCTATCAACTGCTCAAGGACGTGGCATTAGAGGTTCGAACGCTGAAACCCGTCAGCTCCGGCGACGAGCAAATGGTTGTCGACATCGACGGCTGGCAGGTCACGCTGTCAACCTGCGGGACGGCTCTGGAGTGCTGCCTGCGCTGTATTGCACCGGATAACAGGCAAGGTTCACTGAACACCTGGCAACGTTACGGCACCAATCCGCTCGATCTGATGAGCCTGTGGGAGCGAACGCAGCTGCAGCGCCTGGTGCATGCAGCCTTCGTTCGCTGAACGTACGCTTTGCCCGCAATCACCCACTGCCAACATCAAACACTTTACGGATTAACGCCAGCTCCAGGAAACCCCGGTGTAAACCCCCATGCCATCCCCCGGCGTCGACCGCGCCACGTCCAGCCCCTTGTCGTCATAACCCGGCGTGACCGTGTTCGCGTAACGCCGGTTGGTCAGGTTGCGCAGGTCGACCCAGGCTTGCCAGTCGTGCTTCGGCGCGTCGTACCCGAGCGTCGCGCCGAGCGGTGTGTAGGCCGCCGCGTAGTAGGAGTTGGCGTAGTCCACCGCGACCCGCGATGAATGTTCGCCATTGAGGCTGGTGTAGAAACCGCTCGGGTGGCTGTAGCGCAATTGCGCCTGGTAGTAGTGCCTGGGGATGCCGGGCAAGGTGTTGTCGCCGAAGCGGTCGTCGTTGCGGTAGTGGAAGTCGCTGTAGGTGTAGGCCTGGCGCAGGGCGAGCTGGCCCGTGCGGCCACCGTCCCACAGCGGGCTGATCAGGCTCAGCTCCAGGCCTTGGTGCACGGTTGGGCTGGCGTTGGATTCGGCGATTATTGCGGACGTGGTGGACGTCGCGGCCTGGGTTTCGACGCTGAGCAGTTCGTGGCGCACCTCGGAGCGGTACAGCGCCAGGTCCCACTGGCCGAACCACGCTTCACCGCGACCGCCGACTTCCAGGGTGGTGGCGGTCTGGTTTTTCAGCTTCACCCCTTCACGTTGCAAACCGCTGGCCGGGCCGCTGCCCACGGGGAAGTACTTGTTGGAACCCCAGATCATCGACCACGCATGGGGCGGTTCCACCGAGCGACTCAGGTTGCCGTACACCTGCAATTGGGGGCTGAAGTCGTAGCGCAGGCCAACCCTGGGCGCGTAATCCCAATCGTGCTGGCTGACGGGTGTGTGGGTCTGCGGGTAGCTGACTTCGGTTTCACGACGGGTATAGATCGCCGCCAGCCCGGTGGTCAGCCAAAGGTCCGGCAGCAGTTCCAGGTCGTTGCCGATATGCAGCACGGTGTCCGAACCCAGGTAGCTGTAGTCGCGGGTCTTGGTGCCGGGTGTGTAGCCCGCCGTATTGCCGGTAGGGATCCGCACGAATTCCGAGCCACCGTTGTTCGGCATCGCCTGGGTGGTGCGCAGGCCGAGGGTGGTCTTGCTGTCACGCCCGAACAATGTGTCCTGGCGGATGTAATTCAGGGTGCCGCTGACGTCGGTGTAGGCAACCTTGAGACGGTTGGTGCCCTCGCGCAGGTCCATCGGGTAATCGTGATACGCCAGCCCGACCTCGACCCGGGCGTTGTCGCCCAGGTGCAGGGTGGTTTTGTTGGCGATCCAGGTCGAGCCCGGTTGCGTGCGTTTCGAGTCTCGCGCCACGTTGAGGCTGGCGGCGGCGCGCGGGTCGTGGCTGATCTGGTCGCGGGTCAGTTTGCCGGGGGAATCGTTGTCGGTTTCGCGGTAGCGAAAGTAGAAGCGGGTTTCCAGGTCGGGGTTGAAGCGGTAGCCGAAGTTGGCCGCGATGCCCTTGCCGCTGCCGGCGCTGTGGTCCTGGAAACCGTCGTATTGCGAGTCGGTGAGGCTGATGTAGTAGTCGGCATCCCCCAGCACCTGGCCCGAACTGATCTCCCGCTGGCCGTAGCCATGGCTGCCGGCTTCGTAGCGTACTTGCAGCCTGGGCGCGTCGTAGCCGGTGTGGGTCACGTAATTGACTGCCCCACCCAGGGCCAATGCGCCCTGGTCAAAACCGTTGGCGCCACGCAGCACTTCAACGCGGCTGAGCCACAACGGGTCCTTGAGTTCGTAGGGCGTGCCACCCGGGCCGGTCAGTGGCAGGCCGTCGAAGGTTTCATACAGGCCGGAAGCGTGGGCGCCTGGGCCCCGGTTGATACCCGAGCCACGGATCGAAAGCTTCACCCCTTCGTTGTTTGCCGCCTTGGCATAAACACCGGCCTGGTACTTGAATACGTCCTCGTTGGTGCTCACCCGCCCCTGATCGACGCTGCCCATGTCGATGTAGTTGGTAGCGCCGGGCACGCTCTTGAGCTGGACCTCGGCCAGTTCGTCGGCGCTGAGTTCGGCGCTGCTGACTTCGACGGGGGCCAGTTGCAGCGTGTCTTCGGCCTGGGTGGCCGGGCTGAAGCTCAGGACGGCGCCAAAGCCCAGCAAGGGCCAGGCTTTTCGGGAGGTGAACGGAAACGCGGGGGGCATGGGGGTAAATCCTTGGAATTCGTTTTTGCGACGGGCTCGGTCCGGCACAAGGTCTGTGGTGGGAAGCCCGTGAAGCGCGGCGGGTCACCATTGATGAACGCACAGGCCCCCATCGGTGTTAAGTCCAAAATAGAATTACCAAATGCAAACTCAGTATTTATGGAAATAAGCGGCACCGATTACTGTAGAGCCATTGAGTCCCCAGAGATTTACGTCATGCAAACATCCGCCACCGTCATCGATTTCACCCTCCACCGCAAACGCCGCCAGGCTCGCGCAGCGGCTGAACTGATGTGGGCGATGTATGCGGCACGGGCCGGGGTCGCGCTGTTTACCGCACACGTCACCACGTCCAGCGATACCCGCCGGGCGTGAGGCGATGAATTTCCTGCACGCGATACCCGAAGTGCCCGACCTCCCCACCAAACCCAAGGACTGCAACAGCGGCGACGATGACGCCATCGGCCAGTGCGTCGCGCAGAACTTGCAGCGCCTGCGCAGTAAACGCTACCTGTCGCTGGATGCCCTGGCGCGCAACTGCGGCGTAAGCCGGGCGATGCTCGCGCAGATCGAGTCCGGGCGCAGCGTGCCGTCGATCAAGGTGCTGTGCAAGATTGCCAAAGGCTTGAAAGTCTCGGTGGCGGCGTTCCTGGAAAATCGAGCGTTCGAAGGGGTTGAGCTGCTGCCGGCGCAACAGAGCAAACGCCTGGTGAGTGCCGATGGCAGCTTCATCAGCCGGGCGCTGTTTCCGTACGATATGGCGCGCCAGTCGGAGTTCTACGAGATACGCCTGAAGGCCCTCGGCGAGGAGATTTCAGAAGGTCACGGGCCCGGCATCCAGGAAAACCTGGTGGTGGCCCAGGGCGTGCTGGAAGTCAGCGTCAACGAGGAACGCTACCTGCTGTCTACCGGTGACTCGATTTTGTTCTACGCCGACCAGCCCCACCGCTATCGCAACCCCGCAGACAGTGAGGCGGTGGCATTCCTGGTGATCACCTACCCGGAACGCCTGGACTGAAACGCAAAAAGCCCCGGCACTCGCCGGAGCTTTTTGATTTCACGCCAAACCAATCAGCAGGTGCAGCACATCATCGGCATGCCGTTGCAGCTCATCATCATCGGCATGGCGCAGTCGTTCATCATCTTCATCATCAGCATGCAACAGTTGTTCATCATGTCCATGCTCATGCCAGGCATCGGCATCATCTTGCAGGTCATGCAGTCGGCTTCCATCTTGCATTCCATGACGCACTTCATCATCGGCATAGGCATGCCCATCGGCATCATCATCGGCATGTTCATGGTCGACATGCTGTTCATCATCGCCATGCCGTCTTCAGACATGCACATCATCGACATGTTGGCGCACTGCATCATCATCGGCATGCCGCAGTTCATCATCATCGCCATCATTTCGGCGTTATTCTTGAACATCGCCATGTCCATGCCCGCGGCCGGCTTCATGGTGCACATCATGGCCTCGTCGGTCATCTTGCAGGTCATGGTTGCCATCATCATCGGCATGCCCATCATCGGCATCATCGGCATCGCGTTGTTCATTGGCATCTGCATGGCGTTCATCATCTTCGAAACTCCGTAATCGACAGGAAATGAGTAAGTTCTGGGGCCGATTCTAGAGAGGCCGCACAACGGCGCAAGACGCTGGCCCAGCAGCAGGAATAGACGCTGCATGGGGATTTCCCGGGGCGCGGCAGCGGATAATTCCGCGATGACAGATGCTTTGGCGTGATCACGCCGGCCGGCTCCGCTATCAGGGCCAAACCGGCGCGATGGATATGCGATTGGGGAATGGCCCCCAATCAGAAGGAAATAAACGATCTAACCACGGTAGAAATACCCGCTCATTCGGCGAAGAAGCGGTTCGCCGGACGCGGCAGCCCGAGGTTTTCCCGCAGGGTAGAGCCTTCGTACTCGTGCCGGAAGATCCCGCGCCCCTGCAACTCGGGCACCACCCTGGCCACAAAGTCATCGAGCCCGCCCGGCAGCCACGGGAACATGATGTTGAAGCCATCGCTGCCCTCTTCTTCCAGCCACTGCTGCATCTCATCGGCAATACTGTGGGCGGTGCCGACAAACGAGAGACCTGCATAACCGCCAAGACGCTGGGCCAATTGGCGCACCGTCAACTGTTCGCGATCAGCCAGCGCCAGTACCCGTTCGCGGGAGCTCTGGCTGGCGTTGGTTTGGGGAATCGCCGGGAGGTATTGGTCGGGATCAAACTTCGTCGCGTCGGTACCCAGCGCGATCGACAGCGAGGCAATCGCACTTTCGTAATGCACCAGGCTGTCGAGATGCGCACGAATCCGCCGCGCATCTTCCAGCGTATCGCCGACCACCACAAACGCCCCGGGCAAGATCTTCAGATGGTCGGGATGCCGCCCCACCGCCAGCATCCGGCGCTTGATATCGGCATAGAATTTACGCCCTTCCTCGAGCGTGCCGGGCGCCACGAAGATCACCTCGGCGGTTTCTGCCGCCAATTGCCGGCCGGGCTCCGAGGCGCCGGCCTGCACGATCACCGGCCAGCCCTGCACCGGGCGGGCAATGTGCAGCGGGCCGCGCACATTGAGGTAGCGGCCCTGGTGATTGAGGGTGTGCAGCTTGTCGGGGTCGAAGTACACACCGCTGTCGGCATCGCGAATGAAAGCATCATCGGCCCAACTGTCCCAGAGCCCGGTGACCACATCGTAGAACTCCCGCGCACGGGCGTAGCGCTCGTCGTGGGCGTAGGCCTGCTCCAGGCCGAAATTCTGCGCCGCATCCGGGTTGGCAGTGGTGACGATATTCCAGCCGGCGCGACCGTTGCTCAAATGATCCAGGGACGCGAAGCGCCGGGCAATGTGGAACGGTTCGTCGTAGGTGGTCGAGGCCGTGGCTACCAGGCCGATGTGCTCGGTGGCCTGGCTCAGGGCCGACAATAAGGTGAACGGTTCGAAGGAGGTGGCGGTGTGGCTGCGCTTCAACGCGTCGATAGGCATGTTGAGCAGGGCCAGGTGGTCGGCCATGAAGAACGCATCGAAACGCGCTTTCTCCAGGGTCTGGGCAAACTGCTTGAGGTGCGTGAAGTTGAAGTTGGCGTCACGGTAAGCGCCGGGATAGCGCCAGGCGCCGGTGTGGATGCTGACCGGACGCATGAACGCGCCCAGCTTCAGTTGGCGTTGAGTGGTCATGGAAAGCCCCTGATCGAGAGGGGCCCAGCATCGGATGGGCGAACGGCGTCTGTCTAATAACCAAAGGATCTGACTTATGCCTGCGCGGATCGGCTGTTGTAGTCCGCCAGAAATTCTTCCGAGGCGACATGGTCTGCCATGCCCCGCAGCTGCGCGGCCGAATCATGCCCCAGCACCTCCTCTACCCGGTTATTGGCCGCCGCCCAATACACCAGCGCCTCACTGAACAGCGCTTCGCCCTTGGGCGTGAGCACGCAGCGTTTGGTGCGCTTGTCCAGGGCATCCGGGCGCAGCTCGACAATCCCGTCGCGCACCAGCGGCTTCATCGCATGGGTCAGCGCCGACATCAGGATCGCCAGGCGTCCGGCCAGCTCCTGCAACGTCGGCCCTGCCTGCTCATCCACCGCCGCCCACCGGGCGATTTCACCCAGCAAGCCGACCTGCGTAGCCTTCAGGCCAATCGGCGCCAGCGCTTCGTCATACAGTTGGCCCAGCCGTCGGGCGGCACGGCGCAGTGCGTTGTTGGTGCATGCCACGTCACCCAGCAGGCTCAAAAGGTCGGCGCGGGCATCAGGCTTGTCAGTCTTGTGTGTTGGCATTTTCAGATCCTCCATGCCGGTAGAATGATTGAGTACTAAACCATTGACAAGGACAAACGCCAAGCCTATAACTTGAGCCCTCAACAATATTGGTTGAGTACTCATCTATTGGAGCCGTTCATGTCGACCCCTGCTTCCACAAAAATTGCCCTGATCACGGGTGCTTCTTCAGGTATTGGCGCTGTGTATGCCGACCGATTGGCAGCCCGTGGCTACGACTTGATCCTGGTCGCCCGTCGTGAAGACCGCCTCGAAGCCCTGGCGGCGAAGATCACTCAAGCCTACGGGCGCCAGGTCCAGACCATCGGCGCCGACTTGGTAAACCCCGCGGACCTGGCCCGTGTTGAAAGCCTGCTCGCCGGCAACCCGGCGATCCAGGTGCTGGTGAATAACGCCGGCCTGGCCCGCCTGCATCCGCTGGCTCAATCCTCGGTCGAGGATTCCACGACCCAGATCGCCCTGAACATCACCGCCCTCACCCGCCTGACCCACGCGGCGCTGCCGGGCATGCTGGTGCGCAATGAAGGCTTGATCATCAACGTGGCATCGGTGTTGGGCGTGCACTCGCTGCCGGTCAGCTCGGTGTACAGCGGCACCAAGAGCTATGTCCTGGCATTCAGCCGTGGCTTGCAATCGGAACTGGCGGAAACCGGGGTGAAGGTGCAGATCGTGTTGCCGGCAGCCACCGCTACCGAGATCTGGGACGCGTCGGGCATTCCGCTTTCCGCCCTGGAACAGGAGTCGGTCATGACCACCGAAAACCTGGTGGACGCGGCACTGGCCGGGCTGGATCAGGGTGAGACGATCACCTGGCCGTCGGTGGCCGATGGTTCGTTGTGGGAGACCTATGATGCGGCGCGTGGTGCGTTGTTTGCGGCCACGCAAACAGGCAAGCCGGCGCCCCGGTATGGGATTGTCTGAGGCGCCAGCCGGTTTTATTGAATACCGATGGAAATGCGCCGCACAGTCTGCTCCTCACGGGGCAGGCTGATGTCGCCTTCGTAGGTGCACTCGCGGCCGGTGCAGCTGTTTTCCACGGTCACCGGCGCAAGGCTTTTGACCGGAAAGCGCGGCTTGGGCTCAGCCTGCGGCGTGAGCGGTACAGCGCTGAGGACAGGTGCCTCGTAGGTCAGGTCCAGGCTGGACGCGTGGGCCTGGGTGGCCAGAACGGCGAGCAGTGCGCTCGCCATGACAGTCCTTGTAAACAACATCGAAATCTTTCCGGGCAGCAAAAAATGAAGGGGCAATGATAACCCCTTGAGCTGCCGGGTTGAAGTCAACGTGCCTGGACGGCAGGTTCCAGCACCAATACGTTGGAGGGGCCCGCACGGAATGTCGGGTTGTGCTTCGCGGCTTCCAGCATGTGCGGCGCTGCGTGGTGATCCTTGAGCGCCGCCTTTGAAGCCCACGTCTCGATCAACACAAAACTGTCGCTGTTGCCCTCGACCGGATGCAGGTCGTACTGGATGCAACCGGCTTCGGCCCGGACCAGCGGAGCGAGCCCGGCAAAGGCCGCCAACTGGTCCGCACCCCGGCCAGGCTGGGTATTGATGATGACGACAAGCCGCACTTCATCGGACATAAACAGCACCGTTATCGATAAGGAAATTGAGGCGCCACAGTAAGGGATGCCATTCTCTGGCGCTATGAAAAATCTATCAGTAAGCTACTTTCACTGATTGGATTGAGTCAGCACTCAAGCCCTCCCCCTTTTCTGCACCCGGCGATAACCACGTGATCGAAGTAACCGAAGTTTCCATTGCCCAGCTGCGCACTGCGCTCGAATCCGGCCAGACCACGGCGGTTGAACTGGTCGAGGCTTACCTCGCCAGGATCGACGCCTACGACGCCCCCACGACTGCCACCGCGCTCAACGCGGTGGTGGTGCGCAACCCGCAAGCGCTGGAGGAAGCCCGGGCATCCGACGCACGCCGGACCAGCGGCACAACCCTGGGCCCGCTCGACGGCATTCCCTACACGGCCAAAGACAGCTACCTGGTCAAGGGCCTCACCGCCGCTTCCGGCAGCCCGGCTTTCGCGAACCTGGTTGCCTACCGCGATGCGTTCACCATCGAGCGACTGCGGGCAACAGGCGCCATTTGCCTGGGCAAGACCAACATGCCGCCGATGGCCAACGGCGGCATGCAGCGCGGCGTATATGGCCGGGCCGAGAGCCCGTACAACGCCGACTACCTCACCGCACCGTTCGCCTCGGGCTCCTCCAACGGCGCCGGCACGGCGACTGCGGCGAGCTTCGCGGCGTTTGGCCTGGCGGAAGAAACCTGGTCCAGCGGGCGCGGCCCGGCGTCCAACAATGGCCTGTGTGCCTACACCCCGTCCCGTGGCGTGATCTCGGTGCGCGGCAACTGGCCGCTGACCCCGACCATGGACGTGGTCGTGCCTTACGCCCGGACCATGGCCGACCTGCTTGAAGTGCTCGACGTCGTGGTCGCAGAAGACCCCGACACACGCGGCGACCTGTGGCGGATGCAACCCTGGGTGCCGATCCCCGGCGTCGCCTCTGTACGCCCGCAATCCTATGCAGACCTGGCCGCGACCGGCGATGCACTCGCTGGCAAACGCTTCGGCGTGCCGCGCATGTACATCAACGCCGACCCCGAGGCAGGCACCAGCGACGCCCCGGGAATCGGCGGCCCTACTGGCCAGCCAATCAAAACCCGGGCCTCGGTGATCGAACTCTGGGAAGCTGCGCGCAAGGCACTTGAAGCCGCCGGCGCAGAAGTGGTCGAGGTGGATTTCCCGCTGGTCTCCAATTGCGAAGGCGATCGCCCGGGCGCACCGAAAGTGTTTACCCGAGGCCTGGTGTCCAAGGAATTCCTCCACGATGAATTGTGGGAACTGTCGGCCTGGGCGTTCGATGATTTCCTGCGGGCCAACGGCGACCCTGCGCTGAACCGCCTGGCGGATGTCGACGGCCCGAAGATCTTCCCCCACGACCCCGGCACCCTGCCCAACCGCGAAGACGACCTGGCCGCCGGCATGGACGAATACGTGCGCATGGCCGAGCGCGGCATCACGCCGTGGGACAGGATCAGCACCGTGCCCGCCGGCCTGCGCGGCCTGGAACAGACACGACGCATCGACCTTGAAGACTGGATGGATAACCTGGGGCTGGATGCGGTGATTTTTCCGACAGTCGCCGACGTAGGTCCGGCGGATGCGGATGTGAATCCCGCGTCGGCGGATATCGCCTGGAGCAACGGAGTGTGGGTCGCCAACGGCAACCTCGCCATCCGCCATTTGGGCGTGCCGACAGTGACGGTGCCCATGGGCGTCATGGCCGACATCGGCATGCCGGTGGGGCTGACATTTGCTGGCCGGGCGTATGACGATTCGGCGCTGCTGCGATTGGCATCGGCCTATGAGTCGACGGGCAGCAAGCGCCTGGTGCCGCCGCGCACGCCGGCGCTGGTGGCTCGTCAGGACTGATTGATTTCGCTGCTGATCTTGCGCATCAACCGATCGGCTTCCGACCCGGGTTCAAATCGAAAGCCACGCATCTCATCGAGGAGCAGGCAATCGCTGATGGCCTCCCAAAGTTGCTCTTGGGTCGGCTTGTTGCGCAACAGTATGTATGAAAGCAGCAGGCGTTCGAGGGGAACGCCTCGAATACAGGCCGTTTCAATGATTGCCAGCAGGATAAAGCGCAGTCGAACTTCCCGCTCCGTGGGCCAAACCGTTTTTCGCTTACCCAATGCCGGGCCTCAGTGTCAGGAAAAGCGTGAGGCTATGGCCCAGAGGGGTGGCGTTTCAAGCGCTGCATGGGGAGAAAGCCCTGCTCCTACACAAAACAGGGAAAAAGCCCACGAAATCACCCCGCAGATCAACAGCCTTTACCCACGCTTGCCCATCAACGGATCACTGATGCTATGCGCCCCCGTCTCGATTCGCCCCGCCACCCGCCGCACCCAACCATGCTCGTCGCGTAGCTTGAAGTCATACCAGCCTCCATTGGGCTGGCAGGAGAACGTGCGCTGCACACGACCGCCGCCCGCAATCTCGAGCAGCCACGGCCCCTGCCTGGTGTAAGGGCAACGCTCGATGGTGATTGAGGCCGCACGCTTGCCGGGGTTGACCAGGGTCAGCAGCAAGGTGTCGCCGTGATACGCCAGGGATAACTCCGGCTCGCGACGCTGCAGGTGCCCCTTGAACGAACGGTGGAACCCATTCGGCCCCAACAGCCAGAGCTTGTAGGCGCCCGCGACTTGCCAGGTGTCACTGAGGTGTTTGCCGGCTTCCACCGTGTAGCGGCGCGGTACCTCGTCCAGGTGCAGGCGGTCGTAGACGTGGAACACCACGCCCTGTTCGCCATTGTTGAAGAAGTCCAGGCTCACCGAACTGGCGCGACGGTCAACCGAGCCTTCAACGTTCAACTGGTACGGCAGCGCCCGGGATGGCCGCGCCATTCGTGCCTGGAACGGCGCCTGTTGCTGGCCTACCGTCGGCAGGGCGACCTGGGGCAGCTGCTCCTGGCGTTGACGCAGGGAGTCGGCGGCCTGGCGGCTGATGGTGTGCAGCGGCGGCAGGGTCTCGGTGTTGGGGTTGACGAAGTTGAAGGCCGAGGTGAGGTCGCCGCACACCGCCCGGCGCCAGGCGCTGATATTGGGTTCGCGCACGTGGAAACGCTTCTCCAGAAATTGCAGCACGGAGGTGTGATCAAACGCCTGGGAATTGACCCAGCCACCACGGCTCCACGGCGACAGCACCAGCATCGGCACTCGCGGCCCGGGGCCGTACACCCCGCCGTCCGGCGCGGGTTGCTGGCTAGAGCCGGGCGGTGCCGGGTGGGTGAAGATCTCGCTGTCGAACTTCACCGTGGACTTTCCGGCAAAGCTGCCGTCCAGGCGTTTGGACGGGGCTGACGGCGACGGCACGTGGTCGAAGAAACCGTCGTTTTCATCGTAGTTGACCAGCAGCACCGTCTTGCTCCACACGTCCGGGTTGGCGGTCAGTGCCTTGAGGATTTCCTGGGTGAACCAGCCGCCTTGCACCGGGCTGGAAGGCCCGGGGTGTTCGGAGTAATCGGCCGGCGCCACCAGCCAACTCACCTGTGGCAGGCGCCCGTCGTTCACGTCCTTGCGAAAGCCCTGGATGATCGATTCCAGGTCGCTGCCGCTGACCGCCGGCAGGGTGTTGCCATTGCCTTTGTACAACGGCACGCGGGCGTTCAGTTGATCGCTGTAGGGCACAAAATCCTTGAAGTCTTTCGGTGGCACGGCGGGGTTGCCGGCCGCGACGCTGGCCGCACGAAACTGGCGAAACCCGGCCAAGGGGTTGTCGCCAAAGTTATCCGGCAGGTACTGGTAAACCTTCCAGCTCACACCCGCTTCTTCCAGGCGCTCGGGATAGGTTTTCCAGGTGTAGCCCACGCCCACCGCACCGGGGCCGTCCCATTCGTTGACCACCGCCACCACATTTGCACCGGTCGGGCCGTTGGTGCCGGTCCAGTGGAACAGCCGATTGGGATTGGTACCTGCGTGTACCGAACAGTGGTAGGCGTCGCACAGGGTAAAGGTGTTGGCCAGGGCGAACTGGAACGGCACTTCCTGCTCACGGTAGTAACCCATCGAGGTGGGTGTCTTGAACGTTGGCCAGGCGTTCATCCGGCCGCTGCTCCAGGCGGCGTGCTCGTCGACCCAGGAATGCGGCGTGCCGCTGACCCGCTGCGCGTTGCCACGGGAGCTGTCCAGGTGATAGGGCAGGATCCGCCGCCCAACGCCCTGCTGCTCCCACACCCGGTGCCCGCCCGGCAGTGGAATGGTGAAGCGGTCACTGAACCCGCGCACACCCGGCAAGGTGCCGAAGTAGTGATCGAAGGAGCGGTTTTCCTGCATCAGGATCACCACATGTTCGACGTCCATCAGGGTGCCGGTGCGGTTGTTGGCGGGGATCGCCAGGGCCTGGCGAATGGAGTCGGGCAACAGGGTGTAGGCGGATCCGATGGCAGCTGCTTGCAACAACGTTCTGCGTGTAAGAGTCGGCATAAGACGATTCAATCCCTTGAAGTTCTGGAGCGAGGCTCAGGACAAAATAGGGACTCAAGGCGACAAAGAAATGACATCGCTCGAATCGCGCTCGACCTGCCCCACCTGGTACTCCCTCGGCGTACACCCGAACTCGCGCTTGAACACCGTGTGCAGGTACTGGGCGGATTTGAACCCGCAGTCATAGGCAATATCCGCAATCGCGGCCCTGGTATTTTCCAGGCTGGAAACCGCAGCCGCGAGTTTGAAGCGCAGGATTTCATCGTGGACGCTGCGGTTCAGTTCGCTGCGAAAATGCGCTTCCAGGGACGACCGCGACACGCCGACGTAGTTGGCGACCTGGGCAGTCTTGATGCCCTGGCAGGCGTACTGGCGAATGAAATGCAGCGCCTGCATCACGTAGGGATGGCCGAGGGGTTGGTGCAGGCTTGAGGTCTGCACGTTGACCGCTTCCGGCGGCACCAGGATCTGGCTGCCTGCCGAAGGCATGCCGTGCAGCATCTGGTGCAGCAGGCGCGCGGCAGTGCGGCCCATTTTTTCAGTGCCCTGGATCACCGAGCTCAGCGGCACGCGGGTCAGGGTGCGGGTCAAGGGGTCGTTGTCGATGCCGATCAGTGCCACTTGCTCCGGCACCGGGATGCCGGCGGTGAGGCAGGCCTGCAGCAACTGGCGGGCACGGGCGTCGCTGACCGCGATGATGCCGATGGGTTTGGGCAGGCTGTGCAACCAGGCAATTTGTTGCTCCACCGCCGAGTCCCACAGCGGCGCGCTGGTGCCGAGCCCGCGATACACCTCCACCGGCAAGCCATCGCGCTCCAGCAGGCGGCGGAAGGCTTTTTCGCGCTCCTGGGCCCAACGGTTGATATCGGCTTCAGGCAGGCTGAAACAGGCAAAGCGCGTCAGCCCGGCTTCGATCAGGTGTTCATAGGCCAGCTTGATCAGGGCGAAATTGTCGGTGGCCACGTACGGAGTATGCCGTGGGTAAGCCCGCTCATCCTCATAAGACCCGCCCACCGCCACCACCGGCACATGCACACCCGCCAACGCGGGGCCCATCGCCGGGTCGTCGAAGTCGGCAATGATCCCATCGCCATGCCAGCGCTCGATACCCTTGAGCCGGCAGACGAAGTCCTCTTCCAGGAACAGATCCCACGACACCCGCGTACTGCTCAGGTAGTTGCCGATCCCGGTGATGATGCCGCGATCATAGATCTTGTTGCCATTGAACAGCAGGGCAATCCGGTGCACAGGCGGGACAGTTTTCACAGGGGCGGCTCCATGCGATATGTCGAGCCACTATGCGCGCAAAACCACTCAAAATCGAACCCCGCTCTGGTGATTTTCATAATCGGTTGGCCGGGGGCCGTTGCTAGTATCGAGGCAAGGTTAACGTGCACTCATAACAACAAGGATCTGGCGATGCCCTACTTTCCCGCGGTCGAAAAAATCCTCTATGAAGGCCCCGATAGCGACTCTCCCCTGGCCTTCCGGCACTACGATGCAAACAAGCTGATCCTCGGCAAACCGATGCGCGAGCACCTGCGGATGGCCGCGTGTTACTGGCACAACTTCGTCTGGCCCGGCAGTGACATGTTCGGCTCCGGCACCTTCCAGCGGCCCTGGCAGCAACCGGGGGAAGCCCTGCAAGTGGCACGCGGCAAGGCCGAAGCGGCGTTCGAGTTTTTCTCCAAGCTGGGCATCGACTACTACAGCTTCCACGACACCGACGTGGCCCCCGAAGGCGAAAGCCTGGCGGAGTACCGCGACAACTTTGCGCGGATGGTCGACCAGCTCGAAGGCCATCAGGAACAGACCGGTATCCGGCTGCTGTGGGGCACTGCCAACTGCTTCAGCAACCCGCGCTTTGCCGCCGGCGCCGCCAGTAACCCGAACCCGGAAGTGTTTGCCTATGCGGCGGCCCAGGTATTCAGCGCGATGAATGCCACCCACCGTCTCAAGGGCTCCAGCTATGTGTTGTGGGGCGGCCGCGAAGGCTACGAGACCCTGCTCAATACCGACCTCAAGCGCGAGCGCGAGCAACTCGGGCGGTTCATGCGCATGGTGGTCGAGCACAAATACAAGATCGGCTTCACCGGCGAGCTGTTTATCGAGCCCAAGCCACAGGAGCCCACCAAACACCAATACGACTACGACAGCGCCACCGTGTTTGGCTTCCTGCATCAGTTCGGCCTGGAGAAAGAGATCAAGGTCAACATCGAGGCCAACCACGCCACCCTCGCCGGCCACAGTTTTCACCATGAGATCGCCACCGCCGCGTCCCTGGGCATTTTCGGCAGCATCGACGCCAACCGTGGCGACCCGCAGAACGGCTGGGACACCGACCAGTTCCCCAACAGCGTCGAGGAGCTGACCCTGGTCACCTACGAGGTACTCAAGGCCGGTGGCTTCAAGGGAGGTGGCTACAACTTCGACTCCAAGGTACGCCGCCAAAGCCTCGACGAAGTGGACCTGTTCCATGGCCACGTGGCCGCAATGGACGTGCTGGCGCTGTCCCTGGAACGCGCCGCCGCCATGGTGCAGAACGACGCCCTCGAACAGTTCAAGGCCCAGCGGTATGCCGGCTGGGACCAATCCTTCGGGCGTGCCGTGCTTGGCGGCGACTTCAGCCTGGCGTCGCTGGCCGAGCATGCCTTCAGCCACCAACTGAACCCACAAGCCGTGAGTGGCCGCCAGGAGATGCTCGAAGGCGTAGTGAATCGCTTTATCTACCCATGACCGCTACGCTCCAGGTCCAGCAGTGCGTCTAAACAACAATAAAAGGGACTCACCATCATGAAACACCTGAAAACCGTCTTGCTCACCAGCGTTCTGGCACTGCTTTCCAATTCGGTCATGGCCGACGCGGCCCATCCGAAAATCGGTTTTTCCATCGACGACCTGCGCCTTGAACGCTGGGCCCGCGACCGTGATTATTTCACCGCCGCCGCCGAACAACTGGGGGCCAAGGTCTACGTGCAGTCGGCGGACGCCAACGAACAGCGGCAGATCTCGCAGATCGAAAACCTGATCTCCCGGGGCGTCGACGTGATTGTGATCGTGCCGTTCAATGCCACGGTGCTGAACAACGTGGTGGCCGAGGCCAAGAAAGCCGGGGTGAAAGTGCTGTCCTACGACCGGCTGATTTTGAATGCCGATATCGACGCCTACATCTCCTTCGATAACGAAAAGGTCGGCGAGATGCAGGCCCAGGGCGTGTTGAACGCGCAGCCTAAAGG
This sequence comes from Pseudomonas sp. NPDC087814, assembly GCF_044742865.1. Taxonomy (NCBI): domain Bacteria; kingdom Pseudomonadati; phylum Pseudomonadota; class Gammaproteobacteria; order Pseudomonadales; family Pseudomonadaceae; genus Pseudomonas; species Pseudomonas sp. NPDC087814. Next base: position 54,920 of record NZ_JBIUVK010000016.1, on the reverse strand, counting down.
CAATTACTTCCTGCTGGGCGGCGCACCTACCGACAACAACGCGAAGATCCTGCGCCAGGGCCAGATGAAGGTGCTGCAGCCTTCGATCGACAAGGGCGACATCAAGATTGTCGGCCAGCAATGGGTCAAGGAGTGGAACCCCACCGAAGCCCTGAGCATTGTCGAAAACGCCCTGACCGCCAACAGCAACAAGATCGACGGCATCGTCGCCTCCAACGACGCCACCGCCGGCGGCGCGATCCAGGCCCTGGCGGCACAAAAACTCGCGGGCAAGGTGCCGGTCTCGGGCCAGGATGCCGACCTGGCCGCGATCAAGCGCGTGATCGCCGGCACCCAGACCATGACCGTCTACAAGCCCCTGAAGCTGCTGGCGTCCGAGGCGGCCAAGCTCTCGGTACAACTGGTGCGTGACGAGAAACCGGCCTACAACTCGCAGTACGACAACGGCAGCAAACAGGTGTCGAGCATCCTGCTCAAGCCGACCGCGTTGACTAAAGACAACGTCAACGTGCTGGAAGAAGACGGGTTCTACACCAAAGCGCAAATCGCCGGGCAGTAAGCGTACGGCTCACTGCAGGGGCGGCTTGAGGCCGCTCCTGCCTTTTCGCTGTGGAATGAGTGCCCGCCATGTCCGACTACCTGCTGGAAATGAACAACATCGTCAAGACCTTCGGTGGCGTCAAAGCCCTGAATGGCATCGACATCAAGGTAAAACCCGGGGAATGCGTAGGGTTGTGCGGCGAGAACGGCGCCGGCAAATCGACCCTGATGAAAGTGCTGTCGGCGGTGTATCCCCATGGCACCTGGGACGGCGAAATCCTTTGGGACGGCCAGCCGTTGCGCGCCCACTCCATCGCCGAAACCGAAGCCTGCGGCATCGTGATCATCCACCAGGAATTGACCCTGGTACCCGACCTCTCGGTGGCCGAAAACATCTTCATGGGCCACGAGCTGACACTGCCCGGCGGGCGCATGAACTACCCCGCCATGATGCACCGTGCCGAAGCCCTGATGCGCGAGCTGAAAGTGCCGGACATGAACGTCGCCCTGCCCGTTTCGCAATACGGCGGCGGCTACCAGCAACTGGTGGAAATCGCCAAGGCCCTGAACAAGCAGGCGCGCCTGCTGATCCTCGACGAACCCTCCTCGGCGCTGACCCGCTCGGAAATCGAGGTGCTGCTGGACATCATCCGTGGGCTCAAGGCCAAGGGCGTCGCCTGCGTGTACATCTCCCACAAGCTCGATGAGGTCTCGGCCATCTGCGACACCATCGCGGTGATCCGCGACGGCAAACACATCGCGACCACGGCCATGGCCGAGATGGACGTGTCGCGCATCATCACGCAGATGGTCGGCCGTGAGATGAGCAACCTCTACCCCACCGAACCCCATGCGGTCGGCGAGGTGCTGTTCGAGGCGCGCAACATCACCTGCCACGACGTCGATAACCCGAGCCGCAAGCGGGTGGACAATGTCTCGTTCAGCCTGCGCCGTGGCGAAATCCTCGGCATCGCCGGGCTGGTGGGCGCCGGCCGCACGGAACTGGTGTCGGCGCTGTTCGGCAGCTACCCCGGGCGCTACCAAGGCGAGGTGTGGCTGGATGGCAAACCGATTGATACACGCACGCCGCTGAAGTCGATTCGCGCCGGGCTGTGCATGGTCCCGGAAGACCGCAAGCGCCAGGGCATCGTCCCGGACCTGGGCGTTGGGCAAAACATCACCCTGGCGGTGCTGGACCGTTTCTCGCACCTGACGCGCATCGATGCCGAGGCGGAACTGAGCAGCATCGAGCAGGAAATCAAGCGCATGCACCTGAAGACGGCGAACCCGTTCCTGCCGATCACCAGCCTGTCCGGCGGCAACCAGCAGAAGGCCGTATTGGCCAAGATGCTCCTGACCAAACCTCGGGTGCTGATCCTCGACGAACCGACCCGTGGCGTGGACGTGGGCGCCAAATATGAGATCTACAAATTGATGGGCGCGCTGGCGGCCGAAGGCGTGTCGATCATCATGGTGTCTTCGGAGCTGGCCGAGGTGCTGGGGGTCTCCGACCGGGTGCTGGTGATCGGCGAGGGCCAGTTGCGCGGCGACTTCATCAACCAGGGCCTGACCCAGGAACAGGTGCTCGCCGCCGCCCTCAGCCAACCGAACGGGCATGACAATAATAATGATCGGAAGTCCGCGTAAATGAACCAGGTCAAACAGCTCTTCACCCGCTACAAAATGCTCGCCCTGTTGATCGCCGTGGTGCTGATCTGGGTGTTTTTCAGCTGGCAGACCGAAGGCGGTTTCCTGACCCCGCGCAACCTGTCGAACCTGCTGCGGCAGATGTCCATTACCGGCATCCTGGCCTGCGGCATGGTGCTGGTGATCATCAGCGGCGAGATCGACCTGTCGGTGGGCTCGATGCTCGGTTTGCTCGGCGGCGTCGCGGCGATCCTGGATGTGGTTTATCACATTCCCCTGCCGCTGAACCTGGCCATCGTCGCCCTCTGTGGCTTGCTGATTGGCCTGGGCAACGGCTACATGACCGCGTACCTGCGCATCCCCTCCTTCATCGTCGGCCTGGGCGGCATGCTCGCGTTTCGCGGGGTGCTGCTGGGCATTACCGGCGGCACCACGATTGCACCGGTTTCGCCACAACTGGTGTACATCGGCCAGGGTTACCTGCCGACGGTGGTCGGGGTTATTCTCGGCGTGCTGCTGTTCGGGCTGGCGATATTCCTGACCTGGCGCCAACGCCACAACCGCGCCCTGCACGGCTTGGCGCTGCCGTCGATGCTGCGCGACAGCGTGCGCGTGGTGTTGATCGGTTTCGTGCTGGCCGGCTTCGTCTACACCCTCAACAGCTACGACGGCATTCCCGTGCCGGTGCTGCTTCTGCTGGTGCTGCTGGGGGTGTTCAGTTACGTCACCAGCCAGACCGTCTTTGGCCGGCGCATCTACTCGGTGGGCAGCAACATGGAAGCCACGCGCCTGTCGGGGATCAACGTGCAGGCGGTCAAACTGTGGATCTTCGGGATCATGGGCGTGATGTGCGCCCTTGCCGGGCTGGTCAACACCGCGCGCCTGGCGGCGGGTTCACCTTCGGCGGGCAACATGGGCGAACTGGATGCTATCGCGGCGTGCTTTATCGGCGGTACATCGATGCGCGGCGGTTCGGGCACGGTGTACGGCGCCCTGCTCGGCGCACTGGTGATCAGCAGCCTGGACAACGGCATGTCGATGCTCGACGTGGACAGCTACTGGCAGATGATCGTCAAGGGCAGCATCCTGGTGCTGGCGGTGTGGGTGGATGTGAGTACGCGGACGGGGCGTCGTTGAGGTTGGGGCAATGGCATGGAGCTTGCTCTTGACCAGCAGGCGGCCGATATCGGCCTCGACTTGAGCAGAAACGACCCACGAGGCACATGCCATGCACAGTTTGTTCTTTGCAACCGCTCAGATGATCAACGGCCGCGTACAGTCCGTTGATTCCATGGACAAACATCAGGACCCAAGGGCAATGCCCCTTGAACTGCAGGCAAAGCTTGGCATCGCCCTTGGGCTGCTGGCCCTCGGCAGCTGTTTCGCGCTGTGGTTGATCGGCGCCTGAGCCTGCCCCAAAAAGAGGCCGGTGTTACCGCCCGGGCAACCCTATCGGGCGGTCCGGATCATGTCGGCAGCTTTTTCGCCGATCATGATGCACACCGAGTTGGGGTTGCCTGAAATCAGGGTCGGCATGATCGACGCATCGGCCACCCGCAGCCCTTCGATGCCATGCACCTTGAGGTCCGGCCCCACCACCGCCCGCTCATCCACACCCATGCGACAGGTGCCGGATGGATGCAGTGCGGCGTGGGCTTCCTCGTGACAGAACTGCTTCATCGCTTCGCGCGAGCGCACGGTGGGTTCCGGTACATGCCGACGAGCCACGTAGGGTTTGAAGGCCGCCTGGGCCATGATCTGTTCGCCCACCAGGCAACCGTCCACCAGGCTTTCAATGTCGTACGGATCGGAAAAGTAGTTGGGCACGATGCGCGGCGGGGACATCGGGTCGGCGGAGTAAAGCTCCACATAGCCCCTGGACCTTGGCCGTATCTGCCCCAGGTTCAACGTGCAGCCATTGCCGCCGGGCACCGAATCCACACCCTCTTCGATGCCCGCGCCCACCACCATGAAATACTGGATATCCGGGTGCACCGCCGTCTTGTCGCCCCACCAGAACGCCCCGCCTTCAATCAGGTTGGACGCCGCCGGGCCTTGCCGGAACAACGCGTACTGCAACCCCGCCATAAGCTTCCACCACGGTTTTTTGTACTTGTCGTAGCTGTGGGGGCCGGTCAGCTCATACACCAGTGAAATTTCGATATGGTCCTGCAGGTTCTGCCCCACACCGGGCAAATCCTGAACCACTTTGATCCCGTGTTTTTCCAGCTGTTCAGCGGGCCCGATCCCCGACAACATCAGCAACCGGGGTGAGTTGATGGCGCCGCAGGACAGGATGATTTCCTTGTCGGCGTGCATCACCTGGCGCACGCCCTTCTCCAGGTATTCGATGCCGACGGCCTTGTTGCCCTGCATCAGGATACGCAGCACCCGGCAGCCGGTCTTCACCGTCAGGTTCTTGCGCGACTTGGCCGGCGCCAGGTAGGCCACGGCGGCACTGCTGCGAAAGCCGTTTTTGGCGGTGATCTGGTACAGCCCGCAGCCCTCGGGCTGGCCCGAGTTGAAGTCTTCGTTATAGGGCAATCCAAACTGCTGGCAGGCCCGCAGCCAGACTTTGGTCAAGGGGTGGATATTGATCGAGTCCGACACCCCCAACGGCCCGCCGACACCGTGCACCTCGTTGCAGAACCGCTCGTTGTCCTCGGCCTTTTTGAAGTACGGCAACACGTCTTTATACGACCACCCGGCGGCGCCCTGTTCGGCCCAACCGTCGTAGTCGGCGGGTACGCCACGGATATAAATCATCGCATTCACCGAGCTGCCGCCCCCGAGCACGCTGGCCTGGACCATGGTCGGCGTTTCGCTGCGGTGCTGGTCCTCGGTCGGCTCCCACGCATAACGCTTGAGCAGCGGGCCCTGGGCGGTCTTGTAGTAGGCGCCGGGAATATGGATGTAAGGGCTGCGATCCCGCGGGCCTTCCTCGAACAGCACCACCGACGCTCCCGCATCCTCACTCAGGCGCGATGCGACTGTGCAGCCCGTGGAGCCGCCCCCGATTACGATGAAATCCACCATGACAACCTCAGATCTTTTTAGTATTCAGCCAGTGTCGAAACGCGCGTTATCAACCGACCAGACCGGTTAACAGCGTCTTCAATTGTTGGGCGACGGCGTAGCTGTTTTGCTGCTGCTGTTTTTTGCAGAACAACTCACAACTCCACCACCCGGCGTAACCGGTGGCCTTTACCGCGGCGGTCCACTCGACCAGATCGAGCACGCCGCTGCCGGTGGGCACATCGCGCAGCACTTCCTCATTCGGGATACCGCCTTCGAAGGCCAGTGAGTCGCAGACATGCACGCCGTAGATCACGTCCTTGTCGAGCCGGGCGACGTCCGCAGGGGTCACGCCGCTGGTAAAGCAATGCCAATAGTCGATCACCATCTTCACGTTGCTGCGCCCGGTGCGTTCAATCAGCTGCAGTTGGTGATCCAGGGTGTTGAGTGGCGTCCAGGACAAGGCTTCGAGGTAGAGCAGCAGACCGTATTGCCGGGCCACATCGGCCAACTCCGCCAGGTTGCTTGCCGTGCGGGCGTACTGTTCGGCCTGATCCAGGCCCAGCAAGCCTGAGTAATGCAGGCTCTTGCCGGTCGCCTGAAAATCAATCACCGCCTGTACATTGATCGGACCGGTGAGGACTTGCACGCCTTTGGCGCCCACCAGATTGGCCAGCTCAAATAGCCGCCGGGCTTCTTTGAACAGGTCGTCACGCTCGTCACCCTGACGTTCGATATCCCGCAGGTAGCCGATGCCGGTGACAGGCACGTCGTTGAGCAGTGCTTGAAGCTCTGACTCGGTATAGCCGGCCTGCAGATACGCCTCCAGCTTGCCGCTGTTGATCTCCAGCGCGTCAAAACCCAGCGTCCGGGCGATGTCGATATCCATCGCCAGGGTCGAGTGTTTCGCAACGGTGGAATGCAGGGCGAGGACGTTATTTTGGGTTGCCATATGGCGCTCCTACGGTTGAACAGCGATCAGCCAAGGCACCAACGGCCAACGCCGCGGCGTCCAGCCGCGCTTGGGGCAAGAGGCCCTCGGCGACGGCGGCGACAATCGCCCGAACGATCTGCGGTACGTGGGGCATAGCCTTTGCGGAAATCAGTAATAAGTCGGCCCCGGCATTCAGCGCGGCCACTGCGACCTCGCCGAGGGACATCTGGCCGATGGTTGAGCGGTGATCGAGGTCGATGGTCATGACCAGCCCCTTGAAGCCCAACTCCTGGCGCAACACGCCGATCAATTCAGGCGACACCGAGGCTGCCGTGGGCGGTGTGCATGCGGCGAATATCGCCGGACCCATCATCACCGCATCGGCGCCAGCGTCGATCCCGGCCTGAAACCCGGGCCAGAAGGCCCGCAGTTGCTGCATGGACTCGCTGACCACCGCCGTTTCAGTCGACGGCTGCTGAAACAGCACCGGGTGCCCGGGGAAGTGCTTCAGGGTGCTGGCCATCCCGGCCCGCCGCACGCCGCGCACATACGCACCGACCATCGCCGCCGTCTGGTGGACATCGCCCGACAGCGTGCGCCCCGCCAGCCACACATTACGGCCGCCGACCACATCCGCCGTCGGCGACAGCAGCAGGTTGACCCCGGTCGCCCGCGCGGCGGTGGCGACCTTGAAGCACGCCTGTTCCAGCGCCGCACAATCCATCGCCCGGGCCACATCGGGCTCCGGCAGCGCCGGGGTCACCCCTTGCAAGCGGTGCACGGCGGAGATGTCGGCATCGGCTGCCAGCAGCAGCGGCCCACCCAGTTCGGTGGCCGTGCCGGTAAAACGCTGCCAGATGTCCAGGGTTTCGGTTTGCAGGCGGCTGGCGCTCATTTTTCCGCTGACGTATTCCTCTCCGGTCTCGCCAAACAACAGGCTGCGCCCGCCATTGCCGAGGAACCGACGCACGTCATCCGTCATCTGCACGTCCAGCAATACCGGGAACAGTACGCCGTAGGCCTTGCGGTCATTCGCGCTCATGGCTGGTTTCCTGGGTGGCGATTGCCAGTTGACGAACCTTGGCAGCGGCGTCCAACAGAACCTGGCGGTCCAGGGTGCCTTCGTGGACGGCGGCGACAATCGCCTCGGCGATGCTGTCCAGGCCTGACTCGCTGGACACCAGCAACAGGTGCGCACCGGCCACCAGGGAGGCTACGGCGGTATCGGGGATAGTGTTGCCGCGCAGGATCGACACGGCGTCCAGGTCATCGGAAATGATCAGGCCTTCGAAGCCCAGGGTGTCACGCAGTACGCCGATGACCTTCGACGAGGTGGACGCCGACTGCTGCGCATCAATCGCAGGAAACACCGCCGGGCCAGGCATGACGGCTTTTACGCCGGTGGCGATGACCTGCTTGAACACTTCAAGATTGTCATGCAGCAATTCCGGCGGCCCCGGCACGGTGGCTTCGGCAATGGCCGGATCGTGCTCGGTGACGTAGTGCCCGGGAAAGTGCTTGGCAGTGGCGATCACACCCGCGCGCTGCACCCCGCGGATAAACGCGCAGGACACTCGGCTGACTTCCACTGGATCCGCGCCCAGGTGCCGGTTGTGCAGCCATGGATTGACGCCGGTGACCACGTCCACGATGGGCGCCAGGAACAGATTCACGCCCAGCCCGCGGGCCGCGGCGGCCATCTCGAAGCAACGTTGCTCGAGGTCCTCGGCGCCGAGGTCCTGGAGCTGCGCCCGGGTGGCGACCGCCGGGACCAGTTGGTGCAGGCGTTCGATTCCGCCGAGTTCCTGGTCTACCGCGATCAGCACCGCAGAGCCCGCCAGCGCCGTGGCTTCCTTGACGATACTGATGAAATCGGCTTTGGACTCGGCCGCCTTGCGCGCCGGGCTCATGCCTCGGCCCACGTATTCATCCCGGGTTTCCCCAAGCAACAGGGACACACCACCACGGCTCAGGTAACGGCGCACATTGTCGTCCAGGTGCAAATCCCCGAATGCGGGAAGCAGTACCGAATACGCGGCGCGATGCAGTTCGCTTGACATTGTTTTTCCTCAACAGCGTTTGGGTGAGTCGTTGGATGCGCAGCGGTGCCACGCATGAAATCAATTACCGCGGGAAAGGCACCCAGGCCCGCTGCTGGTGGGATTCGAGGCTGGCCTGGGACAACAACACCCCGCGCACGCCTGCGTGAATATCCGGCAACGGGACGCTGGTCGCTGTGCGCCATTGCGCCCCGGCGTCCAGGGCCTCGGCGAAGTCGGCGTACAGCACGGCCAGCGCTTCCAGATAACCTTCGGTATTGCCCGCCGGCAAGCTGGTGAACGTCAGCGTCTGCGGCCTGTTGTCGGACTGGCCTCGCCGATAGATGCGGTCTGCACCGTCAGTGGGCGTGAACAACAGGGTTTCCGGTGACTCCTGGCACCATTCGAGCGAAGCCAGGCTGCCGACGACCTTGAAGCGCAAGCCGTTGCGATGCCCGGGCGCGGCGAAACTGGCCCACAACAATCCATCCACGCCGCCGTCGAATTCCAGTTGCACCACGCAGGTATCGTCCAGGCCCCAACCCGGCACCACGCTGGTCAACTTGGCGTTGAGCTGGGTGCAGCGCTGCCCGGACAGAAACTCCAACAGGTTGAAGGCGTGGGTGCCGACGTCTCCCAGCGCGCCGGTGGGGCCGGCCTTTTGCGGGTCACCGCGCCACGCCAGGCTATTGCTCAAGCCGGACACGCCGGGGGCCAGCCACTCCAGCAGGTATTCGACGTACAGGAAGCGCAGCTCACCCAGCTCGCCGGCCTGGATTCGACTGCGGGCGTCCCTGACCATCGGGTAGCCCTGGTAGGTGTAGGTCAGCGCAAAAAATGTCCCGTGGCGCTCGGCAAGGCTCGCCAACTCACGGGCTTCGTCAGGGTGGTTGACCAGGGGCTTGTCGCAGATCACCGGGATGCCCGCCTCCAGGAACAACCGGCACGGTTCGAAGTGCAAGTGGTTGGGCGTCACGATAACCACCGCCTCGATCGGGTCGGGGCGGCGAGACTCGGCGGCCGCCATGTCCTCGAACGACAAGTAGATACGTTCGGGTTCAATAGTGAGCGCTGCGCCCGCCTCGCGGCATTTATCCGCGTCGGCAGAGAATGCGCCGGCGACGATATCGAAGCGATTACACAGGCGCATCGCTGCGCGGTGGTAACTGGCGAAGTAAGCGCCCTGCCCGCCGCCGACCATGCCGACCTTGAGTCGCCTCTTTCCGGGAATGTCGCCGGTCAACCTTGCCATCGCCCAATCCTCCGCAAAAAGCATTGGCCCGAGTATCAGGGGTGACCGGTGTTTCCACCATTTCGCACCCTTGGCGATACCTGACGCGGACTGAAGCACTCCTGCGCAGCACGGGGTGTTACCCGTCGCTATCGAATGTGTTACTGGGCGGACCGCCACCGTCACGATTGACCCGTGAAAACCACAACGCACTGGCGCCGAACCTTCAGTAAAAGCGCTTACAATCTGACGCATTCAGTTATGCTCAAACTTCATGTTTGAACTTAAACAAACGGCATGAAAGATGCTTTGGTAGTGATCGGAAGTTTCAAACGCTTAAACGGTTATTACGGTTATGCCCAAGGTTATTCGATAACTGCGCTATAACTTTAATAACTGGCGCCTTAACCCAGCCAAGTACATCGAGATAATAATGCCCAGCCGCCCGGACTCATCGCCTCTGTCATTAGCCGCCGCCACCTCCCACCCCGAGCGACAGCAGGCGCGCAGCGACTTGCAGGCCAATGTGCAAAAGAACCTGAGCACGCTGGTGGAGTCCTGCCGGTCGGTGGCCGACATGTGCCGCAAAGTTGATGTGAACCGCCAGCAGTTCAACAAGTACCTGGTGGGCCAGCACGTGCCGTCGCAGAAGATTCTGCAAAAGATCGGCCGCTATTTCATGATGGAAGCCGAAGACCTCTTCCGCCCGCCCGCCGAGTTCAAGAAGTTCTATGAAGGCTATGAAAACGAACTGCCCACCGGCTTGCGGGCTTCGGAGCAGTTCAATCATTTCCTGCCGCTGGCCAAGCAGTCGGCTGACGTGCTCGAAGACTATCTGGGGGTGTATTACCGCTACCACAATTCATCGATCTACAAGGGCCGGATCCTGCGTTCGGTCACCTGCCTGTACCGCGCCGACTCGATGGTGCAGTACGTCACCGTCGAGCGCTTTCCGCTGCGCGATGGCAGCGGCAAGATCGGTTATTCATTCACCTACCACGGGTTCTGCCTGCTGCTGGGCGATCGCCTGTTCATGGTGGATTTCGAAGGCAAGCAACGTAACGAAATGACGTTTTCGATCCTGACGCCGCAGCATCGTCGGCCGATCCGTTTTCTCTATGGGTTGGTGACGGGTGTGGCGTCGTCCTCGTTCCGCCAACCCTTCTCCACGCGCATGGCGCTGGGACTGGTGGACAAGGGCAAGATCCGCAAGCATCACTTGCGCAATGCAACGGTGCTGTTGCCCAGCGACCAGTCGATCCCGCTGGACGTACGTGAATACATGACCGGCGACAACGCCACCATTGTCTGGGGCGGTCAGGACTGAGGGACCTGCAGGGGCTGGCGTGCCGTCATCATTTCAACCAGCGACGGGCCCTTGCTGTTGAGGGCTTTGACGAGGGTCGCGTTGAGTTGTGACGCGTGTTCCACGCGCCAGGCTTCAAGGCCGAAGTTTCGGGCGATGCCGGCGAAGTCCGGGGCATAGGGTTTGCCATCCGGCAGGTTGAATTCACCGGCCCGGTGCTGCTCGATGGGCGACGTCTGTACGTCGCCCAGGGCTTCGTCACCGTTGCTGTTGAAGACCAGGAACACCACCGGAATGCTGTGCATCACGCACACGGCCATCTCTTGCATCGACTGCAGGAAATCCCGGCTGCCCACGGCACAGACCACCTGGCGGGCGGGCATGGCGAGCTTGGCGCCGATCGCTGCCGGGACGGCCCAGCCGAGGGTGGCGGGGTTGCCGGCGCACAAGTGCCTGCCGGGGTAATGCACCGGGAACATTTTGCGGGCCATGGGCTGGGTGGGGCCGCTACCGATGACGAGAATGGCGTCGTTTTCCAGCACGGAGGATGAGGCGCGGCCTTCGCGCAGTACGCTGATTTTACGCGGGGTGGGTTGGGGTTCTGCACGCAGGGTGGCGGGTGGCAGGCTGGCGTTGGTGGAGGCGCCTTGGAGGGCGTCGTCAATGGACAGGCTGACAGGGCCGGGATGGGCGCTCAGCATGGTGTCGAAGGCTTGGCGCAGGGCTTGGGGTAGCTGTTGTAGTGTCGAAACCGTCGCGTGATCTTTCATGACGTTGGCGGCTATCGTTTCGGGCTGGGCGTTACTGATGACCAGCAGCGCGCAGGCGTCCTGGTGCGCGGTGGCGAGGGCTCCCAGGGCTGAGGGGATGCCCAGGGGGCCCGTGAGTACGACGGCCATGGGGCGACCGCACGCACGGTAGTAGCCGTCGGCGAGGTGCACGGCGCTGTGGGCCTGGATGACGTGGATAAAGGGGATGTCGGTGCCTGGGGTCAGCAGCGCTTCCACCAGGGCCCGGGCGCCGTCGCCCGGGGGCCCGGCTACGTAGTCGACACTGTTGGCCTTGAGTGCCTTGGCGATGATTTGGCCACCTGTGAATTTCACTCGATACTCCAGCGAATGCGCGGCGTCTGGGCCGGGATCAGGCTTGGAGTATTCGCTTGGTGCGGGGTGGGCTCAATTTCGCACCTTGGGTAAAAGAGACGCAGATTGACGCAGATATTGGGGCTCACTACAGCACAGCGGCCTGCAGGCCGGCTTGAGTGTTAGAAGCCAAATCAAAAGCTAAAGCGGGCACGGTCAAATGTGGGAGCTGACTTGCCAGCGATGGCATCGCCCAGGTGTGTCTGATGTACCGAGTTGTCTGCATCGCAGGCAAGCCAGCGCCTACAGAAAAGCCGCTCTGCTTCTGCTCTGGTTTCTAACCTGCAGGTCGGCTTTCAGGCCGCCGTGCTCTTGCTACGGATCCCCCCAGAAACCCCTGGCCCCCCACGTGCGCCGCTTAGGTCACTCCAATGCGTCAGAGTGCGTCGCTTTTAACCCCCCTGCGAAATTGAGCCCCCCGCCTCCCCGCTCAATACTCAACCCATGAAAACAACAAGCCGAGCCTATCAAGCGCTGGGCGCACCGCTTCAGGCCCGCAACACCCTGCAGCCCGGAATAAGCGTGCGTCGCCCCGCCAAGGAAGAGTCAATCGGAACAGTGGAGGCCTTACCACCCTCCCCAGCAGCATGGAATCAATGCTGGCCATAACACTGCCGATCCAACTGACTGCATACAAAAGGACGCACCTGGCATCGACACCAGGCCCACGCCTTGCAAGTCGCTCAACATTTGCACCCACCACCCAGGCAGGAACTCGAAATGAAAAAAGAAATAGAGACGGGTTATGGTTTGACCGGCATTGACTTCAATTCCCTCAGCTTGAAACGACGCTCGTTCCTGCTGGGCGCTGCCGCCTCTGCCGCAGGCTTGTACCTCGGCTCGTTCGTGCCCAGCGCATTTGCCGCCACCACCGGGCACCTGGAAATCCTCGGCTGGGAAGGCGAAACCGGCGACGCCGAACTTGCCGACTGGCGCAAGCAACGCAACGTTACCGTGCGCTCCAGTTATGCCAGCAACCAGGACGACATCACCGCCCGGCTGGCCGGCTCCGATCCAGTGCAGCTCGACCTGACCATGTACGCCTTGGGCTACGAAAAGATCTATCAGGAAATGGGCCTGCTCAAGGCCATCGACACCACGAAGATCCCCAACTATTCCGCCGACAATACCCTCGCGCTGTTCTACAAGGGCAGCCGTTGGTACTGGGACGGCAAGCAATGGGGCATCCCGTTGCTGTGGGGGATGAACACCATCATCTACAACCCCAAGAACGTCAAAAAGCCCACCCAATACACCGACCTGCTGGACCCCAAGCTCAAGGGCAAGTTGACCTTTGTCGATGACGGCACCTCGAACTGGTCGCTGATCGCGACCATCGCCGGCTACGGCGACAAGTACCCCAACCTGACCCGCGCCGAGTTCAACGACGCCTTTGAAAAACTCAAGCCGTACCGTGATCAATGCCGCGTGTTCGCGGCTTCGTCGGGTGACGCGGTATCGCTGCTGGTATCGGGTGAAGTGGACGCGGTGTTCTCGGCCTCCGCCAACACCCCGAGCGAAACCATCAAGCGTGGCGTGACCACTGCCCTGTCGGTGCCCAGCGAAGGCGCAGCGCTGTGGTGCGATGCGTTGTTCATTCCGAAAACCGCCAAGGATATTCCCCTGGCCCTGGAATTCATCAATAAGACCCTGGAGCCCGACATCCAGGCCAAGATGGCAACCACGATGTTCTCCGGCGTGGTCAACCCCAAGGCCGTGCCGCTGCTGCCGGAGGACCTGAGAAACACCTTTGACTACGCGAACCTCGACAGCTTCTTCGAGAAATCCAAACTCTATGGCCAACCGCCCCTGAGCTCCGAAAAGTATGTGACCTATGCGGAATGGATCGATCAGTGGGCGAACTTCAAAGGCTCGTTCTAGAGCGCTTGGCACGCCGGCGCTGGCAACCGTGGGGTGGGTGCTCATCAACACGTGCCCCACGGGTCAACGCGCCCTGACTCTCGAATAAAAACGCAAAGGCAACCTCATCATGACCGTAGTCAACAACACCGAGTCCATGCCCCTGGACGACGGCGATTCAAGGGTCGGTAAACACGTGAAGATGGATAAGAGAACCCTCAGCGGGTATTGGCTGGCGTCGCCGCCGTTGCTGTTTCTGGTGGTGTTCTTTCTGGTTCCGTCGGCACTGTTGCTGATTGCCAGTTTCTGGACCGCCAAGACCTTCAGCATGGAGCCCGCCGCCACCCTGGCCAACTATGCCAAGGCCCTGAGCGCCAGCGGGTTTTATGACTCGCTGTGGATCGCCCTGCAAAACGGCTTCTGGACCGCCCTGCTCTCCACCGTGATCAGTGCGCCGGTGGCCTATTACATCGTGTACCGCACACGCTCCAACGCCGTGTTGTACCTGGCGTTGGTGTCGTGGTTTTCCAGTTACCTGGTACGGGTCTACGCATGGCGCTCGATCCTGGGCACCAACGGCGTGATCAACTCCACCCTGCTGCACTTCGGCCTGATCGACCAGCCGCTGGAGTGGCTGGTGTTCAGCAAGTTCGCCGTGGTGCTGACCCTGGTGCACATCATGCTGCCCTTCACCCTGTTGCTGCTGGTGTCGGGCCTGCGAGACATCAAGAAGGACTACCTGGAGGCCGCTGCCGACCTGGGCGCCGGCGGTGTCACCATTCTATGGCGGGTGATCATGCCGATGGCCCACAAGAGCATCGTCAGCTCCTTCATGTTCACCTTCGTGCTGGCCGCCAGCGACTACGTCACCCCGCAACTGCTGGGCGGCCGGGATGCGATGACCACCGGGCTGGTGATCGCCAACCAGTTCCGCTCGGTAGGTAACTGGCCACTCGGTGCGGCGATGGCTTATCTGCTGTTGATCGTGTTCATGCTGGTGTACGCGTTGCTGCTGGGGGTGTTGCGCGCAGCCAACCTGGCACCCGGCAAGCGTTACCACGACTGACTGCCGCTCATAAAAAAGGTAACTCCCCATGATCCGGTTATTCACTTACGTCTACATGTTGTTCCTCTACGCGCCCATCGCGATTATCGCGCTGTTCAGCTTTCACTCGTCCGCCTCGCTGTCGTTCCCGTTCGAGGGTTTTTCCACGCGCTGGTACGAGGCGCTGTTCAGCAGTTCGGACTTCATGACAGCCCTGACCAACAGTGCGATCGTCGCCGCCGGTTCGGCGATTCTCACCACGCTGCTGGGCACGTTCTCGGCCCTGGCGCTGATGCGCATGAAAGGCCGGGTAAAAGCGGTGTTCGCGTTCATGAACTTCGCCCCCATCGCCTTGCCCGGTTTGTTTTTGGGGATTGCACTGGTGATTTTCTTCTCACTGGTCGGCCTGCCCCGTTCGCTGCTGACGGTGATCATCGGCCACACCCTGTTCACCTTTCCGTTCTTCGTGGAGTCGGTGCGCTCACGGCTGGAGTATTTCGACCTGTCGTTCGAGGAGGCCGCCCGCGACCTCGGCGCCTCGCCCCTCAAAGCGTTCTGGCTGGTGACGCTGCCGATCATCGGGCCAACCATCGCCGGCGCCGCGATCCTCGCGGTGGCGCTGTCGATGGATGAATTCCTGATCACCGTGTTCGTCACCGGCAGCGACACCACGCTGCCCCTCATGATTCTTTCGATGATGCGCCGCGCCGTCAGCCCCACCATCAATGCCGCCTCGGTATTCATGCTGGTGGTGACCATCGCCATCATCGCCATTGCCGGCCTGGTCATGACCTTGCGTCGTCGCCGCCTCGAACTTGAACGTGCTGAAACTGCAGAGTAATCACCATGACCAACAGTATTGAACTGACCGGGATTTCCAAGAGCTACGGCAACCTCACAGCCCTGGGCAAAGTCGACCTCACGGTAAAACGCAACGAGATCCTGACCCTGCTCGGCCCCAGTGGCTGCGGCAAGACCACCCTGATGCGGATCATTGCCGGCTTCGAAGAGCCCACCACCGGCAAAGTGGTGATCGACGGCAAGGACTCCACCGCCCTGGCGCCTGAACACCGCCCGGTGAATATGGTGTTCCAGAAGTACGCGCTGTTCCCGCACCTGGACGTGTTCGACAACGTTGCCTTCGGGTTGCGTTTGAAGAAGAAGCCCAAGGATGAGATCAAGCGTGAAGTGAACAAGGCGCTGGAACTGGTGCAACTGGAAAGCTTTAAGAGCCGTTGGATCTCCGAGCTCAGTGGCGGGCAGGCGCAACGTGTGGCCCTGGCCCGCGCGCTGGTGAATCGCCCGGCGGTGTTGCTGCTGGACGAGCCGCTGGCGGCCCTGGACCTGAAGATTCGCCATCACATGCTTAACGAGATCAAGCGCATCCACGAAGAGACTTCCACCACGTTTGTGTATGTGACCCACGACCAGGACGAAGCGATGATCTTGTCGGACCGTGTGGTACTGCTGAACAAGGGTGGCATCGAGCAGATCGGCGGGCCGCAGGAGATGTATTGGTCGCCGCGCACGTTGTTTGCCGCCAGGTTTTTCGGCGATACCAATATCGTCAACGGCACGTATGGGCTCGGTGGCGTGGTCGAGTTGCCGTTTGGGCGTTATGCCCACACCGCTAAAAGCGGCGTGGGTGCAGGGCCGGTGAATGTGTCGATCCGGCCTGAAACCATCGGCCTTGAGCCGGCTCTGGGCGCCGCACTGGCCGACGGTGCGTTCGCCGGGAAGGTCAAGGACACTTCGTTTATCGGTAATCGGGTGATCTACCGCGTGGAGGTGGCCGGTGGCACGCTTGATCTCAAATGCCAGCAACTGCCGACTCCCGGCAGCCACGCACTGCCGCCGGGTACGAATGTGGCGTTGACCTGCAAACCGGAAAGCTTTGTGGTGATTCCGGTCTGAAGGGGTTGAACATGGGGCCTGGCTGAAGCAGCCGAGGTTCATTTTTACGCTGGATCATGCGCTCTTTCACGGGAGGCTGGTCTGGCGTTTTTTTTGCCCGGGGGGAAGAGAGTAATGGTCGGTTTTATTGAGCGGGAAGTGGGCCCTCCGGTAAGTCTAGATTTACCGGGGGCCCGTGCCGGGCTGACCATCTCATTAGGGCTCTGCCCCGCCTGTCGGCGCCTCGCCTAGGCTCGGCGTTCCCTCACTCCGGCACCGCGAAGCGGGCCGCCGCGACGGGCCATCCATGGCCCGGTGCGGCTAAACCGGCGTCCTGCCGGTTTACCCGCTGCGCAATACCTGCGTTCGGCCTCGGGCTTATTGGGGCAGTCAGATCAAGATGAAGATCAAAAGCACGGCGGCCTGAGAGCCGACCTGAGTGTTAAAAGCAAAGGCAAGATCCAGAGCGAAAGCAGAGCTGCTTTTCTGTAGGAGCTGGCTTGCCGGCGATGCAGACACCTCGGTGCATCAGGCACACCCAGTTGATGCCATCGCCGGCAAGCCAGCTCCTACAGTGGACCGTGCCCGCTTTAGCTTTTGATTTTGCTTCTAAACACTCAAGCCGGCCGGTAGGCCGCTGTGCTGTTGATCTGCTTTTGATCTTGGGCGCCCCGTTAAACCACGCTGGCCGAACGCAGGCTTTGGAGCGTGGGTAACCCGGCAGGACGCCGGGTTAGCCGTCCTGGGCCAAGGATGGCCCATGACGGCGGCCCACGGTCCAAAGCCGGAGTGAGGGCACACCGAGCCTAGGCGAGGTGCCGAGTGGTGGGGCAAGAGCGTTTTGCTTACTTTTGCGCTTTTCAAAAGTGAGCCGCTGTAAGAGCGGAACCAATAGCAGCCGTGACCGCAGCAACGGATATGTACCCATAACCCCGCCATCCCCCCCCGCTAGCCCCCCGCATTGCACCCGCAGCCCAGAGCCGATAGTCTTGCAAATCATTACCAGCCCAATCGCCCCAGCACCCCGGGCCCATTGGGTAAAAGGAGAGGTTTGTGAACATCGGACAGTTCGCCTTTCAACGCCAGGTTGAAAATCTATACGTCGACCACAACGCCTGGCTACGTACCCTGTTGCGCCGCAAGCTGGGCAACGCATTCGACGCCGCCGACCTGGCCCACGACGTCTACCTGCAACTCATGCGCAAGGGCCAACTCCCGCCCACCGGCGAATCCCGGCGGCACCTGACCCAGATCGCCAACGGCCTGGTCATCGACCTCTACCGCCGCCGCCAGATCGAATCCGCCTACCTGCAAGCCCTGGCCCTGTTGCCCGAACCCTGCGCCCCCGATGAAGAAACCCGCGCCCTGGCCATCGAGGCCCTGATCCAGATCGACGCCGCCCTGCACAGCCTGCCACCCAAGGCGCGCCAGGCCCTGTTGCTGTGCAAGCTCGATGGCCTGAGCTACCGCGAGATCGCCGCCGAGCTCCAGGTCTCCGTCTCCTCGGTGGAAAAGTACATCGCCGCCGGCCTGCTGGCCTGCTACCAGACCCTGTACGGCTGACCCTCGCAATGTCGACCGAGCAGCCAATCTCCCCGGATATCATCGAGCGCGCCGCCGCCTGGATGGCCCGCCTGTGGGCCGATGACGCCAGCGCCGAAGACCACGCCAACTGCCTGCACTGGCGCGCCGAACATCCCCACCACGAACTGGCCTGGACGCGCCTGCTGGGCTTCGAGCAAAGACTCCACAGCATCCCCGCGCCGGTGGCCAGGCACAGCCTGGCCGAACCCGACGCTCCCGACTCCCCCGACCGCCGGAGCACCCTGCGCCTGCTGGGCCTGTTGGTCGCAGCCGGTGGCCTCACCTACGGCGTGCGCCGCACCGACGCCTGGCAGCTGGCGAGTGCCGGGCATAGCACCCGCACCGGCGAAGTTCGCGAAGTGGTATTGCCCGACGGTACCCGCCTGGTATTGGGCCCGGCTTCAGCAGTTGACGTACAGTTCGATGACGACCAGCGCCTGGTGCTGCTGCGGGCCGGCGAGGTCTTCATCACGACCGGGCCGTCACCCCGGCCGTTTCGGGTGCAGAGTCGCCAGGGCGTGTTTCATGCCCTGGGCACGCGTTTCAGCCTGCGCCAATGCGACGACGGCAACTGCCAGTTGGCCGTGCTTGAGGGCGCCGTGCAGGTGCAGCCCGACCATGGCGCAGGTGCGCGGGTGGAGGCAGGTCAAGGCGCCACGGTTTCCAGGGACACCGTGCAGCCGACCGCAGCAGTGACTGACCGCAGCATCGCCTGGGTCAAGGGCCTGTTGGTGGCCGATGGTACCCGGCTGGACGAACTGATCGCCGAGCTGGGACGCTACCGCCCCGGTGTACTGCGCTGTGCGCCTGAGGTGGCGATGCTGCGGGTCAGCGGTGTATTGCACCTGGACAACACCGACCTGGCGCTGGACAACCTGGCCGCCGCGTTGCCGATCCAGGTGGTGCGGCGCACCCGCTATTGGGTGACGGTCCGCGCCCCTGCCTGAAAATTCCTTGAGGTTTCGATTGAGGGGTTTGGCCGCTCGTTCGGAAGATAAGGTAAGGGCGAGCAAAGGCTCATTCAGTCAGGGAGACTTCATGAGTAACAAGGATGTGGCTGCGGCCAAACCCAGGGGGCGCGGCGCGGTCTCGCAAGTGTTGCGGCCGGTGCGCGGGCGACTGATCGCTGCGGCACTGCTGGCCGGTGTGGGCAGTATGCTGACGCTGGTGCCGCTGGGGGGCATTGTGCATATCGCCAGGGTCGCCCTCGGCGCGCCGTCGATGGCCCAGGCATCGGGCGAGGTCTGGTTGACCATCAGCCTCAGCTTGGCGAGCCTGTTCGCGGGCCTGCTGTTGATGACAGTTGCGGAGACGGTCGCGCACCTGGCCGACAACCACATCACTCGCCACTTGCGCCTGGCCATCGCCCAGCGCCTGAGCCAGGTGCCGCTGGGCTGGTTCACCGAGCGGGCGTCGGGCGAGGTCAAGCAGGCAATGCAGGATGACATCGGCACCCTGCACAGCCTGACTGCGCATTTCTACACCACCGTGGGCCGTTGTGCCGGGGCCGTGCTGCTGTCGGCGGCTTATCTGTTCATGGTGGACTGGCGCATGGCGCTGGTCTCGCTGCTGCCGTTTCCGGGGTTTTTGCTGTTTTTTACCCGGGCGATGAAAGCCAGCGGCAGCCACATGCGGTCCTTTGTCGAGCGCATGACCCGGGTCAATAACGCGGTGGTCGAGTTCGTCAACGGCATTCCGGTGGTCAAGGCCTTCGGTGCCACCGGCAAGGCCCACGCCAGTTACCGCAAGGCGGTGGATGAGTTCAGCGAAGCCTTCGTTGAGTTCACCCGGCCACGGGTGGGGACGATGGCCAATGCCAACGCGATGATCGCCCCGGTGACGGTGCTCGCCATGGTGCTGACGTTTGGCCTGGTGTTTGTCAGCCTGGGCTGGATCAGCGCGGTGGAGGTGCTGCCGTTCGCCATCGTTGCACCGGGCATTTGCGCGCCACTGATGCTGCTGAGTTACATCGTGCATGATCTGGACAACGCCACCGGCGCGGCCCAGCGCGTGCAGGCACTGCTGGCGACGCCGGTGCTGGCGCAGGTGGAGCCGGGGTGCGAACGCTTGCCCAAGGACGCCGAAGTACGCGTCGAAAACCTCGGGTACGCCTACGACCCGCAGCACCCGGTACTGTCGAACATCAGCTTCACCCTCAAGCCTGGCACCGTAACCGCCATCGTCGGCGCCTCGGGTTCGGGCAAGTCGACCCTGGCGCGCCTGCTGCTGCGGTTTTTTGACCCGACCGAGGGGCGTATCACCCTGGGCGGCGTCGACCTGCGGCAGATCGAGACCTCGCAGCTCTACAACCTGATCGGCTTTGTGCTGCAAGAGGTGCGCCTGGTCCACGCCAGCGTTGCCGAAAACATCGCCCTCGGCCGGCCCAGCGCCAGCCGCAAGGAAATCGAGGCGGCCGCACGGGCCGCGAATATTCATGAGTGCATCATCGGCTTGCCACGGGGCTATGCCTCGGTGATTGGCGAGGACGCGCAGTTGTCCGGTGGCGAGCAGCAGCGTATCAGCATCGCCCGCGCAGTATTGCTGGCGCCGCCGGTGCTGGTGCTGGATGAACCCACGGCCGCCGCCGATGCTGCAAACGAGGTGGCAATCCAGGAGGCGCTGTCGCGCTTCGCCCAAGGGCGCACGTTGTTGGTGATTGCCCATCGCCTCGATACCGTGATGCACGCCGACCACATCATCGTGCTGGAAAACGGCCGTATTGTTGAACAGGGCACCCATCCTCGACTGATCGCGCAAGAGGGCCGTTATGCGCGCCTGTGGGCGTCGGGCGGTTACAAACAGACCCGCGAACAGGCGCTGCCGACATGCTGAAAACCTTTATCGAACTGTTGGGCGATGACGGGCCGGTCTTCCGTCGCTATGTCGGGAAAGTGATGTTCTACGGTGCGCTGTGCGGGCTGACCCTCGCCGCCCTGGTGCCGGTACTCACCGACATGCTCAACGGTGATCTGGCCGAAGCGGCGTTGTGGCTGGTGGTGTTCCTGGCGGCGGTGGCGACGTGTTGGGCCACGCGACGCGAGGTTGAAAAGGCTGGCGTCGCGGTGGGTGTGGCGGTGCTGCAAGGCGGGCGCCAGCGCATCGGCGACCATGTGGCCGAACTGCCTGTCGGTTGGTTCACGCCTGATAACACGGCGCGGCTCAACCAGGTGGTGACCCAGGGCATGATGGCCGTGGCTCAGCTGCCGGCCCATGTATTTACTCCGGTGCTCAGCGGCGTGGTGACGCCATTGGTGCTGGTACTGGCGTTGTTTGTGCTGCACTGGAAGATGGGCCTGATTGCCTTGCTGGCGTTGCCGATTCTCGGCGGCGCGTTCTGGCTCAGCGCCCGCCTTGGGCGGCGCGCCGACCGGGCGTTCCAGCGCAGCTCGGCCGACACCAGCCAGCGCATGCTGGAGTTCGCCCAGTCGCAGTCGGTGTTGCGTGCCTTCAGTGGCGGCGGCAGCTCGGTGTTCCTGCAACGGGCGATCGAGCAGCAGCACGCGACCGGGGCGCGCCTGATCCTGCTGTCCGCCACCTCGATTCTGCTGAACATGTGGCTGGTGCAGGTGGTGTTCGCGGCCTTGTTGATCGCCGCCGCGCTCTGGCTTGAAGCTTACCTGGGAAATGCCTTGCACGTGGGCTCGGTGATTGCGGTGATGGTGTCGCTGTTGCTGGTCAGCCGCTTCATCGACCCGTTGCTGGAGGTGGCCGGCTATGGCGAAACGTTGCGCGGCGCCGGGGTGCAGCTTGAGGCGGTGCGCGAGATATTGGCCGCGTCGCCCCTGAAGGCGCCGAGCGCGCCGCAATCTCCACGGGATGCCTCGGTGGAATTGTTCGATGTGAGCTTTCGCCACGCGGCCGGTTCGCGGGACGTGCTGCGCGGGGTGAACCTGCGTATTGAGCCCGGCAGCATGACCGCGCTGGTGGGGGCTTCCGGTTCGGGCAAGACCACGCTGTTGCGGTTGGTCGCACGGTTTTTCGAGGTCAGCCAGGGCCAGGTGTGCATCGCAGGCGTGGATGTGCGACAGATGTCCGGTGAGCAGCTCAACGCGCAGATCAGCCAGATCTTCCAGGACACGTACCTGTTCCAGGGCAGCGTCGCCGACAACATTCGCCTCGGCAAACCCGACGCCAGCGACGCACAAGTACTGGAGGCCGCGCGGCAGGCTGGCGTGCAGGAGATTATCGAGCGCCTGCCCATGGGCCTGTCGACCACGGTGGGTGAGGGCGGGGCACGCCTGTCCGGTGGCGAGCGTCAGCGTGTCGCGATCGCCCGTGCGTTGATCAAGGGCGCGCCGATCCTGCTGGTGGACGAAGCCACGGCAGCACTGGACGCCGAGAACCAGGCGGTCATCGCCGAAACCCTGGCACGCTTGCGCGGCACATGCACGCTGATCGTGATCGCGCATCAGTTGTCGACGGTGGTGATGGCCGACCAGATCGTGGTGCTCGATGAAGGCCGGATCGTGGAGCAGGGCACGCCTGAGCAATTGACCGCAAGACAAGGGCGCTATGCCCGGTTCCTCGCGCAGCGGCGGGCGTCGAAAGGCTGGCGTATCGCTTAGTGGACCCGCCAGGGCGGCGGGTCCGAAGGGCAGGTCAGAGCTTTGGCAGTTGCCCGATGCGGCCCATCATTTCGGTGACGATCTGCAGGTCCAGCAGGAACTGGTCGACGGTCTTGAACTCGTTGTCGGTATGGCCGGTGTACTTGACCTCCGGCCGTGCCAGGCCGAATTGCACGCCGTTGGGCAACTCATGCACCGAGGTAGCGCCGGCAGAAGTACCGTACTTGTGCTCCATGCCCAGGTTCTCGCTGGCCACCGCCAACAGCGCCTTGACCCACTCGCCCTCAGGGTTGCGGTACATCGGCTCGGCGATCGAGTAATCGAAGGTCACAGCCACGTGGTTTTTCTTGGTCCAGGCGCTGAGCTTGTCGGCGATTTCGGCCTTGAGCGCTTCCGGTGACTTGCCCTTTGGCACCCGCAGGTTGACCGCCAGCTTGAAGGTAGTGTCATCTTCGCCCACATAGGTCAGCGAGGTGGTCAGCGGGCCCATGAACGCATCGGAGAAGCCCACGCCCAGCTTGGCGCCCAGGTAATCCAGGCCCCAGTTGTTGGCGGCGTAGTGCGCGGCGTCGGTGAACTGGTTGTGCTTGAGCGCGACCTTGCCGTCGAGGCTGTTGAGGAAGTCGAGGACCCTGGCTACCGGGTTCACCCCGGATTCCGGTTCGGAGGAGTGGGCGGACACGCCAGTGACGGTCAACTGAACGTCCTTGCCGACGACCTTGGCCGCCACTTCAAAGTCGCCGCCATTGCGCTTGGCGTACTCGCTGCCGGCCTTTTGCAGGCTGGCGGCCAGTTCGGCAGGCTTGTCGCTGAGCAATGTCACCACCGACGCCGACGGAATCTGGTTGGTGGCCTTGCCGCCGGTCATCGAGATGATTTCTGCGCCTTTGCCTTCAGCCTTGCGCTTGGGGAACTTGGCCATGACCGTGCCGTAGCCTTTCTCGGCGATCACCACCGGGTAGCCGCCGTCCAGCGCCAGGTTGTAGTTGGGCGTTGGGTTGTGCTCGAAGTAGTACGGGATCGCGTCGCCGGAGGTTTCCTCGGTGGTGTCCACCAGCAGCTTGAAATTGCGCGCCAGCGGCAGCTTCTCTTCCTTGATCACCTTCATCGCGTACATCGCCACCACGATGCCGTTCTTGTCATCCTCGGTGCCGCGACCATACATCCGGTCGCCGATCAGCGTGACCTTGAATGGGTCGAGCTTGGTGCCGTCCTTGAGCACCCAGTTTTCCGGGGTTACCGGTACCACGTCCGCGTGAGCGTGGATGCCGACCACTTCATCGCCGCTGCCTTCCAGGGAAATCTCGTAGACGCGGTTGTCGATGTTGCGGAAGTTCAGGTTGAACGACTCGGCCAGGCTCTTGATCTTGGCGGCGATCTTGATGAACTCGGGGTTGTCGTGCTGGGCCACGCCGGCGACCTGGAAGGTCGGGATCTCCACCAGCTCACGCAGGGTTTCAGTGGCGGCCGCACCGTACTTCACCCGCGCATACAGGCCCAGCAGGCGATGGATTTCATTCTGCTGGTCGGCGCTCAGGTCCTTGTTGTCGAGAAAGGCACTGATGGCCGGGCCGAGGTTGTCGCTCTTGGCCACGTCATTCTTGGCCAGGCTGGCGAGGAACTGCCGGAAATCCTTGACCGAGGCATCGCTGAAGGTCTTCAGGATGACGGCGTTCTGTTGTGGGGTGAGGTTGGCTTGAGCTTGGGTGGTGAACACCGAAAGGCTGGCGGCCATCAGGGTGGCTACGGCCAGTTGCTTGAGGGAAAAATCCATTGCTGGGGGCATTCCTTTGCAGGGAGTGAGTGAGAAATGTCTGATCGAAAGGTCAGAAACAATTTCACACACTACCATCGGGAGGCAGGGGTAGGGGAGTGCCTGAGTGGGAAATCTCCCATAGAAATGCACAGCAACCCATTGAACGGAAAGCTACGGTATGGTTCTCCTGTCAGGGTGTTAATTGTGCAAAGGAGTGAGATTGATGATGCTTTCAGAGCGTTACCGCGGCAGCCTGCTTGGCCTGGCGTGCGGTGATGCAGTAGGGACTACTGTTGAGTTCATGCGCCGTGGGTCGTTTGCCCCTGTCATCGATATGGTTGGTGGTGGGCCCTTTCAACTGTTACCGGGCCAGTGGACGGATGACACGTCCATGGCGCTTTGTCTGGCCGAAAGCCTGCTGCGCAAGAATGGTTTTGACGCTGCCGATCAGATGGGCCGTTATCTGAACTGGTGGAAGTGGGGCTACCTTAGCTCGACGGGTGAATGTTTCGATATTGGCACGACGGTTCGTGAGGCATTGGCGGAGTATCAGTACACCGGTGACCCGTTCGCGGGCTCCACCGATCCTTACTCAGCGGGTAACGGGTCGATGATGCGCCTGGCGCCGGTGGTGCTGTTCTATTTTCCGGATGCCGAGCGCCTGCGTGAGTTTACCGTCGACAGTTCCCGCACGACCCATGGCGCGATGGAGGCGATTGAATGTTGCCTCGTGCTGGCTGAGTGTATTGCGAATGCGCTGCGGGGGGATTCGAAACCGCAGGTATTGCAGGTCGGCTACCTGGAGTTGAGCGAATCCAAAGTTGCGGACATTGCTGATGGGCACTACCTCGACAAGGCGCGCAGTGACATCGTGGGTTCTGGCTACGCAGTGGCTTCGCTTGAAGCGGCGCTATGGTGTTTTCATCACACCAACAGCTTTGCCGAGGCTGTGTTGGCTGCCGCAAACCTGGGGGATGACGCCGACACTACCGCAGCGATCGTGGGTCAGTTGGCGGGCGCGTATTACGGCGTGCAGGGCATTCCGTCCGAGTGGTTGGGCAAGTTGTGGCAGTGTGAAGATATTCAAGAAACTGCTGACGCGTTGTATCAGGCGGCGCAACTCCAGGCAGCCGCACTTTAACTCAGTGTCTGCTAATCTGCGCTCGTTGAATCTCGACCGCCACCCGTGGACCTCTCAATGACATCGCCATCCGATCAAAACCTTGAACCCCAATCCGTCTGCAGCCCGATCACCAGCAGCGCCATTTTCATGGTCGCGACCCTGGCGCCTGGCAGTGACTCGGCTGAGGCGGTGCGCAGCTGGTGCGCCGATATCGCCGGCCTGGTGCGCTCGGTCGGCAAGCGGGTGCCAGCCGGCAACCTGACGTGTGTCGCAGGGTTTGGCTCCAAGGCGTGGGACGCGCTGTTCGGAGGGCCGCGGCCAGCAGCGTTGCACCCGTTCAAGGAAGTGGGCGTGGCCGGGCGCCTGGCGCCGGCCACGCCGGGGGATATCCTGCTGCACATTCGTGCCGAGCAGATGGACCTGTGTTTCGAATTGGCCACCCAGTTGATGGCGGCGCTGGGGGATGCGGTGACGGTGGTGGACGAGGTCCAGGGTTTCCGCTATTTCGACATGCGCAGCATCATCGGTTTTGTCGACGGCACCGAGAACCCGGTCGGGCGCAAGGCGGTGGGTTTCACCATCGTCGGTGATGAGGATCCGGCGTTCAGCGGCGGCAGCTATGTAATGGTGCAGAAGTACCTGCACAACATGCAGGCCTGGAATGAATTGTCGGTGGAGGCGCAGGAGCGGGTGATCGGGCGCACCAAGTTGTCGGACATCGAGCTCGACGATGCGACCAAACCGAGCAATTCCCACAGTGCATTGACCACCATCACCAAGGACGGCGAGGAAGTGAAGATCCTGCGGGACAACATGCCCTTTGGCCGGCCGGGCGCGGGGGAATTCGGGACGTACTTTATCGGCTACGCGCGCTCGCCAGAGCCTTTGGAGTTGATGCTGGAGAACATGTTTGTCGGCCGACCGGTCGGCAACTATGACCGCCTGCTGGACTTCAGCACGGCGGTCACCGGCGGCCTGTTCTTCATACCGTCTGCGGATTTGCTCGAAGAACTGGCCGACCGCGCGCCTTAGGCCAACAACCCGGTGCTCACCGCCACAATCAGGAACACCCCCAGCACCGCGCGGTAGATCACGAACGGCCAGGTGGAGAATCGCTCCAGGAACTTCATCAGGCCCCAGATCGCGAAGAACGCCGACACACTGGCGACCACCAGCCCGAAGATCAGGTGCGGCCAGGCGTGGGCGGGCAGGTCGGCGTGGAACAATACCCACAGCTCTTTCAGCCCCGCGAGGGCGATCGCCGGCAAGCCCAGCAGGAACGAAAACCGCGCAGCTTCTTCACGCTTGAAGTTGAGGAACAGTGCGGCGGTCAGGGTCGAACCCGAGCGGGAAACCCCTGGAATCAGCGCGCCGATCTGCGCAATGCCGACAATCAGCGCATCCCGCAGGCGCATTTCGCCCACCGTGCGCTTATGCCTTGCGCTGAGTTCAGCCGCCGCCAGCAGCACCGCCATCACCAGGCAGGAAATCCCGATCACCATCAGCCCGCGCAGCGGCGAGTTGCAGGAGTTGAGGGTCGACGACAAGGCTATCCCGGCAATCCCGATCGGAATCGTCGCCAGCACAATGGCCACCGCCAGCTTGAACCACTGGTTGTTGTAGTCACCCTGGCGCACCGCAGTGATGCTGCCGACCGTGACCTGGCGTACATCCTTCCAGAAGTAACTGACCACTGCTGCCAGTGCGGCCAACTGCATGGCTGCGGAAAACGCCGAGCCGGGATCCGGCCAGCCGAGCAGGGCGGGCACGATGCGCATGTGGGCGGTGGAAGACACGGGCAACAATTCGGTGATGCCCTGAATGATGCCCAGGATGCCTATTTGCAGGTAATCCAGGGACGCAAAGCCGACATCGAGGCCGCTGGTGCAGACGTTTGTCAAAGTACTTATCCTGAAAGCAAGGGGAGGGAAGTGACGCGGAGTTTAGTCTAACTTTGTAACGATTTTGTCGTTGACACGAGAAAAGCGCGATCGGTTCAGCAAGCAGAAAGCTTGGCCGGTGTATTGGCATTGCAGGTGGCTTTGTTGACAATGGCGGCCTGTTTTTTTGCCGAGATGCCCATGCCTGCAATCCCCGATACCACCGTCGAACTGATCGAGACCGGCCCGGAACACGCCACGTTGATCGCCAACCTTTACCAGTTCTACGCCTACGAGTCCTCGGACTGGGAACAGGAAGATGTCGAGGTGGACGGTCGCTTCTACATCCATGAGGAGCACCTGGCCCGCTACTGGGAAGACCCGCAGTGGAGTGCCAACCTGCTGCTGGTCGACGGCTTCATCGCCGGCTTCCTGCTGATCGAAGGCAGCGAGTTGCCGGGGATCGATGCGCTGGAACTGGCGGACCTGTTCATCCTCAAACGCTACCGCCGCAAGGGCATTGGCCGCGCCATCGCCACTCAGGTGTTGAGCAGCGGCGAGGCGAACTGGCTGGTGCGTTTCTATGATCAGGATGAAGTGAGCCAGGCGTTCTGGCGCACGGTGTTGGATAACCTGCCGCGTCCGGTGCAGGCCATCGAGCTGGACGATGAGCCGAATTTGCTGAGCTTCCTGGTGACGCGCGCAGCGTTGCACTGAACCATCAACTGAAAGCGGCGCCAGCCCCTGCACTGAACAATGCCGCCTGCATCGCCTGTGGCGGCTGGCCGAACGCCCGCAGGAACGCCTGGCGCATGCGCTCGCGATCACCGAACCCGGTCTCGCGGGCGACCACTTCCACCGGATGCCGACTGGTTTCCATCATTGCCCGGGCGGCCTCCACCCGCAGGGATTCGATGGCCTTGGCCGGGGTTTGCCCGGTCTCCTCGCGAAACACCCGGCTGAACTGGCGTGGGCTGAGCCGCGCCACGGCCGCCAGGGCCTCGACCGAAAGGTCGTGGGTCAGGTTCTCCCGGGCGTAGGCCAGGGCCAACTGCACACGGTCGGACTTGGGGTCGAGTTCCAGCAACGCCGATAGCTGCGACTGTTCGCTGCCACGGCGCTGGGCAATCACCAGCTTGCGCGCGATGCGGCGGGCGAGGTCGCTGCCCAGGTCGTTCTCCACCATCGCCAGCGCCAGGTCCACCCCGGCGCTCATGCCGGCACCGGTCCAGATCTGGCCGTCGACCACGAACAGCTTGTCTTCCTCCAGGCGAATCTGCGGGTAGCGCTTGGCAAAGGCCGGTGCGTGCAGCCAGTGGGTGGTGGCGCGCTTGCCTTCGAGCAATCCGGCCTCGGCCAGCACGAAGATGCCCATGCACAACGAAGCAATCCGTCGCGACTGTTTGGACGCCGCCTGAACCAGCCTCGGCAGGCTGGCGTCAGGCAGTTGGAACTCCAGGTAACCGCTGACGATCAATGTGTCATAGCCCTCGGGCCGGATCGGCGTACTGTTCACCGAGAAGCCCTGGGACGTCATGATCGGGCCGCCACTTTCCGACACCAGGTGAAACTCATACGCCTGCTCGCCACGCAGCAGATTCGCGCACTCGAACACCGAGCCCAGGCTGAGGCTCAAGGATTGAAAGTTCGGGTACACCATCAGCGCAATGCTGTGCATCTCATCTCTCCAGGGGGCGCGGAGCGTTGATTGTCGGCGTGTGCCAGGGAAACGGCAACCGCCTTGGCGCAATGTCCGGAATCCTTGCGGACATGACATTGTGCGGTTTTGGCCCGGCTCCTAAGCTTGATTCCATTCCAACCCACATCACCCCGAGGCACTGGCACATGAAAGTATTGATGGTTTTGACTTCTCACGACCAGCTTGGCAACACCGGCCGCAAGACCGGGTTCTGGCTCGAAGAATTTGCTGCTCCCTATTACGCGTTCAAGGACGCCGGGGCTGACGTGACCCTGGCTTCGCCGGCCGGAGGGCAACCGCCCCTGGACCCGGTCAGCGACCTGCCGGATTCGCAAACCGACCAGACCCGCCGCTTCGCCACTGACCCGGCGGCGCAACAGGCCCTGGCCACCACCGTGAAGCTGGAGTCGGTCAACGCCGGCGACTTCGACACCGTGTTCTACCCAGGCGGCCACGGCCCGCTGTGGGACCTGGCAGAGTCGAAAACCTCCATCGCCCTGATCGAAGCCTTCGAGCGTGCGGGCAAGCCGATTGGCTTTGTGTGCCACGCCCCGGGCGCCTTGCGTCACGTCAAGGCGGTCAACGGCGAGCCGCTGGTCAAGGGCCGACGCGTCACCGGCTTCTCCAACTCCGAAGAAGCGGCGGTTGGCCTGACCGACGTGGTGCCGTTCCTGATCGAGGATGATTTCAAGGCGCTGGGCGGCACGTATGAGAAGGGTGCCGATTGGCAGTCCTTTGTGATTGAAGATGGCCTGCTGGTCACCGGGCAGAATCCTGCCAGTTCCAGTGACGTTGCCAAATCGCTGTTGAAGCTGACCGCGTAACCCGCTGAATCCCCCCCAAAAGTACGTTGTTGGCGGCTCCCCTGAGCGGGAGCCGGCAGCTTCTGCTTGTCTGAAATTTGAATCCGGAACTTTCCCCCATGAGCAACAGCGCTTTAGGTACCCCGATCACACTGGGGCACCACACCCTGAAAAACCGCATCGTCCTGCCGCCGCTTACCCGCCAGCGAAGTGCCCAGCCCGGTGATATCGCCACGGACTTGATGGCGCTTTATTACCGCCAGCGCGCCACCGCCGGCTTCATGGTCAGCGAGGGCACGCAGATCGAGCCTCGCGGCCAGGGCTATGCCTGGACCCCGGGCATCTACACACCGGAGCAGATTGACGGCTGGCGTACCGTGACCGATGCCGTGCATGCCGAAGGCGGCGTGATCTTCGCCCAGCTTTGGCATGTGGGTCGCGTGTCCCATCACGAACTGCAGCCCGACGGCGCAGCACCCGTCGCGCCGTCGGCGATCCAGCCGCAGCAAGCCAAGGCATTCGTTGCAACCGGGCCCGGCACCGGTAAGTTGGTGCAGCCACCCGAGCCGCGCGCCCTGGCTACCGTCGAGGTCAAGGAGTTGGTGGGGCTTTACGCCCAGGCTGCAAAAAATGCATTGGCCGCAGGCTTCGATGGCGTGGAAATTCATTCGGCCAACGGCTACCTGGTCAACCAGTTCATCTCGGCGCATTCCAACCAGCGCGACGATGAATACGGTGGCTCACTGCACAATCGCCTGCGGTTCCTGCGGGAAATCGTCGAGGCGGTGGCCGAAGTAGCCGGCCCGCAACGCCTGGGTGTGCGCTTTGCGCCGTTGTTCAGCGGCACTGACCAGGACCGGGTCTACATCGGCCTCGTCGAGGAAGACCCGCATCACACCTACATCGAGGCGATCAAGGTGCTTGAGGCGGCCGGCATCGCCTACGTGTCGATTGCCGAGGCCGACTGGGACAATGCCCCCGAGTTGCCCGAGTCGTTCCGCCAGGCGGTGCGTGACACCTTCAGCGGCCGGATCATCTACGCCGGCCGCTACACCGCAGAGCGCGGCGTGCGGTTGGTAGAGGCGGGGCTGGCAGACCTGATCGCGTTTGGCCGGCCGTACATTGCCAATCCCGACTTGCCCCAACGCCTGCTCAACGGTTGGCCGCTGAACCCGTTGAACGCGGACGGCCTGTATGGCGGCACCGAGGTGGGCTTCACCGATTATCCGGTGTATGCCGGGTAGGCACGGGCTACTCGATCGGGTATTTGCCGAATGCCGGGTGCTGCTCGGCGAGGGCCGCGTGGCGTTGCAAGTGGGGAAACGCATCGGCCTTCACGACGTCGGCTATCTTCAGCTGGGTGAAGGACCAGGCGACCGCCACCGTCAGGCTCGCCTGGGTCAGCGGCGCGTCGCTGTCGCGCTCGGCCACCCGCGCCTCCAATAACGCATAGGCCGCCAGCAGTTGCCCGGTCACGCGGTCGATCCACGGCTGATGCAGTTTTTCGGCGGGCCGCAGGTGATGTTCGTAGACGATCTGCACGGTCTTTTCGCACGCTGCCAGCGCCAGGCCGATCACTTGCAGATCCCGGGCAAGTGCCATTGTTTGCTGGGGCAACAGCTTTTTGGCAGCCGGCGCCAGGGCTTCCAGGTACTCGAGGATCAGGCCGGAATCCATCAGCATCGTACCGTCGTCGAGCACCAGCGTCGGGGCCTTGACCACCGGGTTGATCCTGGAGAACTCGTCGAAGGTGCTGAACACCGACAGTGACTGGTGTTCAAACGCGACACCATAAAGCTCCAGGGAAATGGCCACGCGGCGCACGTAGGGCGAGTCCAACATGCCGACCAGTTTCATGAAGCCTCCATTAACCGCAGTGTTTTGTTCTGATGACGTTATAAACCGTTTTTCCGCATGTTTATCAATCCACCCGCAACACAATCTTGCCGATATGGTCGCCACCTTCCATGCGCGCATGGGCCTTTGCGGCGTCGGTGTAGGCATACACCTCATCGATCATCGGCAGGCAACGCCCGGCCGACAGTACCGGCCACACGTGCTCGCGCAGTTGTGCGGCAATCGCGGCTTTTTCTTCCCGGGTGCGTGAGCGCAACAACGAGCCGGTAACGATCGCGCGTTTGCCGAGGATCGCCAGCAGGTCGATGTCTTTGGCGCGTGCGCCGCCGAGGAAGCCCAGCATCACCAGGCGACCTTCCATGGCCAGGGCGCTGATGTTGTCGTTCAGGTAGGAGCCACCCATGATGTCGAGGACCACATTGACACCCTTGCCCGCGGTCTTGTCAGCGATGACCTCGGCGAAATTCCGTTCCCGGTAGTTGATCGGCTCGGCCCCCAGTTCGCGGATGGCGGCGCATTTTTCTGCGCTGCCGGCGGTGGCGAACGCTTCGATACCGAACTCGCGGCAGAGCATCAGCGCGGTGGTGCCGATGCCGCTGGTGCCGCCATGGATCAACACGCGCTGGCCTTTATGCGCACCGCCGATGCCGAACAGGTTGGCCCATACGGTGAAGAAGGTTTCCGGGATCGCTGCCGCCTGAATCCAGTCCAGGCCATAGGGAACCGGCAAGGTCTGGCTGGCGGGCACTGCGCAGTACTGCGCATAACCGCCGCCATTGGTCAGGGCGCACACCTTGTCGCCCAGCGCGTACTCGCTGACGCCTTCGCCCAGCGCGACCACCACACCGGCCACTTCCAGCCCGGGAATCGGGCTCATGCCGGGTTTCATCGGGTACGTGCCGGCGCGTTGCAGGGCGTCCGGGCGATTGACGCCGGCGGCGTGCACGCGGATCAGCACTTCGCCGGGGCCGGCGACAGGTACCGGCTCCTGGCGTGGCTGCAGGACTTCGGGGCCGCCGGGGCTGGTGATTTCGATCAGGGTCATTTCGTGGGGCAGAGTCATTTGAGCGCACCTGTAGCAATGAACGTGTGGGTTGGGACCGCGCCCGTCACCGAGCGGTTCAGCCTGCTGGCGATCCTGGGTATTTTCTCTGGTGCCCAGCATAGCCGTGATGAGTGATGCAATAATGCTGCGATTACACGTCACGATGATGCAAAAATGCATCGAAGGGGAAAGCCATGAATTGGGACGATGCGCGGGTGTTCCTCGCGGTGTGCCGCGAGTCCACATTACGCGGAGCCGCGCGGGTGCTGGGGGTGGATCAGGCCACCGTGGGGCGACGGGTCAATGCCCTGGAAAAGTCCTTGAACGCAACGTTGTTCCTGCGCACCTCCGAGGGCTATGCGCTGACCGCCGTGGGTGAGGCCGCGTTGCAATCGGTGGAGAACATGGAGCGCTCGGCCCTTGACCTGGAGCGTCAGGTCCTGGGCCTGGACGACCGCCTGACCGGCACCGTACGGGTGACCACCACCGATTCCCTGGCCATCGACTTCCTGATTCCGGCCATTGCCCGGCTGCACGATGCGCACCCTGACGTGCGCGTGCAGATGGACGCTTCGACCCAGTTGCTTAACCTGGCCAAACGCGAAGCCGATATCGCGGTGCGCAATACCCGCCCGGACAACCCCGACCTGATCGCCCGGCGCATCGCCCGCTGGCCGGTGGG
Source organism: Pseudomonas sp. NPDC087814 (assembly GCF_044742865.1). NCBI lineage: Bacteria > Pseudomonadati > Pseudomonadota > Gammaproteobacteria > Pseudomonadales > Pseudomonadaceae > Pseudomonas > Pseudomonas sp. NPDC087814. The sequence goes on along the minus strand of NZ_JBIUVK010000016.1, from coordinate 21,274 downwards.
GCTGTTTGCCTCGCAGGCGTATATCGATCGGCACGGCGCACCCGAACCGGGCAGCCTGTTCGAAGGACACGACCTGGTGGTGTATCAGCCGCACCTGCAAAGCCAGAAGGACCTGACCCTGGTCAGCGAGCCGCTGGGACGCGGACGTATTGTTGCGGCCTTGAGTTCAAGCCTGTTGGTACGCCGCTCCATCGCCGCAGGGATCGGTATCGGTGAGGTTCCGATAGTTTCCGGCGAACGCGACGGCCTGGTGCGGCTGTGGCCGGACTGTACGCGGCCGTTGCCCTACGATGTGTGGCTGGTGACCCATGCCGACCTGCGGCATACCGCCCGGGTGCGGGTGGTGATCGACGAGATCGTCGCGGGGTTTGCCGGCACCGGGGAATAGTACGACTGCCTGAAAAGGCCGGGTGTCAGCCCGGCCAGAAATAAGTCGTCGCAGGAGAACGCAATCGGCTCAGCGTTGCAGGAAGGCCAGCAGATCTTCGTTCAAGGCTTGCTGGTGGGTCACCGCAAAACCATGGGGGGCATCCTTGTACACCTTCAACTGCGCGCCTTTGATCATCTGCGCGGCGACCTTGCCGGTAGTTTCGAACGGCACGATCTGGTCGCCATCACCGTGGATAACCAGGGTCGGCACGTCGATCCTGGCCATGTCCGGGCGGAAATCGGTTTCCGAGAACGCGGTGACGCAATCCACCGTCGCCTTGAGCGAGGCGAGCAGGGCGATGTTCAGTGTTTGAGTCAATACACCGCTGGAGACCTGTTGGCCCTTGTTGATGCCATAGAACGGCGTATTGAAGTCTGCCAGGAACTGCGCGCGATCCTTCAGCAACGCGGCCTTGAACCCGTCAAACGCTGCCATCTCGACACCTTGCGGGTAATCCGGCTTTTGCCCGAACAGCGGCGTCACCGCCCCCAGCAACACCAGCCCGGCCACGCGCGCGCTGCCATGGCGGGCGATATAGCGGCTGACATCGCCGCCGCCCATGGAGAAGCCCACCAGGGTCACGTCCTGCAGATCCAGATGGTTGATCAACTGGGCGATATCGTCGGCAAAGGTGTCGTAGTCGTTACCGGTCCAGGGCTGGTCCGAGCGGCCAAAACCACGGCGGTCGAACGCGATGGTGCGGTAGCCGCGGCTGCTCAGGTACTCCATCTGGTATTCCCACATATCGGCATCCAGCGGCCAGCCGTGGCTGAACAGCACCGGTTTGCCGGTGCCCCAGTCCTTGTAGTAGAGCTCGGTACCGTCTTGTGTGCGTAGGGTGCTCATGGCAAAACTCCTTGGGTGAGAGGGCAGCCAATACTATAGGCGCAGAATCGGACGAGGGCCTTGTATGCCTGTGCTCGGTTGAACGGTTCAGCGTCTATGCTGGTCAACTGACTTCTACCGTCTGAACAAACAGGTGAACGAAATGGCCAAGACTTACAGCTATGCCGCTCGTGACTCCAAGGATTCGCTCAAACCCTTCACGTTCGAACGTCGCGCCCCCGGGGCCGATGATGTGCAGATCGACATCCTCTATTGCGGCGTCTGCCACTCGGACCTGCACACCGTACGCAACGAATGGAAAAACACCCTGTACCCGTCGGTACCGGGCCATGAAATCGTTGGACGGGTGACCGCAGTGGGCGCCAATGTCAGCAAGTTCAAGGTGGGCGATTTGGCCGGTGTCGGCTGCATGGTCGACAGCTGCCAGCACTGCGAATCCTGCGCCGAGGGCGAGGAGCAGTATTGCGAAAACGGCTTCACCGGCACCTACAACGGCCCGGCTTTTGGCGGCGAAAACACCTTCGGCGGCTACTCGGACAATATCGTGGTCAAGGAGAAGTTCGTCCTGCGGATCTCCCACGACGAGAGCAACCTGGCGGCGGTCGCGCCGCTGCTGTGTGCAGGCATCACCACCTACTCACCGCTGCACCACTGGAACGTCGGGCCGGGCAAGCGCGTCGGCGTTGTCGGCCTCGGTGGCCTGGGCCATATGGCGGTGAAAATCGCTCATGCCATGGGCGCCTACGTGGTGCTGTTCACCACCTCGCCGAACAAGCGCGAAGACGGCCTGCGCCTGGGGGCCGATGAAGTGGTGGTGTCGAAGAACGCGGACGAAATGGCCAAGGTTGCCAACTCCCTGGACTTCATCCTCAACACCGTGGCCGCGTCCCACAATCTCGACGCCTTCCTCAACCTGCTCAAGCGCGACGGCACCATGACCCTGGTGGGCGCCCCGGATAGCCCGCACCCGTCACCGACCGTGTTCAACCTGATCTTCAAGCGTCGCAGCCTGGCCGGGTCGTTGATCGGTGGCATCCAGGAAACCCAGGACATGCTGGATTTCTGCGCCAGGCACGGGATTGTCTCGGACATCGAGATGATCGACATCCAGGGCATCAATGACGCCTACGAGCGCATGCTCAAGGGCGATGTGAAGTATCGGTTCGTGATCGACATCGAGAGCCTGAAGAAAGAAAAACACGCGGCCTGATTGATCGCCGCAGATCCCTGTAGGAGCGGGCTTGTGTGGGAGCGGGCTTGCTCGCGAAGGCGGTGTGTCAGTCGCTCAATAGGCTGGCTGAACCACCGCTTTCGCGAGCAAGCCCGCTCCCACCCAAGCCCGCTCCCACATTTTGATCTTCGCCGGTTTCTAGGCCGACAGGTGCTCATACAAAATCGTCGCACCCACCAGCATCAACACCACGCCGCCAACCATCTCGGCGCGCTTGCCGACCACAGTCCCCAACACCCGGCCAAGCATCATGCCGATGGTTACCATGGTCATCGTCGCCAAGCCGATCGCCGCAGCGGCCACCAGGATATTCACGTCGACAAACGCCAGGCCTACGCCCACCGCCAGGGCATCAATGCTGGTGGCAAACGCGGTCACGGCAAGAATCATGAACGAGTGCTGGCTCGGTTTCTCTTCCTCTGGATCATCGCCCTTCAAGCCGTTGTAGATCATGTGCAGGCCCAGGGCTACCAGCAGGGTAAAGGCGATCCAGTGGTCCCACTGTTCCACCCAGCGAGTGGCAGCCTGGCCGATGGCCCAGCCGATAATCGGCGTGATCGCTTCGATCACACCAAAGATCAGCCCGGCCCGCAGGGCTTCGGTCAGGCGTGGTTTGTGCAGGCTGGAACCTTTGCCAATGGCCGCCGCAAAGGCGTCCGTGGACATGGCAAGGGCGAGAAGAATCAGGGAAATGGGGTTCACGGTAAGGCTTCCAGTCGGGCTGTATGAGTCAACGACACAACCACACGCCCGACTTCAGGCATGGATGTGTCGCTGGTCTCACCAACCAAAATGGTGTTCGCACCACGGCATGTTGCCGAGAATGTTGATACGAACGCTTCGAGAATCCGAAGCAGGCTACTCCCCAACGAGGTGGCGGATCATAGCCGCGCAATCATGAAAATTTCGTTAAGGACGCCTCACGGATGTTCCAGGTGACACCGCACCTGCTGACTCATCCCACCCGTCAACCGCTGCGGCCGCTCACAGCCTTGTGTACGCCTCGGGCAGCGGTCGAGAAAGAAACACCCACCCGGCAACACCCGGTTCCCCGGCAGCTCTGTCGGTGCACTGACATACGCGTCGTCCAGCGCCACCCCCAGCTTGGGCACCGCCTCCAGCAACAGCTGGGTGTACGGATGCTTCGGCTGCTCCAGCACTTGCTCGGCACACCCCAGTTCCACGATCTGCCCCAGGTACATCACCGCCACCCGGTCGGCCATGTGCCGCACCACCGAAACGTTGTGGGAGATCAGGATGTAGGTCAGCCCCAGCCGCCGTTGCAGTTCGGCCAGCAGGTTGAGGATTTGCGCCTGCACCGAGATATCCAGGGCCGAGGTCGGCTCGTCCAGCACCAGGATGCTCGGGTTGGACGCCAGCGCGCGGGCGATGGCGATGCGTTGGCGCTGGCCACCGGAAAACTGGTGCGGGTAACGGTCCAGGTATTCGGCGCGAATGCCTACCTGCGCGGCGACCTTGGCGGCGATGGTGCGCATTTCACTCTTGGGCGTGTCGCCAAGGGCGAACAGCGGCTCGGTAATGATTTTCCAGATGGGCAGGCGCGGGTCGAGGGACGATTGCGGGTCCTGGAATACGATCTGCACATGCCGGTGGCGTTCCCGGGCACTTTCGTAGACCCAGTCCACTTCACCGTCACTGGGCTTGACCAGGCCCATCAGCAATTGGGCGAGGGTGCTTTTACCGCAGCCGGACTCGCCGACAATCCCCAGGGTTTCCCCACGGCGCACCTGCAAGTCGATGCCGTTGAGGGCGTGGGCATAACCGCGCGGGCGGCCCAGCCAGTCGGTTTTTACCGGGAACTTGACTCGTACATCCCGCAAAGCCAGCAGTGAATCTTGAGACACAGTCATTGCACCGACTCCCCGGCAGTCAGCCAGCACGCGCTTTTGCGGGTGCCGGCAGGGTTGATCAGGTCCAGGCGCGGGCGCTCGATGCATTGGCTCATGGCCTGGGGGCAGCGTTCGCGAAAGGTGCAGCCTGAGGGCAGGGCGGCAAGGTTGGGCACCTGGCCGGGGATGGTCAGCAGGTCGTCGCCGGGTTTCACCTGTTCCGGCAAACCGCTGAGCAGGCCTTGGGTGTAGGGGTGGCGCGGGTCGCTCATCACCTGGGCGGTGGGGCCTTCTTCCACCACGGCGCCGGTGTACATCACATACACCCGGTCGCAGAACTGCGAGACCACAGCCATGTCGTGGGTGATCAGCAGGATCGCGGTGCCGCGTTCCCGGGCTTTTTCCCGCAGCAGCAACAGCACCTGGCGTTGCACGGTGACGTCGAGGGCAGTGGTGGGCTCGTCGGCGATCAGCAACTGAGGGTCGCAGGAAAATGCCAGGGCGATCATCACCCGCTGGCGCATGCCGCCGGAGAGTTCGAAGGGGTAGCTGTCGAGCACTTGCTCGGGGTCGGCGATGTGCATGTCCCGGAGCAGGGCGATGGCCTTGGCACGGGCGGCGGCCTTGCTCAGGCGCTGGTGGTGGATGATCACATCGAGCATCTGCCGGCCAATGCGCCGGGTCGGGTTCAGCGCGGTCATCGGCTCCTGGAAGATCATCGCCGCGTCACGCCCGCGGATCTGCAGCAGCTCCTTCTCGCTGGCACCGAGCATGTCGCGGCCGAGCATCTGCAAGCTGCCGGCGGTGATCCGGTAACTGCGTTCCGGCAGCAGGCGCAGGCTGAGCATCGCGGTCACGGATTTGCCGGAGCCGGATTCACCCACTACGCCGACGACTTCGCCGGGGTTGACGTGCAACGACACGCCGTTGAGTGCCTGGACGTTGTTGCGGTAAGCCGGGAATTCCAGGCTCAGGTTGTCGATGGCAAGCACTGCCGGACTGGACATGGTCATTTCCCCTGTTGCCGTGGGTCGAGCAGGTCACGAACACCGTCACCCAGCAGGTTGAAGCCGGTCGCGGTGACCAGGATCGCCAGCCCCGGAAAGGTCGAGTACCACCAGTTGTCGAGAATGAAATTGCGCCCGGTGGCAACCATCGCGCCCCATTCGGCGGTGGGCTGCTGTGCACCCAGGCCGATGAAACCCAGGGCCGAGGCCATCAGGATCGCGCTGCCGATGTCCAGGCTCAGTTGCACCAGCAACGGCGGCATCGCATTGCGGCCCACGTGCCACGACACGATGTGCCAGCGCCCGGCGCCGAAGGTTTGGGATGCCTTGACGTAGCCCATCTGCCGAATGCTCAGGGCCTGGCCCCGGGCCAGGCGCACGTAGAAAGGGATGCGCACCACGGTGATTGCCAGCATCGCGTTGAACAGGCTCGGGCCCAGTGCGGCGGCCAGGGCCATGATCAGCACCAGGGACGGCACCGACAGCATGATGTCCATCAGGCGCATGATCAGGCTGTCGAAACGCCCGCCGATAATCCCCGACAGGCAACCCACCAGCCCACCGATCAGGCAGGACGAAAACGCCACGAACAGGCCCACGCCCACCGACTGGCGGCTGCCGTACAGCACCCGGCTGAACAGGTCGCGGCCGACTTCATCGGTGCCGAACCAATGTTCGGCGGAGGGCTCGGCCAGGCGTTGCGCCAGGTTCAAGGCATTGGGGTCATGGCTCGCCAACCAGGGGGCGAAGGCCATGCAGACCAGCACGATCAAGGTGATGGTCAGGCCGGCGATGGTCAGCGGGCTGCGGCGTATTTGATAGCCCAGGTACTCCATTCGCGCACGCCAGGTGGGGCGCTGTTCCAGGGGCACCGGTACGGGCATGGTCAGGGGAGCGGTCATCTCAATTCACCTCGCCGATGCGCGGGTCGACCACCCGGTAGAGCAGGTCGATCAGCATGTTCAGCAGTACATAAATAAACGACACCAGGATCGCGAAGCCCATCACCGCCGGGAAATCCAGGGACTGGATCGACTTCACCACATAGGCACCCATGCCCGGCCAGGCGAACACGGTTTCGGTCAGCACCGCGCCATACAGCAGGTCGCCGAGGGTCAGGCCGAGCACGGTGATCGACGGGATCAGCGCGTTGGGCAAGGCGTGGCGCAGGATCACCGCCCAGCGCGACAGGCCGTAGGCGCGGGCGGTACGGATGTAGTCCTCGCCCAACTGGTCGAGCATCGCCGAACGAATCTGCCGGGCGACTACGCCGAGGTTGACGAAACCCAGGGTGACGGCGGGCAGGATCAGGTGTTCCAGGGCATTCAGGAACAGCGGGATATCGCCGGCCAGCAGCGAGTCGATCAGGTAGAACCCGGTGATGGTGCGCGGTGGTTCGAGGCCTTCATCCAGCCGCCCGCTGCCGGGCAGCCAGCCGAGCTGGCCGTAGAACAACACGATCAGGCCCAGGCCGAGCCAGAAGGCCGGCGTGGAAATGCCGGTAACCGCCAGCGTTCGGGCGATCTGGTCGATGGCGCGGTTGTGATACACCGCTGACAGCACCCCCAGCGGTACGCCCACCAGTACCGAGAGCAGTAGGGCGGCGACCGCCAGTTCGAGGGTCGCGGGGAAGAACGCTTTCAGGTCTTCCAGCACCGGGCGGCTGGTGCGGATCGAGGTGCCGAGGTCGCCGTGCAGCAGGTCGCTCATGTAGCGGCCGTATTGCTGGTACAGCGGCAGGTCGAGGCCCAGTTGATGGCGGATGTTCTCGACAATGGCGTCGCTGGCCCGGTCGCCGGCAATCAGGCGCGCCGGGTCACCCGGGATCAGGTGGGAGATGCAGAAGGTAATCAGCGAAACGCCGACGACGACCAAAATCAGGCCGAACAGGCGTTTGCGCAACATATTCAGGAAGGCCATGAGGGCTCCTCGGTAACGCGAGACATTTGGATCAGGAATACAGCCTGGAAAACACAGCAGGTCCAGTGTGGGAGCGGGCTTGCTCGCGAATACGGTGGGTCAGTCATACATCGGGTAACTGATACACCGCTTTCGCGAGCAAGCCCGCTCCCACATTTGATCGCGTGTTACTTACTGATCTCAGCCACGTTGAACACCTGCTCCAGCATCGGATGGAACACATAACCCTTCACCGAATCACGCATCGGCAGGGTGTAGTTCTTCTGATAGAGGTAGGCGTACACGCTGTCCTTGAGCACGATCTTCTGGGCTTCCTGATACAGCTCGGTGCGCTTGGCCGTGTCGTTGTTGGCCGCCGCATCACGAATCAGCTTGTCCACCACCGGGTTGCTGTAGAACGAACGATTGCCCGGCAGGCCTTGCAGGGAGGAGTCGAACCAGAAGTTCATGTACATGTAGGGGTCGGAGAAGTCCGGTGCCCACGAGCCGATGGACACGTCGAAGTCACCCTTGCCCAGGCGCTCGCGCATGGTGGCGTTGGCCAGTTTTTCCATCTTCAGGTTGATCCCCAGCGGCGCCAGGCTGGCTTGCAGGGTCAGGCCAATGGATTCCCAGTCAGGGTCCTTGTCGGAGTACATGTAGTTCAGGTTGGTGATTTTTTCCGGGAGTTTCTTCAGGTTCGCGCCCGCGCTGTCCAGGTCCTGTTTCATCAAGGGCAGGCTCGGGTCATTGGCCCACATGCCGGCAGGAATCGGCCCGTTCATCAACTTGGCCTGGCCCTTGAGGATGCCGTCGACAATGCCTTTGTAGTCCACCGCATCAACGATCGCCTGGCGCGCATTCTGGTTGTTCAGCGGGGCTTTCTGGTTGTTCAGGTACAGGTAGGTCACCCGCAGCGACGGGAATTCCTTGATCACCACGTCTTTCTTTTTGGCCAGGTTGGTGAGCTGGTCCTGGGGCATGTCTTCGGCGATGTCCAGGTCACCGCGTTCCAGTTGCAGGCGGCGTACCGAGGCTTCGCTGATGATCTTGATCACCACCTTGTTCAGCGCGGGCTTGGTGCCGGCGTAGTAGGTGTTGGGTTCCAGGGTCAGGCTCTGGCCTTTCTGCCAGTTGCTCAGGCGAAAGGCGCCGGAGCCGGCGGTGTGGGTGGAGAGGTAGGCGTTGACGTCGCCCTGTTTCACCACGTCCGGGTTGATGATGCCGGCGCCGTTGTGGGCGAGGGTGTAAAGGAAGGGCGCGTAGGGCTTGGCCAGGGTGAAGCGCACGGTGAGCGGGTCGACCACGGTGACTTTCATGTCATCCGGGAACGCGCCTGACGGGCCTTGCTTGAGCTGCATCACGCGGTCGAAGGAGAACTTCACCGCATTGGCGTCGACCTCGGCGCCATCATCGAACTTGTTGCCGGGCTTGAGTTTGAAGTCCCACACCAGGCCGTCGGCCGAGGTGGTCCAGCTGTCGGCCAGGTCGCCCTTGACCTCGGTGCTGCCCTTGCCGTTTTCGACTTTGTAGGCCACCAGCTTCTGGTACGCCGGGTACGTCACCGCCCAATCATTGTTGTCGATGGTCACGGCCGGGTCGAGGGTTTGCGGGTCGGCGGCCTTGCCGATCATCAGGGTGTCTTTGGGGGCGGCGGCACTTGCCGATTGCCACGCGCCCAGGCTCAGGGCGGCGCACAGCAGGGAGAGTGCGAGGGTCTTGCGGTTGCTTGGGGTCATGCCGGTTTCCTTGATTATTTAGAGGAAAAAGCGGGTTGGTTTATTTTTATGAAATCTATAACCGGGCAGTTGGAGCTAAAGGGTGCTGCTAATTATTGTGATGGTACGGTCCTTGTGATCAGTATGACTCCTCAATTAGTGGGAAAAGTTCGGCATCCGGCAATTCGTAATGCCACCACTCGGTGGCAATCGCCTTGAAGCCGGCGCCAAGCATGATGCCCAGCAACAGCAGGCGGTTGCGCTGCACCTGCGGCGGCAGGTCGGGGTAGAACTGGTGGGACTTGGGCTCCATGGCATCAAACGCCGTGCCCATGTCCAGTGGGGTGCCGTGTTCATCAATCAGCGTCAGGTCGACGGCCACGCCACGGGTGTGGTGCGAGCCCAGGCGCGGGTCGCGCACGTAGTCCGGGTTGGGCAGGGCCTGCCACAACAGTTGCTGGGCGTAGGCCGGGCGATAGGCGTCGTAGATCAGCAACGTCATGCCGGCCTGGCGTGCCAACAGGCTCGCCTTGCGCAGGCAGGCCGCCGCTTCGGCGTGCAGCAGGCAGCGGGCATTGCGGTAGATCACGGTGCCTGCCAGGTTGTCGGCACTGGCGTAGATCAGGTCGACCTGTACCGGGTATTCCGGTGGGGCGATTTCTACCAATGGGCTGGTTTTCACTCAAAGATTTCCTTTCCAGGGTCAGGATTCGAACTGGCCGAAGGCCTGTTGCAGGGCGCGGTTTTTTGCCAGGCGTGCATCCAGTCGCTCGCCGTAGCGGTCAGCGACGGCAGACACCATCAGGTTGAACAGGCACGTCAGGGGCGCCATGGAGTCCCAGAACTGGCCGACATCGGTTTTCAGTTGCAGCAGGTCCAGGTCGTAGTCCCGGGCCCAGGGGCATTGCAAGTCGGTGATCAACGCCAAGGGTAGACCCTGGGCGTTCGCGGTCTCGCAGAACGTGGGCGTGATGCTGGAATAGGCGCGGAAGTCCGCTGTAATGGCGTAGGGTTTTTCAAAGCCGGAGTTCAGGGTCTCGGCGTAGATCCCCGACAGGCCATCGACGTAATAGACCTTGGGGCGAATGTATTCCAGGTGACTGTGGAACGCATTGAGGATGCCCCGGGTGGACTGGATACCGAGGATGAACACGGCGTCTGCATCCACGATATGCTGCACGATGTCGGCGAAACCCTGGCTGCGGGCCAGGCCGTACACATGCTGGATGGCTTCGATCTCGCGGTTGAGGGAACGGTCGAGGGCGTCTTCCTGATCGTTCTCCTGGCGAAACGCACCCAGGCGGTCGGTGATCAGCCAGGAGGCTTGCGGGTCGCCGCGCAGGCCTTGCTTGACGTCATCGAGGTTGCGATAACCCAGGGTTCGCAAGAAACGCCCCACTGAAATCCCGGTGGTGCCGGCTTGCTGGGCGATGCTGTCGGCGGTTTCGAACGGCAGCTGTTGCAGGTTGCCCAGCAGGTACGTCGCGATGCGCTTGCCGGTGGGCGTCAGCGTCGGGAACTGCTGTTCCAGCGTGCGCTGGAAGCTGTTTTTATCCATGACGTTTTCGCGCAGGCCGGTCATTGATGTTACTCATGTTTCATGATTTTGATGTCTGTTAGAAACATAACATCGGCAATCGCGATAACACAATGGCTTTTTTGCACTGGGCGGGCAGGGGGGGACAAGCGGCGATCAAGGCCGCTGGGGTTTCACCGAAGTACCGAACGTATTGCCCATGCGCACACTGGTCGCTGCGGGCGTAGAGAGCCCGATCTGGTTCGGCTTGCGTTTGTCGATGGGCACCTGTTGCGCCTGCTGGTTCTTTTGCGTGGCCTTGGCGGCGTCCGGGTGGTTGCCCATCTGCTGGCTCAGGCAGCCATAGTCCGGTGCCTTGTAGCCATCCACATTGACCTCGGTGCAGCCATTCGGCGTTCCTTCGGCGTGGGCCATCAGCGGCAGGGCAGCACACAGCAACAGGCTGGCGAGGGTCGGGAACAGGTTCATCGGTGCCTCCTGGCGAGCCCTGGGAAATGGGCCGGTATGGCTCAAAAGTGTAGTGCAGCGGGCTGCCCGTCACCGTGATGTTTTTTTTGCTGGCACCGTAACATCAGGTTCATAAACTGGCCTCAGGATGACGGTTTTGTAGGCTATGTCGGACGTGTTGCGATGCTGAGCAGGGGGGCTTGGAGGCGCGCGGGCTGCTGCCTGGCTCTGCTGTTGGGGCTGGCGCAGACCGTGCGCGCCGAAGTGACCCTGGACCTGCCCGCGCAGAACCTGGATAGCGCCCTGCAGGCGTTCAGCCATGCCACCGGCATGGCGGTGCTGGTGGACCGCGAGTTGACCCGGGGCCGGCGCTCCATCGGCGTGCATGGCCGCTACAGTGCGCAGCAAGCCCTGGGCCTGCTGCTGACAGGGAGTGGCCTGATGGCGCGTTATGCCCGCAGCGATGCGTTCACCCTGCAAGTCCCCGAGGTCAGCCAGCCGGCCACGACGCGGGGGCTGAAGGCAGGGCATGCAGCACGGATCAACAACAGCTATGCCGCGGCCTTGCAGCAGGCGATCGAACGCAGTTTGTGCCGTTCGCCGCTGACCCGCCCCGGCAGTTTCCGGGCGCTGGTGCAGGTGTGGGTCAACGGTGACGGGGTGATCGAACACAGCCGGCTGGTCAGCTCCACCGGTGACCTGCAGCGTGACGAAGCGCTAGTACGCGGCCTGGGCGCCACCCGGGTCGAACGCCCTGCGCCCAGTTCGCTGCGCTTGCCGGTGACCTTACTTTTGATGCCCGATTCAACAGGAACACGCATGGAATGCACAGCAGGGGAAGGAGTTTCCGGGGCATGAAAGATACCGGCCACAGCATGATGGTCAGCCTGTTCCTGGCGTCCTACGAGGACTTCAAGGTACGCCTGCGCAAGCGCCTCGGGTCCGAGGACCTGGCCAACGACGTGCTGCACGAGACCTACCTGCGGGTCGACCGCATGGACATGCCGCCGAACCTGGCGCAACCCAATGCCTACCTGTACCGCATGGCCCTGAACATCGCCGCTGACCGACGCCAGGCGGATGCGCGACTGTTGACCGGCAGCGAAGTCGAAGAGCTGCTGCAGACCGTCGATGAAGCCCAGGACCCGTCGCGGGTGGTGGGTGGCCAGCGGGAAATCCAGTCCTTGCTCAAGGCCCTCTACGAACTGCCGGCGCGGCGGCGCCAGATCCTTATCGCTGCACGTCTGGAAGAGGCGCCACACCTGGAGATCTCCAGGCGTTTCGGGATTTCCACGCGCATGGTCGAAAAGGAAATCAAGGCCGGGCTGGGCCACTGTGCACAGCGCCTTGAAAGAAAAGTGATCCAGCGGTTCGGTCCCGGGGCCGGAAAACCGTCTTAGTGATTGAGTCCCTGATAATCCGTTGAGTACCTGCGCGCTTGAACATTTTTAACCTCTCCGCTGCCCGTGCTGCGCCCGACAGCCCCCTGCACGATGAAGCGCGTGACTGGCTGGTGCTGCTGACGTCGGGCCGGGCCACCGTTGCTGATGCCAAGGCGTTGCGCCAGTGGTGCGCCCAGAGCCCGGAGCATGCCCGGGCGTTCGAGCAGGCCAAGGTGTTGTGGCAGCAATTGGCTCCCGCCGCCGAGCAGTTTTCCCGGCCGCGGCATTTTGGGCGGCGGGCGTTTTTGGGCGGGGCGATTGCGGCGTCGGCGGCGGTGTTGATGGTGCGGGTGACGGTGCCGGGTGGGTTTGCCGGGTTGACGGCGGATTACCGCACCGAGGTCGGGGAGCAGCGGCGGGTGGAGTTGGGTGATGGGGTTCGGCTGGAGCTCAATACGCAGACGCGGATCAGCCGGCGTGAGGGTGGGATTGAGTTGTTGGAGGGGGAGGTCGAGGTGCTGGCCGATGCTGCGATGCCGCTTCAGGTTCAGGCGGGTGGAGGGTGGTTGAGTGCGGCTCGGGCGCGGTTCAATGTGCGCAATACGGATCACAGTGTGTGTGTGACGTGTATTGATGGGGCGCTGTTGGTGGGTGTTGGGGGGCGTACGGTTCGGCTTGAGGGTGGGCGGCAGCTGACTTATGACGCCAGCGGTGTGGGTGAGCCGGTGGCGGTGGACGTGCAGGCTGTGGTGGCTTGGCGGGAGCAGGTGCTGGTGTTTGACAATGCGACGCTGGCGACGGTGGTGGATGAGATCAATCGCTATCGGCCGGGGATGTTGCTGCTGATGAATGCGCAGTTGGGCAAGCGGCGGGTGCAGGCGCGGTTTAGTCTGCATCAGTTGGCGGGGGTGGCGCTTTTGATTCGCGATGCGTATGGGGCCAAGTGTACGGAGTTGCCTGGCGGTGTTGTTTTGTTGAGTTAGATCGGTGTGCATATCCGTTATTTAGGTAACGGCTGCTTCAAAATCAAAAGCACAGCGGCCTCCCGGCCGGCTTGAGTGTTAAAAGCAAAGGCAAAGACCAGAGCGAAAACAGATCTGCTTTTCTGTGGGAGCGGGCTTGCTCGCGAAAAACCTGAGAGCGCCACGTTCATCCAGAATGCCCGCGTCATCGTTAACGACCTTCGCGAGCAAGCCCGCTCCCACATTTGGACCGTGCCCGCTTTAGCTTTTGATTTTGCTCTTCAACACTCAAGCCTAGGCGAGGAGCCGAGTGGTGGGGCAAGAGCGTTTTGCTTACTTTTGACTGGGCCGGCATTCCGGCTTTTCGAAAGTGAGCGGAACCCATATCAGCCATAACAAAAATAACGGATATGTACACCACCCCAAAAAGCCCTACCGCAAGGGCCCCAAAACCTGCCGATACCGCTCCACCCCCTGGCCCGTCTCCCGCACCAGAACCACCTCGATCCCCAGCGGTTCCTCCTGCCGATTCCCACTCAACTGCCGCCACCCCTTGTCCCAAACCCGCACCTGCAAATCCCTGACCTGCCCAAGCACCGCCACCGCATCCCTGGGCGCCGGCAGCGGATACCGATCCCGCGCCGGTGCAGCTGCCCGGTACAGCGTGTCGCCCTTGAGCCACCACCGCACCCGCTGCAACCCATCCCCAGGAACCGGCGCACTCCGGATCACCTCCAGCCGAAACCCCTTGCTGTCCGAACTCCTCACCGACACCGCCGCCAACCCGCCAGGCTTCGGCGCGTCTTCGCCAATCGGCGGCCCCAACTCAACCCCCGCGCGCAAGCTCACATCCAGCTGCATCTGGTTCAGCGCCCGCAACAACACCTCCGTCTGCTCACTGCTGGCCTGCAAATGCTGATCAGCCCGGGTCACACTGTCCAACCCGCGCCAGGCAATCACACTGACCACCGCCATCAACATGATCGCCACCATCACCTCGATCAACGTAAAACCCTTCTGGTCACTCATGACTCACCACCCGCAACAACCCCGCCGCATCCCGTTGCAGGCTCAGGCTGTATTGCCCATCCGACAGCACCACCCGCATGGGCGGGTTCACCCATTCAGCATCCAGCACCAATGTTTTCCCAGGCTCGATGCGCACCTGCATCGGCGCACTGTCCCAGGCCCGCGGACGCAGTTGCTGATCGCCGCTGAAGTTCTCCACTCCCAGCCCATCATCGGTCACGCGGCTGAAGCGAAATCCCTTGGCATCGGCTTTCCAGGTAATCGCCCGGCCATCGGCACGCGCCTCGGCCTGGGCCACCTGCAGCAATTGGCTCAAGCGTTCCGCGTCCTTGCGCAGCAGGTGCAGCGGATCAGGCTTGATGCTCAGGCTGATGGCCGCACTGGCGATGCCGATGATCACCAGCACCACCATCAACTCGATCAACGTGAAGCCCTGCTGTTTCATTTTTTGCTCCCTGATCAACCGCTGAAATAAAAAGGTGTGAATTGCCCTGTAGCCTGAGGCGACGGACAAACAGGAGGTCCCGCCCATGGCATTCATCCATCGTTTTTCACCCGCCCATGGCGTCCAGGCCTTGGCGTTGCTGGCGGTGCTGGCAGGGGTTGCGACCTGGACGCCACTGTTGCTCACGTCGGCCGAGTCCCACACCCCGCAGGCCGCGCCCCAGGCGTTGGCGGCCCGCAGCGACAACCCCGCCGTGCAATGGTTTTCCAATACCCCGGCGGTGATGCAGATCAAGGTCTCCGGGGTGCTTGCCGGGGCGCGTGGGGCGGTGGCGATCCTCAGTCTCAACGACGGCCCGCCCCGCAGCTTTTTGTTGGGTGAACGCCTGAGCCCCGGCGTGCGGCTGACGGCCATTGAAGGCGATAGCGTGGAGATCGAGCGCGGCGCGGAAAAAATCCGCGTGCCCCTCGACAAGTTGCCCGACGGGCCGACGTTGCCAAGCCTCATTCGGCAGTAACCGGGCGCTTCACCGGCGGGCGCCCCAGCAGTGTCTCCAGGCGTGCCAGGGGGGGCGCTTCCCGGGTGGCGTCCAGCACCTGCACGCTGACCTGGAACAGGCGCCCCTCCGGCCCGTTGCTGATGGTCTGTTCGCAACGCAGTTTCAGCCGGCCCTGGTCGCAGTCGAACGTCTTGCGCCCGGTGCTCATCCGACCTTCCAGGCGCAGTTCCGCCATCCGGCCCTGGGCTGCCAGCAGCGCCATCGACTTGTCCCGCAGCAGGCCGTTGCTGGTGGTCATCAGCCCGGCCACGCGTACCGCCGCCGCCATGGCCACGGCGATGATCGCCAGTGCCACCAACACTTCAATCAGGGTGAAACCTTGCTCGTTGCGGGGCCCGCCCATGGCGTACTCAAAACCGGGAAACAGGCCCGCAGACTAGCCCCGGGAGTTGACCGATTGGCGACCAAAGCTCCCGAGGATTTTCAACATGACTGACATGTGTTCTTGCAACACTGCGCCACGAAATGCACTCAAGCCAAGGAATGTCGACATGGATATCGCACACTTCACGTCAGCGCGCAGGCAGCGCGGTTTCACCCTGATCGAGATCATGGTGGTCGTGGTGATCCTGGGGATTCTGGCGGCGCTGGTGGTGCCCAAGGTGCTCGACCGCCCCGACCAGGCGCGGGCCACAGCGGCCCGGCAGGACATTGGCGGACTGATGCAGGCCCTGAAACTCTACCGCCTCGACCACGGCTCGTACCCGAGCATGAACCAGGGCTTGAAGGTGCTGGTGGAACGCCCGGCCGATGCGAAAAACAGCAACTGGCGCGCCTACCTCGAACGCTTGCCCAACGACCCGTGGGGCAACCCGTATCACTACCTCAACCCTGGGGCCAACGGCGAAGTGGATGTGTTCTCCCTCGGCGCCGACGGGAAACCTGATGGTGACGGCGTGAACGCCGATATCGGCTCCTGGCAGTTGTAAGGCCGGCGATGAACAGCCATTCGCCCCCAGCGGTGAAGCAGCGCGGCATGGCGATTATCAGCGCTTTGCTGATCGCGGCCGTGGTCGCGGTGCTTGCCGGCGCCATGCTCACCCGGCAAACCGTATTCACCCGCAGCCTGGAAGCTGAACAACTGCGTATCCAGGGCCAATGGTTGTTGAATGGCGGCCTGGAAACCAGTCGCCAGCTCCTGTGGGACGCGCGCCGCCAGGATGTATTAACCCGGCTCGATCAACCGTGGGCACGGCCCCTCGGCGGTGCTTTCGAGGGGCGGATTGAGGATGAGCAGGGCAAGTTCAACCTGCGCAACCTGGTGACTCAACAACACCCGGACGCCGGGCAATTGCAGAGCTTCGAGCGCTTGTGCCAATTGATCGGCATCGACCCGGCCGTGAGCCGCCGCATCAGCCGGCGGGTGATCGACTCATACGACCAGCGCGAGCTCGGCGGCTCACTCACCGGCGGTTTCAACAGCAGCCGGGATACCTCGCCCGGTGCCGCCGCGCCATTGATCCCGGCCAAGTACCCGATGTTGCGCAGCGTCACCGACCTCAGCGGTATCGAAGGCCTCGACCCGCGCCAACTGCGGCGCATGGCGAGCTATGTCAGCGTGCTGCCCGGCAATACCTGGGTCAACGGCAATACCGCCAGCGCCGAGGTGCTCAGCAGCGTGGTACCGGGGCTCAGCCTGTCCCAGGCCCAGGCACTGGTGGCCGAGCGCGACGGCGGGCGCTGGTTTGTCAATCGCGGGGATTTCGTCAACCGGTTGCGCATGCCACAAGTCGCGGTGGACACGGTGCAGGTGGGGATCACCAGCGAGTGGTTTCGCGTGCACGGCCAGGCGCGCCGCGAGCAGCGTCGGGTCACGCTGGAGGCGTTGCTGTATCGCCCGCAAGACCGTCAGCCTCAGGTGATCTGGTCGCGGGTGGGCGTATGAAGCGTTTGCGCATCGGCTTGCCGCCGCTGGATGAACTCACCACCGAGAGCCAGGTGCAGTTCGCCTGGCTGGACCGCGCCGGGCAGGTCAGCCAGCAGGGCGAGGGCCGCCTGGCGCAATGGGCGAATACCCAGGCGGAGTGTTTTCTGCATCCACGGGACAGCTTGCTGACCAGCCTGGAGCTGCCGCAATTGCCCTCCGCCAAGGTCGACGATGCAGTGACCTGTGCGGCCCAGGCACTGATCCTCGGCCCGCTGGAATTGATGCATGTGGCCCACGGTCCACGGGACAGCAGCGGCCTGGTGCAGGTCGGCTGGTTGCCCAAAAGCAGCCTTGAGCACCTGGGCCGGATAACGACCCAGCTGCAAATCAAAGTGCGCGGGCTGTACCCGGCGCCGTATGCGTTGCCAGTCAGCGGGCAACCGAGCGCGGCATTCAGCGACGGGCATTTGCTGCTGCGCCTCAGTGTCCAGCAGGGTGCGGTGCATCCGTTGGGACAGCCCGCGCTGGATGATCTGCTCGCCACCGGTGTCGATGTGCTCCATGTGGCCGACGATGCCCGTTGGAGCGGTACCGCGCCGGGCTGGGGTTTGCACGGTCGGCTCCAGCAGGCGGCCACCGGTGGCTGGGGCAAGGCGGCGGCCTGCACGGCGCTGGCGGTCGCCATCTGGGCCCTGGGCCTGAACCTCTACTCCGCCCGCCAGGTCGACGAAGGCCAACGCCTCAAGGCGCAGATGAGCCAGCAAGTACGCCAGGCCTTCCCCGAACTGCCGGTGATTCTCAACCCGCTGCAACAAGCCCGTCAGCAACTGGCCGCACGCCAGAGCGGCGCGGCGGCCGAACCTGGGCAGCGCTTTACCGGCTTGCTGGCGCTGGCGGGCAGCAGCCTGCCGTCCATGGCGGGCAGCGTCGAGAGCTTGAGCTACGAGCAAGGCCGCCTGCAGCTGAGCCTGCTGCCGGACGCCCGGACCCCGGCGCTGGCCGCTGACGCGCAGGCGCTGCTGGCCCAGGCCGGGTTCAGCGCCAGTCGCGACGACCAGGGCTGGACAGTCGGCCCGCTCACCGAGCGCGTTGAAGCCGATGCAGACGATGAGGCCGAAGATGAATAAGCGTTGGCAGCTTCTGCGCAGCCAGGCCCAGGTGTTCTGGAACGGCCTGGCCATGCGTGAAAAACGTCTGTTGGTGGGTGCCGGCCTGGTGCTGGCGGGCCTGCTGACCTGGTTGCTGTTGATCCAGCCACCGCTGAAGAAAATCGACTACTGGCAAGCCGAAACCCCGAAACTGCGCAGCCAGGCCGAGGCCTTGCAGGTGCTGCTGCAAGGCGTCGCCCCAGCCCCGCGCAGCAGTGACCTGGAAACCGCCTTGCACCAGTCCCTCGACAACGCCGGGCTGCAGGGCCGCTATCAATTGCAGCCGCAGGACACCGGCAGCTGGCGCCTGACCTTCGACGACGCCCCGGCGGACGCGGTGATCGACTGGCTGCTGGCCAACCCCCGGCCGTTCTCCCTGGAAGTCTCTGCGGCCCGCCTGCAACGCGCAGGCGAGGCCACCCCTTCAAACTCGGCCGGCACCTTGTCCGGGACCGTTCGCATGGATCAGGCGCCTGGCGCTAAGGAAGCTTCATGAAGTGGTCATTGCCCAACGCTGCGCCTTATCGCAAGGTCGCCCCTTTGCTCTTGTTGGCGCTGGGAGCGTGCAGCAACCCCCAATCCTCCGCGCCGTTGCTGGTGGACAGCGAGCTCGGCCAACCCCTGGCCGACACCCGGCGCAGCGGCGACACACCACTGGACCGCCAGCGCGAAACCGTGCCGCCACCCCGGGTGCAACACCCGGTGACCAACAGCGCCCGCAGCCATGGCGCCGCACCGGCCAGGACGCGCAACCCGCTGGGTGATCAACCGGTACAACTGAACTTCGTCGACGCCGATATCCAGGCGGTGGTGCGCGCCTTGTCCCGCGCCACCGGCCAGCAATTCCTGGTGGACCCGCGTGTCAAAGGCAACCTCACGTTGGTCAGCGAAGGCCAGGTACCGGCGCACCAGGCCTACGACATGCTGCTGGCGGCGCTGCGTATGCAGGGCTTCAGCGTGGTCGACGTAGGCGGCGTGGCCCAGGTGGTGCCGGAGGCGGACGCCAAGCTGCTGGGCGGGCCGATCTACAGCGGCGCCAACCCGGGCGGGCAGGGCATGCAGACCCGCACCTTCCGCCTGCAATACGAAAACGCGGTGAACCTGATCCCGGTACTGCGCCCGATCGTGTCGCCGAACAACCCGATCAACGCCTACCCCGGCAACAACAGCATCGTGATCACCGACTACGCGGAAAACCTGGCGCGGGTGGCACAGATCATCGACGGCATCGACACCCCGAGCGCCATCGACACCGACGTGGTGAAGGTGCAGAACGGCATCGCCGTGGACATCGCCGCCATGGTCTCGGAGCTCCTCGAAACCCAGGGCGCCGACCAGACCCAGAAGATCAACGTGATCGGCGACCCGCGCTCCAACTCCATCATCATCCGCGCCGGCAGCCCGGAGCGCACGGAACTGGCGCGCAACCTGATCTACAAGCTCGACAACGCCCAGAGCAACCCGAGCAATATGCACGTGGTGTACCTGCGCAACGCCCAGGCCGGCAAGTTGGCGCAGTCGCTGCGGGGCTTGCTGACCGGCGAGAGCGACTCCGGTACCAGTGATAATGCCCGTGGCAAGTTGAGCAGCATGGGCGGCAACACCCAGGGTGGCCAGGGCAGTACCCAGAACAGCAGCGGCACTCCCACCGGCAGCGGCACTGTCCAGCCCAGTGGTTACGGGCAGGACACCAGCAGCACCGGAGCCTCTTCCCCTACCGACCAGAACACCGCGTTCAGCGCCGGTGGCGTGACGATCCAGGCGGACGCCACCACCAACACCTTGCTGATCTCGGCGCCGGACCCGCTGTATCGCAACCTGCGGGAGGTGATCGACATGCTCGACCAGCGTCGCGCCCAGGTGGTGATCGAGAGTTTGATCGTCGAAGTGGGCGAGGACGATGCCAGCGAGTTCGGGGTGCAGTGGCAGGCGGGGAACCTGGGCGGGAAGGGGGGCTTTGGCGGGGTGAACCTGGGGGGCAGCGGCTTGAATGGAACCCCCACCAGCAAGACCAGCATTGATGTGTTGCCCAAGGGTTTGAACATCGGGCTGGTGAACGGCTCGGTGGACATTCCGGGGATTGGCAAGGTGCTGGACCTCAAGGTGTTGGCCCGGGCGTTGAAGAGCAAGGGCGGGACTAATGTGTTGTCGACGCCGAACCTGCTGACCCTGGATAACGAGGCGGCGAGTATTTTTGTGGGGCAGACGATTCCTTTCGTCACGGGCAGTTATGTGACCGGTGGCGGCGGGACCAGCAATAACCCGTTCCAGACGGTACAGCGGGAGGAAGTGGGGCTGAAGCTGAACGTGCGGCCGCAGATTTCCGAGGGGGGGACGGTGAAGCTGGATATTTATCAGGAGGTCAGCAGCGTCGACACGCGGGCTTCGGTGGATGCCGGGACGGTGACGAACAAGCGGGCGATTGATACGAGTATTTTGCTGGATGACGGGCAGATCATGGTGCTCGGGGGGCTGTTGCAGGATGGGTACAGCCAGAGCAATGACGCGGTGCCCTGGTTGTCGGATATTCCGGGGTTGGGGGCGTTGTTCAGGAATGAAAAGCGCAGTGTGACGAAGACTAATTTGATGGTGTTTTTGCGGCCTTACATTATTCGTGACGGCGGGGCGGGGCGCAGTATTACGCTGAATCGCTATGAGTTTATGCGCAGGGCCCAGGGTGGGTTGCAGCCGGAGCATAGTTGGGCGATGCCGGATGTGCAGGCGCCGCAGTTGCCTTCGGTGGATAAGGCGATTCCCGGGGGGCAGGGGGTTAGGGCGGTGATTCGGGCGGTGCCGCGGTGATTTGGGTTTTGGATGGGGGGCATATCCGTTGCTGCGGTAACGGCCACCTATGGTTCCGCTCTTACAGCGGGTCACTTTTGGCAAACGCCCCAAAAGTAACCAAAAGGTCTTTGCC
>NZ_JBIUVK010000015.1:0-131573 GCF_044742865.1 Pseudomonas sp. NPDC087814 | reverse complement strand
GTATTGCGCAGCGGGTAAACCGGCAGGACGCCGGTTTAGCCGCGCCGGGCCATGGATGGCCCGTCGCGGCGGCCCGCGGAGTAATGCCGGAGTGAGGGAACACCGAGCACTAGCGAGGTGCCGACAGGCGGGGCAGAGCCCTTTGCTTACTTTGGGGCTTTTCCAAAGTGAGTCGCTGTAAGAGCGAAACCATAAGTAGCCGTTACCTAAAAAACGGATATACACACAACAGCCACGTAAAGATTCCGTATAGATTCAACCCCAGCCGTAACGTTTAAGTCGTCTCTATTGAGCAACTAATCCCCCCTCCACTACTGTGACCTCCACCCCAATAACCCCCGCAGGAAGTCATCGTGGAAAGTTCAACGTTAGGCATGATCGTCCTCTCAATGATCGCCCTGTTCGGCGCCGCCGCGTTTTGCTTCGAACAACTCGCCACCCGCGAATCAAAGAAAAAGAAAGCCAAATAAGCTGATCATCAAAAGCAGCAAAACCCCAGTGCTTCAAGGGATACCCCGCCCCCGGGTTATCCCTTTTTTCCGTTCGCCCACCCCACCGTCCTCTATACACCGTCTTAATACCCAAACCCGCAATCAGTGCCCGAACTTGATACCCAACCTCTTAACCTCCCCGCGTCCGCAATCGCGGCTTATTAATCAGGGGAGTTCCACCGTGCTCACACTCAAGTTCATCTATATCGCCAGCGGCCTATGCGCCGTCGGGCTGTTCGCTTATCTGGGCTACGCCCTCATTCGCGCCGAAAAGTTCTAGGGAGCCCCACCATGTACGACATGATTTTTGTAGGCCTCTCCCTGGTGTTTTTCGCCGCGACAACCATGGCCATTGTCGCCATGGGCAAGATTTGAACGGAGCCTCGACATGCTAAGCACTTTGCTGGAATTTGCGCTGGTCCTGGTGTTGATGACCGGGCTCGCCGTGCTGATGGGCAAGTGGCTGACCCGGGTGTTTACCGGAACCCGCCACGCCCTGCCGGAACGTTATACCTATCGCCTGCTGGGCATCGACCCGCTGGAAACCATGAGCTGGGCCCGCTACGGTTCGGCCCTGTTGCTGTCGAACGCCGCGATGATGCTGCTCGGCTATCTCATCCTGCGGTTACAGGCCGTCATGCCGATCAACCCACTCGGGCTGGCCGCGCAAACCCCGGACCTGGCGTTCAATACCGCCGCTTCCTTTATCACCAACACCAACTGGCAGGCGTACTCGGGCGAAACCAGCCTGTCGAACTTCAGCCAGATGGCAGTAATCACCTTCCTGATGTTCGTCGGCGCCACCTCGGGCGTGGTCGCCGCAGCCGGTTTTATCCGTGGCCTGAGTCGCTCAAGCTCGGCGGATATCGGCAACTTCTGGGTCGACTTCACCCGCACCCTGTACCGCGTGATGCTGCCGCTGTGCGTGGGCATGGCCCTGGTGTATGTGTGGCAAGGCATGCCGCAGACCTTTTCCTCCCAAGCCCTGGCCACCACCCTGGAAGGCGCGCAGCAACAACTGATTGTCGGCGCCGTGGCGAGCTTTGAATCGATCAAGCATATCGGCACCAACGGCGGCGGCTTCTTCAGCATGAACGCCGCGCCCCCGTTCGAAAACCCGACCCCGCTGACCAACGCCCTGCACATCCTCAGCATGTTGCTGATCCCGTCGGCGCTGACCTACACCTTCGGCAGCATGCTGCTCCAACGCCGTCAGGGCTGGGTGTTTTTCGGCACCTTCCTGGTGATGTTCTTAGGCTTTCTCGCGCTGGTGTACGGCGCCGAGCAAAACGGCAACCCGCTGCTGACCCAGGCCGGTGCCAACCAGACGCTGTCCATCGAACAAAGCGGCGGCAATATGGAAGGCAAGGAACTGCGCTTCGGCATTGCCGACAGCAGCCTGTTTATCGCCACCACCACCGCGGCCACCACCGGCTCGGTCAACGCGATGCATGACTCATTGACCCCCATGGGCGGCTTCGTGCCCCTGGCGCAGATGATGCTCAACTGCGTGTTCGGCGGCGACGGCGTGGGCTTTATCAACCTGATCCAGTACGCGCTGCTGACGGTGTTCCTGGTGGGCATGATGATCGGCCGCAGCCCGGAATTCCTCGGCAAGAAGATCGAGGCTCGGGAGATAAAACTGGTGATGCTCTCGGTGCTCGCGCACCCCATCAGCATCCTCGGTTTCACCGCCCTCGCCGCCCTGTGGCCCGACACCATGGCCAGCCTGAATAACCTCGGCCCCCACGGTTTCAGCGAGGTGCTCTACGCCTACACCTCGGGCACCGCCAACAACGGTTCGGCGTTCGCCGGGCTGAACGCCAACACGCCTTTCTTCAACACCACCATTGGCCTGGCGATGCTGGCCGGGCGCTTCTTCACCATGCTGCCGATGCTCGCCGTGGCCGGTTCCCTGGCGATGAAAAAGACCGTGCCTGCCGGCGCCGGCACCATCCCCACCGCAACCCCGCTGTTCATGGTGCTGGTGGTGTTTGTGGTGCTGGTGGTGGGCGGCCTGACTTTCCTGCCGGCGCTCGCGCTCGGCCCGCTGGTGGAGCAACTGCAGTTGCTGTCCGGCCAGACGTACAACTAAGGACACGTTGATGACGACTCAATCGATATTCAAAGGGCTGTTGCGCCCGGTGCTGGTTTCGGCAGTGTTTTTCATGGCGCTGACCGGCCTCGCCTACCCGGTCTTCACCACCTTTGCCGCGCAGTTGCTGTTCCCGTTCCAGGCCCAGGGCTCGCTGATTGAACGCGACGGATTGGTGATCGGCTCGGCGTTGATCGGCCAGGACTTTACCAGGCCCGGCTACTTCCACGGCCGCCCGAGCATGACCCTCGGTACCGACCCGCAAGACCCGAGCAAAAGTGTCTCCCAGCCGTACAACGCCGGTTCCAGCGGCGCCAGCAACCTGGGCCCTACCAGCCAGAAACTGGTGGACCAGGTCGCGGCCCGGGTTAAAGCCTACCGCCAGGACAACGGCCTCGCCGCCGACGCCCAGGTGCCGGTGGATGCGGTCACCGCTTCCGCCTCCGGCCTGGACCCGCATATCTCCGTGGCCAACGCACGCATCCAGCTGGCCCGGGTCGCCCGCCTGCGACAGATCCCCGAAGCCGAACTGCTGCAACTGGTGAACGAAAACACCGCTGCCCGCACCCTCGGTTTGCTCGGCGAACCACGAGTCAATGTGCTGCAACTCAACCTCGCGCTGGACGCCCGTCTGCCTCTGCGCCAGCCCCCCATTGCGGCCAGTGAGTAAGAGATTCCCCCATGATCAAGAATGCTCGTTTACCTCTGTTTGATCGCGCCATCGTGCTCACCGCCTGCGGGAATGCGTTCAAGAAACTGCTGCCCCAGGCGCAGTGGAAAAACCCGGTGATGTTCGTCGTGTACCTGGGCAGCCTCCTCACCACGCTGCTGTGGTTCCAGTCCTTGGGTGGCCAGGGTGAAGCGCCCAGCGGCTTTATCCTCAGCATCTGTTTGTGGCTGTGGTTTACCGTGCTGTTCGCCAACTTTGCCGAGGCCCTGGCCGAAGGCCGCAGCCGTGCCCAGGCCGCCAGCCTGCGCGGGATGAAGCGCCAGACCCTGGCCAAGTTGCTGCAACAACCCAAACACGGCGCCGCGTGGCTGCCGACCGAAGCGACGCTGTTGCGCAAGGACCAGGTGGTGCTGATCGAAGCCGGCGACCTGGTGCCGCTCGATGGCGTAGTGATCGAAGGCGTGGCCTCGGTGGACGAAAGCGCAATCACCGGCGAATCGGCACCGGTGATTCGCGAGGCCGGCGGCGACTTTTCCTCGGTCACCGGCGGCACGCGGGTGCTGTCGGACTGGCTGGTGGTGCGCATCAGCGTCAACCCGGGCGAGTCGTTCCTCGACCGCATGATCTCGATGGTCGAATCCGCCAAGCGCCAGAAGACCCCCAACGAAGTCGCCCTGACGATTTTGCTGGTGGGCCTGACCCTGTTGTTCCTGCTGGTGATCGCCACGCTGAGCCCGTACTCGATCTTCGCCGTGGCCATGAGTGGCAGTGGCAACGTGATCAGCGCCACGGTGCTGGTGGCGTTGCTGGTGTGCCTGATTCCCACCACCATCGGCGGCCTGCTCTCGGCCATCGGCGTGGCGGGCATGAGCCGCATGATGTCGGCTAATGTGATCGCCACCTCCGGCCGCGCCGTTGAGGCGGCGGGTGACATCGACGTGTTGCTGTTGGACAAGACCGGCACCATCACGTTGGGCAATCGCCAGGCCAGCAGTTTCCTGCCGGCACCGGGGGTCAAGGAAGCTGAACTGGCCGACGCGGCGCAACTGGCGTCCCTGGCCGACGAAACCCCGGAAGGCCGCAGCATCGTGGTGCTGGCCAAGCAGAAGTTCGACATCCGCGCGCGGGACATCAACGCCCTCGGCGCAAGCTTTGTGCACTTCACTGCACAGACCCGCATGAGCGGCGTCGACCTGCCCGAAGGCCGCGGTATTCGCAAGGGTGCAGCGGATGCGATCCGCAGTCATATCGAAGCGCTCGGTGGGAGCTTTCCGGCTGCATTGCAGGCCAAGGTCGACGAAGTATCGCGACGCGGCAGCACTCCGCTGGTGGTCTCGGACGGGGCAAAAGCACTCGGCGTGGTGGAGCTCAAGGACGTGGTCAAGGGCGGCATCAAGGAGCGCTTCGCCGAACTGCGGCGCATGGGCATCAAGACCGTGATGATCACCGGCGACAACCGCCTGACCGCCGCCGCGATTGCGGTGGAAGCCGGCGTGGATGACTTCCTCGCCGAGGCGCGCCCGGAAGACAAACTGCAACTGATCCGCGACTACCAGGCCCAGGGCAAGCTTGTGGCCATGACCGGCGACGGCACCAACGACGCGCCGGCGCTGGCCCAGGCCGACGTGGCGGTGGCGATGAACAGCGGCACCCAGGCAGCGAAAGAGGCCGGCAACATGGTCGACCTCGACAGCAACCCGACCAAGCTGATCGAAGTGGTCGAGGTGGGCAAGCAGATGCTGATGACCCGTGGTGCGCTCACCACCTTCAGCGTGGCGAATGACGTGGCGAAATATTTCGCGATCATCCCGGCGGCGTTTGTCGCGACCTATCCGCAACTCGGTGCGTTGAACGTGATGCACCTGAGCAGCCCCAACTCGGCGATCCTCAGTGCGGTGATTTTCAACGCGTTGATCATCGTGGCGCTGATTCCCTTGGCACTGCGCGGCGTGACGTACCGGGCGATTGGCGCGGCAGCGTTGCTCAATCGCAACCTGCTGATCTATGGCCTGGGCGGGGTGCTGGTGCCGTTTGCCGGGATCAAGCTGATTGACCTGGTGCTGACCGGGCTAGGTCTCGTGTAGCACCGCAAACCCAATGTGGGAGCGGGCTTGCTCGCGAATACGGAGTGTCAGCCAACTCGACTGTCACTGACACACCGCTTTCGCGAGCAAGCCCGCTCCCACAATTGAACCGCATTGACCAGGAATGACATGCCCGCATTAAACGAAGAACGCCCCGACCCCGACGCCCTTCTCGCCCGGGTCCAGCAGGAAGAACAGGCCGCCTTGCGCGGCAAACTGCGTATCTACTTCGGCTCCAACGCCGGGGTGGGCAAGACCTGCGCCATGCTTGACGCGGCGCAACGGGAAGTCAGCCTGGGCCGCGACGTACTCGCCGGTGTGGTGGAAACCCACGGCCGCCAGGAAACCGCCAACCTGCTCAACGGCCTCGAACAACTGCCCCGCGCCCAACGCCTGCATCACGATTTCACCCTCACCGAATTCGACCTCGACGCCGCCCTGCAACGCAATCCCGCCGTGCTGCTGGTGGATGAACTGGCCCACAGCAACGTGCCCGGCTCGCGCCACCCGAAACGCTGGCAAGACGTGGAAGAACTGCTCAGCGCCGGCATCGATGTGTGGACCACCCTCAACGTCCAGCACCTGGAAAGCCTTAACGATCTGGTGAGCGGGATCATCGGTATTCGCGTGCGGGAAACCGTACCGGACCACGTGTTCGACAATGCCCACGAAGTGGTCGTCGTGGACCTGCCGCCGGATGATCTGCTGCAACGCTTGAAGGACGGCAAGGTGTACCTGGGCCCTCAGGCCGAACGTGCGTCGCGGCACTTTTTCCGCAAGGGCAACCTGCTCGCCCTGCGGGAACTGGCCCTGCGCCGCACGGCCGACCGAGTCGACACGCAGATGCGCGTGTACCGTCGCGAACAGTCGATCAAGACCCTGTGGCCCGCCCGCGAGCGATTGCTGGTAGGCGTGGCCGGTGACGCCGCTGATGAACGCCTGGTGCGAGAAGCCGCGCGCCTGGCGCAAAAGCTCGAGGCGGACTGGATCGTGGTGCACGTCACGGCAGCCCAGGGCCGCGGCGCCAAGCGTTATCTCACAGCAATGAAAACCCTGGCCCTGGCCAGCGAATTCGGCGCCGACACCGCTACGCTACCGGGCATGGACGTCGCCGAAGCACTGGCCGCCTGTGCCCGGGAACACAACGCCAATCGCCTGGTGCTCGGCCATCACCCGCGCCGGGCATGGCGGTTCTGGCACCAGTCGGTGGGCGACCGGATCAGCCGGCACCATCCGCAGATCGACCAGATCGTGATCGCCCATGGCATGTTGCCAGGCACTGTTCCTGCCATTGAAAAACCTACACCAGCGCCCGGCAGAACCCTGGCCTACCTCTGGTCCACACTCGCCTGTTTCACCGCCAGCGCCATCGCCGCGCTGCTGCTGCAGGTGTTCGACCTGGCCAACGTGGTGATGCTGTTCCTGCTCACGGTGGTGCTGGTGGCCCTGCGGTTTGGACGCGGCCCCGGCGTGTGGGCAGCGATGCTCGCGGTGCTGTGTTTCGACTTCTTTTTCGTCCAGCCGCGCTACTCGTTTACCGTCAACGACACCCAGTATTTCTTCACCTTCGCGTTGATGCTCGGCATCGCCCTGATCACCGGGCAGCTCACCGCACGCCTGCGCCACGAAGCGCGCACCGCCGCCGCTCGAGAACGTCGCGCAACCTCACTGGCGCGCCTGGCCCGGGACCTGTCGGCCGCGTTGACCGTGGAGCAGATCAGCGAAGTGGCGCTGCGCACCTTCAGCGGCGTGTTCGAGGCGCGGGTCGGCCTGGCCTTGCCGGACGCCGCCGACGGCGTGCACAGCGTGGGCGCGGGCGGGCTGCCGATCGACGACAGCATCGCCCAATGGACCTACGACCACGGCCAGTCCGCCGGCCAGGGCACCGACACCTTGTCCGCCGCCAAGGGCTGCTACCTGCCGCTCAAGGCGCCGATGCGCGTGCGCGGTGTACTGGTGCTGGAACCGGCGCAAAGCGAACGCCTCAACGAGCCCGAAGAGCGCCGCCTGCTGGAAGCCTGCATGAGCCAATTGGCGATTGCCCTGGAGCGCGTGCACTTCGTCGAAGTGGCGCAAAGCACGATGGTGCAGATGGAAGGCGAGAAAATGCGCAACACCTTGCTCGCGGCGATTTCCCACGACCTGCGCACTCCCCTGACCACATTGATCGGCGCCGCCGACACCGCCCTGCCCCATGCGCCGCCGGGGCCGCTGACCGCGTTGCTGCACGGTATTCATGAGCAGGCGACTTCGATGCAACGCTTGATCGAAAACTTGCTGGACATGGCCCGCATGCAGGAGCGCGGTGTGCGACTCAACCGGCAATGGCATTTGCTGGAAGAGATCGTCGGCAGCGCCCTGCGCCAGTTGCGTGAACCACTGGCCCGGCATGTGGTGAACACGACGCTGGACCCGCAATTACCGCTGGTGGAAGTCGACGCGCTGCTGATCGAACGGGTGCTGGTCAACCTGCTGGACAACGCCGCCAAATACACCCCGCCTGGCACGGTCATCACCGTTACCGCCCGTTCCGTTTCCGACAGCATCCTGCTGGAAGTCAGCGACACCGGCCCGGGCAGCGCGCCGGCCAATCTGTTCGAACCGTTTGCCCGTGGCCAGCAGGAATCCTCGGTCGCCGGAATCGGCCTGGGCCTGGCCCTGGCCAAGCGCATCGTCGAAGCCCACGGCGGGCGCATCGAAGCCAGACCCGGCAGCGAGCGCGGCATGCATTTCGTCATCACTTTACCGGCGGGTACTCCGCCCCCAATGGACGCCCTATGAGCACTGCACGCATTCTGATTGTTGAAGACGAGGCCAACATCCGCCGTTTTGTCGGCATCGCCCTGCAGGATGAGGGCTTCCAGGTGTTCGAGGCCGACAGCGTCAAACGCGCGTTGATCCACGCTTCCAGCCGTCAGCCGGACCTGGTGATCGTCGACCTGGGCCTGCCGGACGGCGACGGCAAACAGCTGATCAGCGAGCTGCGGGGATGGCTGGCGGTGCCGATCCTGGTGTTGTCGGCACGGGATCGCGAAGAGGAAAAAGTCGCCGCCCTGGACGCCGGCGCCGATGACTACCTGACCAAACCCTTCGGCGTACCCGAGTTGCTCGCGCGCATCCGTGCGCAACTGCGCCGTCATGGGCAGACCGGCACCGTGGCGGCCACCAGCAAGGTGGCGTTTGGCGATATCGAGGTGGACCTGGCGACCCATGAAGTGTGGCGCCAAGGCCTTCCGGTGCACCTGACGCCCATCGAATACCGCCTGCTGTGCGCGATGATTCGCGGGCAGAGCCGGGTGCTCACCCACCGGCAATTATTGCTCGAGGTGTGGGGCCTGGATTACGTGGACCGCGCCCACTACCTGCGGGTGCACATGGCGCACCTGCGGCAGAAGCTGGAGGCGGACCCGGCCCAGCCGCAGTACTTCATCACCGAGTTGCAGGTGGGCTACCGGTTGGTAGGCTTGTGAACAAGTGTGCGGCGGCGAAGTCGACAAACACGCGGATCTTCGGCGAGAGATGCCGGCTGGACGGCCACAGGGCCCAGAACTGGCCCTGGTCATCGGAATGGCCGTCGAGCACGGTTTCCAGCTGGCCTTGGGCGAGTGCTTCGCGGGCCAGGAAGTCTGGCACGTAGGCAATCCCATGGCCGTCCATCGCGGCCCGGAGCATGGCCTCCATGTTGTTCAGGGTCAGCGCGGTGGGCAGGCGCAATTGGGTGATGGCCGGGTTGGCGGACAAGGTCCAGTCCATGATTTTGCCGGTGGTGGCGAAGCGGTAACGCAAGCACGGGTGATGCTCCAAATCGCTCAGGGACTCTGGCCGACCGTTGGCCCGCAGGTACTCGGGCGATGCACACAGCACAAACCTGAACGGCCCCAGCTTGCGGGCCATCAGGGTCGAATCCGCCAGGCCACCGCTGCGGATGACCACGTCGAAGCCCTCCTCGATCACGTCCACCAGATGGTCGTTGAAATCCAGCTCCAGTTCGATCTCGGGGTAGGCTTTGCGGAACGCCCTCATGTGCGGAAAGAGAAAGCGATAACCGATGGTGGGCAGGCTGACCCGCAGTTTGCCCCGGGGTGCCTGCATCGCATGGGAAAGCATGGCGCGGGCGTCTTGCAGGTCGTCGAGAATTTTCCGACTGCGCTCGTAGAACAATTGGCCTTCGGCGGTGAGGCTGACCTTGCGCGTACTGCGGTGCAACAGCCGCACATTCAGTGACGCCTCAAGCTTGGCGACATTCTTGCCCACCGCCGAAGCGGAAATCCCCATCGCCCGGGCCGCGCCGGTGAAGCTCAGGGCTTCCGCGGTTTTCACGAAGGCGATCACGCCGCTCAGGTTATCGGTCACGTCATTGCATCCATCAAGTCCGTTATGAAAGGAATGTAAGCCCGTTTATCCATGATTGCATCCTGATTAGAGTCTTTTAATCTTCTGACTCACGGGAATGCCCCTATGACCACTACAACCGAATCTGCGCCCGCCCATGGCCGATATTCCATCCTGGCGGCCATTTGCCTGGCCGCCCTGGTATTGCCCATGAGCTTTACCGGCGGCGCCGTCGCCACGCCCTTTATCGGCCAGGCATTTGCCGCCCAGCCCAGCCAGCTGGCGTGGATCACCAATGCGTTCATGCTGAGCTTCGGCAGCCTGTTGATGGCCGCCGGCACCCTCGCCGACCTGTATGGGAGAAAGCGTCTGTTCTTGTGGGGCATGGCGCTGTTTACCCTGGTCTCCTTGCTGCTGGCAGTGGCACCGGGGATTTTCTGGCTGGATGTGTTGCGTGGTGTGCAGGGCGTCGCGGCAGCTACGGCACTGGCCAGTGGCTGTGCGGCGCTGGCCCAGGAGTTTGACGGCCATGCCCGTACTCGCGCCTTCAGCTTGCTAGGCACAACGTTTGGTGCAGGCCTGGCGTTTGGGCCATTGCTGTCGGGGGTGCTGATCGAACACTGGGGCTGGCGCTCGATTTTTCTCGGCACTGCATTATTGGCCGGTATTTCGCTGCTGTTTGCCGCGCCCAAAATGCGTGAAAGCCGCGACCCGCAAGCGCTGCGGCTGGACACCGCTGGTGTACTGACGTTTTCCGCGATGCTGGTGGCCCTGACCACGGCGGTGATCCTCGCGCCGGAGCACGGCTGGACGTCGCCGCTGGTTGATGCCCTGCTGATCGCGGCGGCGGTGTTTTTGCTGGTGTTTGTCCTCGTCGAAAACCGCTCCAGCCAACCAATGCTGGAGCTGCGGCTGTTTCGCTTCCCGCGTTTTATTGGCGTGCAGCTCCTGCCGATCGGTACCTGTTACTGCTACATCGTGCTGATCGTGTTGCTGCCCCTGCGGTTTATCGGTGTGGAAGGCGCCAGCGCGCTGGACGCGGGTTTGATGATGCTCGCGTTATCGGCACCGATGCTGGTGGTGCCGATGATCGCCGCATCGCTCACGCGCTGGCTGTCGGCAGGTGTGTTGTGCGCCATTGGCTTGCTGATCGCGGCGGTGGGCCTGTGGGGATTAAGCCTGGCCGAACAGCCTGCGCAGACCATCGCCGCGATGCTGGTCATCGGGATCGGCACCGGGCTGCCGTGGGGTTTGATGGATGGTTTGGCGATCAGCGTGGTGCCCAAGGAGCGTGCGGGAATGGCGGCGGGGATTTTCAACACCACCCGCGTGGCCAGTGAAGGCGTGGCGCTGGCGATCACGATGGCGGTATTGGGCGCATTGGTGGCACATCACCTGAAGGGTCTCGCAGGGGCCGACGTGTCAGTGATTGCCCAAGGCCTGGTCATGGGCAACGTGCAACTGGCCTCGGCCGCCCTTCCGCTGGAAGCACTGCGCAGCGCCTACATCGCGGGGTTCAACACCTTGCTGCAACTGCTCGCGGGATTCACCGTGCTGACGGCGTTGGTGGTCCTGGCCTTCATGGGGCGAAACAGCATCGCACCCGTGCAAACCGAACCGGGCATTCAATCGTTGAGCTGAATCCCAGGCACAAAAAAGCCCGCTCAATGAGCGGGCTTCCTGTGGTACCTGGCGTTCAGCGTTCCAGGTGACCTGAATATGGCGCAGCGGACGGGACTCGAACCCGCGACCCCCGGCGTGACAGGCCGGTATTCTAACCGACTGAACTACCGCTGCGCGTAACACATAAAGCGAATGGTGGGTGATGACGGGATCGAACCGCCGACATTCTGCTTGTAAGGCAGACGCTCTCCCAGCTGAGCTAATCACCCTTCACTTTCGGTGTGGGGCGCATTCTATAGCATTTTTCCGTAATGTCATGATTTAAATGCAATTTATTTAAAATATTTTGTCTTCGACCCCGCGCACCCCGCAAAACCGGCGCTTTGGGTGCAAACGCGAGTCTATTGCGTTTACCCAAGCCTTGGCCCCACAATTAACAATTATTCTCAATAACACCTGGACCGGGCCTTATGTCTGTGGGTGAACCGCCGTTCCAACGGGAGATTACCGAGCTGTACAGCGAGCATCACGGCTGGCTGTTCACTTGGTTGCGCCGAAAACTGGGCTGTACCCATAACGCCGCCGACGTGGCGCAGGACACCTTCGCGCGGATTCTGCACGCCCGCGAGTCGGTGACCGCCATCCGCGAACCCCGCGCCTATTTAAGTACCACCGCCAGGCGGCTGATCATCGACCAGGCACGGCGCAAGCAGATTGAGCACGCCTACCTTCAGGAATTGATGCTGACGGTGGAAACCCTGGAAGGTTTCCAGTCGCCCGAACAGATCCACACCACCCTGGAAGCCCTCGAGCACATTGCCTTCCTGCTGGAAGGCATGCACGACAATGTGCGTCAGGCGTTTGTGCTGTATTACCTCGAAGACCTGACCCAGCAGCAAATCGCCCGACAACTGAAGCTGTCGGAACGTACGGTACGCAAATACCTGATCCAGGCCCTGCTGCATTGCAGCCACAGCGTGGATATCTGAACCGCACATGCCCGCCTCCCGCCAACAGATCGATGAACAAGCCGCCGAATGGATGATTCGCCTGCACGAAGGTGAATTGACCGAGGCCCAGCGCCAGGCGTTCGAGCGCTGGAAGCAGCAAGGCCCGCAACACGCCGCATCAGCAGCGCGCATGGAAGATGTGATTGCGCGCATGCAGGCGCTGCGCGGGCAAAAGGCGCCGGCCCGGGCGGCCTTGAGTGCGGCCTTTCCCCGGCATGGGAAGGCGCGCAAAAACTACGTCCGCGCGTTGGTACTGGCCTGCAGCCTGGGCCTTCCCGCCATGGCGCTGCTCTACAGTCCTTATCCACAACAATGGATGGCCGATGTGCACAACGGCCCCGGCGAATGGAAAACCCTGCGGCTGGCGGACGGCTCGACGCTGACCCTGAACGGCATCAGTGCGGCGAATCTGCATTTCGACAGCCGGCAGCGCCGCATCGAATTGCTGCAAGGTGAGATCCTGGTGGAAGTGGCCCACGATGGCGAACGGCCATTTGTGGTGCAGACCGCCCAAGGCACCCTGCGCGCCCTGGGTACGCGATTTGTGGTCAGGCGCGAGGATGACGTTACGGTGCTGAGCATGCTCGAATCCCGCGTGGCGGCAAAAAGCGCGAACGGGCAGCAGACACTGGAAGTTGATGCGGGCTCGCAGGCGCGACTCAGCAAAGATGCCGTGCGGCTCTCGGGCAGCATCGATACGGCGAGCATCAATGGGGCCTGGCGCCGCCATCAACTGGTGGTGGATAACCGACCGTTGCCGGAAGTGCTGGATGAGATCGCCCGTCACCGTTCGGGCCGCTTGCAGTTTGATCGCGCCGCACTGGCCAGTCTCAAGGTCTCGGCCGTACTTCCCCTGGATGACACCGACCGCACCTTGCAGATGCTGGCTCAAACCCTGCCGATCACGCTGAAAACCTTTACGCCGTGGCTGATGATCGTCAGCCCGGATACCGAGAGCAAAAAATAATTATCCAAATTGTTTCCGCTTTGTTTAAAGCTACCCGTCAAGGAAGGTATATCGATAACTAAAGGACTGCCATCGTCATGCCGCTCCCTTCCAAACCCCGCAGACGCCTGCTGAGCAGCGCGCCGCTGACCCTCACACTGCTCGCGACGACGCTGCTCAATACCCATCTGGCCCAGGCCGATACGGTAAACGTCGCGGCCCAAGCCTACGACATACCTGCAGGGCCGCTGGGCGCCACACTTAACCAGTTCGCCCAGCAAGCGGGCGTGGCTATCGTGTTCCAGTCCCAGAACCTGCAGGGGCTGAATGGGCCGGGGCTGAAAGGCACTTATAGCGTGGACGCAGGGTTCGACAGGCTGTTACAGGGCAGCGGCTACCGCGTGATCAAAGGTGATCAGGTGTACGCGCTCGAAGCTGACCCTGCCGCCACCGACGCCATGGAACTAGGCCCGACCCAGGTCAGCTCCAACCAGTTGGGCAACGTTACTGAAGGGACTGATTCCTACACTCCAGGCAGCATCGCGACTGCGACGCGGCTGGTGCTGACCCCCAAGGAAACCCCGCAATCGGTGACCGTCGTCACCCGCAAACACATGGATGACTTCGGCCTGAACAACGTCGACGACGTGATGCGCCACACCCCGGGCATCACCGTGTCGGCCTTCGACACCGACCGCACCAACTACTACGCCCGCGGTTTCTCCATCAATAACTTCCAGTACGACGGCATTCCTTCCACCGCGCGCAACGTCGCCTATTCGGCGGGCAATACCCTGAGCGACATGGCGATCTATGATCGGGTCGAAGTGCTTAAAGGCGCCACCGGCCTGCTCACGGGTGCCGGCTCATTGGGTGCCACGATCAACCTGGTGCGCAAGAAACCCACGGCTGACTTCCAGGGCCATGCCAGCCTCGGCGCGGGCTCTTGGGACAACTACCGCAGCGAACTGGACGTCAGCGGCCCGATGACCGAAAGCGGCAACGTCCGTGGCCGGGCCGTCGCGGCGTATCAGGACAAGCGCTCGTTCATGGACCGTTACTCGCGCAAAAGCCCGGTGTACTACGGCATCATGGAATTCGACCTGTCCCCCGACACGATGCTGACCGTGGGCGGCGACTATCAGGACAGCCTGCCCACCGCCTCGAGCTGGTCCGGCAGTTTTCCGCTGATCAACGCCAATGGCGATCGCAATAGCGTAAAGCGCTCGTTCAACAACGCGGCCAACTGGAGCAGTTGGGAGCAATACACCCGTACCGCCTTCGCCATGCTTGAACATGACCTCGGCAACGGCTGGGTGACCAAACTGCAACTGGACCACAAGATCAACGGCTACCATGCACTGATGGCTTCGATTCAGGGTGACGAGCCCCGTGCAGACGGCACCGCACATGTCACTTCGCAAAAATACACCGGGGAAACCGTCAGCGACTCCGCCGACCTGTACGCAAGCGGCCCCTTCAGCCTGGGCGGCCGTGAGCATGAACTGGTGGTGGGCGGCTCCATCGGCATTTCGGACTGGAACGGCAAGGGCTACTGGAACCTCGCCCCCAACCTCGTCGACTTCAATAACTGGCACGGCCACGCCCCCCAACCTTACTGGGGCGCGCCGCAGCAATACATCGACGACACCATTCGCCAGACCGGCGCCTACATGACCACACGCCTGAACCTGGCCGATGACCTGAAGCTGCTGCTCGGTGGCCGCGTGGTCAATTACCACCTGACCGGCAATAACCCGTCCTACCGCGAGACCGGACGCTTCGTACCGTATGTCGGCGTGGTGTATGACCTGGATGAAACCTACTCGGTCTACGCCAGCTACACCGATATCTTCATGCCCCAGGAGAACTACAACCGCGACCGGCAAAACCAGTTGCTTGAGCCGGACGAAGGCCAAAACTACGAGCTGGGCATGAAGGCTGATTTCTTCGACGGACGCCTGAACGCCAGCGCAGCGTACTTCGAGGTCCATGAAAACAACCGCGCCGTTTCCGACGACGACTACAACAACCTGAAACCTACACCGCAGAACTATGCCTACAAAGGCACCAAGGCCGTCACCAAGGGCTACGAGCTTGAAGTGTCCGGCGAGTTGAGCCCAGGCTGGCAGATTCAGGCCGGCTACACCCACAAGGTGGTGCGTGACGACCAGGACCAGAAGATTTCCACGTTCGAGCCCGAAGACCAGGTCAAGCTGTACACCACTTATAAGCTCAAAGGCGACCTGGACAAGCTGACCGTCGGCGGTGGCGTGCGCTGGCAAAGCGTGGGCTGGCAGGACATCTACAACACCCCCCATGGCGGTTATGAAGAGTTCTCCCAGGAGGCGTACTGGCTGGTGGACTTGATGACCCGTTACCAGATCACCAAGAACGTGTCGGCGACGCTGAACGTCAACAACATCTTCGACAAGTCCTACTACACCAACATCGGCTTCTATAACTCCGCCGCTTATGGTGAGCCGCGCAACTTTATGGTCACCACCCGCTGGGATTTCTGAACCCAATCAAAAACGCCCCCGATCACGGTACATGATCGGGGGCGTTTTTCTGACTGATGGTTTTAGCAAACCCCAGACAGCAAAAAGCCCGCTCAATGAGCGGGCTTCCTGTGGTACCTGGCGTTCAGCGTTCCAGGTGACCGAATATGGCGCAGCGGACGGGACTCGAACCCGCGACCCCCGGCGTGACAGGCCGGTATTCTAACCGACTGAACTACCGCTGCGCGTAACACATAAAGCGAATGGTGGGTGATGACGGGATCGAACCGCCGACATTCTGCTTGTAAGGCAGACGCTCTCCCAGCTGAGCTAATCACCCTTCACTTTCGGTGTGGCGCGCATTCTACGGAGCGACCCATGGTCTGGCAAGCACTTTCTTAAATAATTTTTTTCAGGCCTTCCAATGGCTTAGCGAGGGTTGGCCTATGACGCCATGAGGAGAATAATGCCCCCCTTTGTATATAAGGAGAGACTCACCCCATGTGGTTCAAAAACCTGCTTATCTATCGCCTGACCCAAGATCTGCCTGTTGATGCCGAGGCGTTGGAAACTGCACTGGCCACCAAACTGGCGCGCCCTTGTGCAAGCCAGGAATTGACCACTTACGGTTTCGTCGCCCCTTTCGGTAAAGGCGAAGACGCGCCACTGGTGCACGTCAGCGGTGATTTCCTGCTGATCGCTGCGCGCAAGGAAGAACGTATCCTGCCGGGTAGCGTGGTGCGTGATGCGGTGAAGGAAAAGGTCGAAGAGATCGAAGCCGAGCAAATGCGCAAGGTCTACAAAAAGGAACGCGACCAGATCAAGGATGAAATCATCCAGGCCTTCCTGCCGCGCGCGTTCATCCGTCGCTCGTCGACCTTCGCCGCCATCGCGCCGAAACAAGGCCTGATCCTGGTGAACTCCGCCAGCCCGAAACGTGCCGAAGACCTGCTGTCCACCCTGCGTGAAGTGATCGGCACCCTGCCGGTACGTCCGCTGACCGTGAAAACCGCGCCAACCGCCATCATGACCGACTGGGTCACCACCCAGAAACCGGCCGATGACTTCTTCGTCCTCGACGAATGCGAACTGCGCGACACCCACGAAGACGGCGGCATCGTGCGCTGCAAACGCCAGGACCTGACCGGCGAAGAGATCCAGCTGCACCTGACCACCGGCAAAGTCGTGACCCAATTGTCCCTGGCCTGGCAGGACAAGCTGTCCTTCATGCTGGACGACAAAATGACCGTCAAGCGCCTGAAGTTCGAAGACCTGCTGCAGGATCAGGCTGAACAGGACGGCGGCGACGAAGCACTGGGCCAGCAGGACGCCAGCTTTACCCTGATGATGCTGACGTTTGGCGACTTCCTGCCGGCGTTGGTTGAGGCACTGGGTGGCGAAGAAACCCCACAAGGTATCTAAAGCCTTGTGAAGATCAAAATGTGGGAGCGGGCTTGCTCGCGAATGCGTCCTTTCAGTTGATATCTTCCTGGCTGACACACCGCATTCGCGAGCAAGCCCGCTCCCACATTTGATCGCATGCGCACTTCCAAAATCGAATAACAAGGACCAACCCCATGCGTGCACTCGCCGCCTTGAGCCGTTTCGTCGGCAATACCTTCGCCTACTGGGTGCTGATTTTTGCCGTGGCTGCGTTCCTGCAACCCGCCTGGTTTCTCGGCCTCAAAGGCGCCATCGTGCCGCTGTTGGGCCTGGTGATGTTCGGCATGGGGCTGACCCTCAAACTTGAAGATTTCGCTGAAGTCGCGCGCCATCCGTGGCGCGTGGCATTGGGTGTGGTCGCGCATTTCGTGATCATGCCCGGCGTGGCCTGGCTGTTGTGCCAGGTCTTTCACCTGCCACCGGAAATTGCCGTCGGTGTGATCCTCGTCGGCTGCTGCCCGAGCGGCACGTCGTCCAACGTCATGACCTGGCTGGCCCGAGGCGACCTGGCCCTGTCGGTGGCCATTGCAGCCGTCACCACCCTCCTCGCTCCGCTGCTGACGCCCGCGCTGATCTGGCTGCTGGCCTCGGCCTGGTTGCCGGTGTCGTTCATGGAGTTGTTCTGGTCGATCCTGCAAGTGGTACTGCTGCCGATCGTGTTGGGCGTGGTGGCGCAGCGCTTGCTGGGCGCCCGGGTACGGCATGCGGTCGAGGTGTTGCCGCTGGTGTCGGTGGTCAGCATCGTGGCGATTGTCGCCGCCGTGGTGGCGGCCAGCCAGGCGAAGATTGCCGAGTCGGGCCTGCTGATCATGGCGGTGGTGATCCTGCATAACACCTTTGGCTTCCTGCTGGGCTATTTCACCGGCCGTGTGTTCGGGCTGCCGCTGGCACAACGCAAATCCCTGTCGCTGGAAGTGGGCATGCAGAACTCCGGCTTGGGCGCCGCACTGGCAAGTGCACACTTCTCACCGCTAGCCGCAGTGCCGAGTGCGCTGTTCAGCGTCTGGCACAATATTTCCGGGGCGTTGCTGGCTACGTACTTCCGGCGGATGAGCGAAAAGGAAGACCGAGAGCTGCTGGCAAGCAAGTCAGAAACTTGATCACCTGATCAATATTCGGCACTCTAACGGGCTTCGCGTGGACGACCTCGCGACGCTATCGCGCGATTAATTCAGGGGACGACCCCGCCTTATAGAAGCGAGATCATCATGTCCTGGATCATTCTGTTTTTTGCCGGACTGTTTGAAGTCGGCTGGGCCGTCGGACTGAAGTACACCGACGGTTTCAGCAAGCCACTGCCCACGGCCCTGACGATTGCCGCCATGGCCGTCAGCCTCGGACTGTTGGGGCTGGCCATGAAGGAACTGCCGCTGGGTACCGCCTATGCCATCTGGACCGGAGTCGGTGCGGTGGGCACGGTGATTGCCGGGATTATCCTGTTCGGGGAGTCCATGGCGCTGTTTCGACTGGCCAGTGTGGCGTTGATTATCTGCGGGCTGATCGGGCTCAAGATCAGCGCCTGAGCCACTCACCGGCAATAAAAACAAGGTGGACTTAATAGTCCACCGAGTACGGCACGCTATTTACTACTCTGTGATGCATCAGACGTCATAGTAGCGTTCACGCGGTTCTTTCCCCCATTCCTTGTAAAGTGCATTTTCGTTATACGGCTCCGGGTTTGTACTGGTAGGGGGCGTTGAGGGGTCATTATCAAAATCATAAGGTTCACCGTCCGTTGGTAACCCAACGGCTTGCCGCTCCAAATTTGGCTCACGAGTTGGCCTGCGGGGATCGCTAGTTTCTGGCGGTACTTCAGTTTCTCCGGGCAAGAACTTACCGTCGACACCGTCGTACGCATGGGCGAACTCATGGAACAGGGTTGAGACGCCTGGACGCTCGTACTTGTCCATAATGAACGAAGGGTTGTAGGAGACTGTTGCATCATCAGCCGGCATACCTGGCGTGTTATTAGTGATGAATCCGTGTTGCGAATCTTGAGGTGGGTGCTCATTGAGTGGTTGTAAGTCCTTACGTCCGTACTTATAAAAGATACCCTCCGACTCTGGCACCTTCTCTATTTTTATCGGCGCGGGAGTCTTGTCTAACGCCCCAAGCATTTTTTGCCCTACTGGAGAACCCCGAAAAAACTCTAAATCATCTTCAACGCGCTGCTTGAACTCACCATCCCCTTTAACCTCAAACGCTTTTTTACCAACGTCAGACGGCGTCACCTCAACGAACTTAGAGTTCCCCGTGCGTTTTATAGTGTCGTCTTTCTTGCCGTAAACAATATCCTTATCAGATACTGAATTAACCGTATCCTGCCCCTTGCCGGTATAAATTGTATTCTGACCAGCACCACCATCTACAACATCATTTCCCTTTCCGCCATTCATGACGTTCTTCCCACCGCCTCCACGCAGCGAATCATTGCCGCTGCCACCGTCCATGTAAGTGCCACCACCTGCTCCCCGCAACTTGTCGTTGCCGTTACCCCCATACATGACGCTATATGCCGAGCCTCCGGTGATCGTGTCATCCCCATCGTTGCCCTCGGCATACCCGACACCGCTGCCCAATTGAATGGTGTCATTACCAACACCGCCGTAGACATTGGTCCTGCCGCCTCCAGCGTTGAATCGATCGTTGCCGGCTCCCAGCTTGACGCTGACGGGCACTTTTACGTCGTCGTCAATAGTGACATTGTCGTCTCCGCCGTTGCTTTGGATCTCAAGATGCTGCTGACCATTACTCTTGGTATCGAAAGGAATGTCGTAGGTCTTGCCATTAATCTCGGCGGTCAATCCTCCATCAGCCGAATTTTTAATATGAATTTTGTCCGCGCTGTCACCC
Source organism: Pseudomonas sp. NPDC087814 (assembly GCF_044742865.1). Lineage (NCBI taxonomy): Bacteria > Pseudomonadati > Pseudomonadota > Gammaproteobacteria > Pseudomonadales > Pseudomonadaceae > Pseudomonas > Pseudomonas sp. NPDC087814. The sequence goes on along the minus strand of NZ_JBIUVK010000015.1, from coordinate 111,525 downwards.
GTCTTAATCGTTAACGCCTGGTCTTTTGGCGGGGAGAAAAAACCACGCCCGCCGCCCCTAACACTTAAATCTATCTGGACCCCACCTTCATTGAATGGCATATTCGGGATGATTTTTATCGGCGCAGAAGGCTCGCCCTGTTTATCCTGTAACTTATCGGAGGGTGCTGTAGAAAGAGTATGTAAAGGCGGTTGTAAAGCGGGAGGGTTAGTACTCACTTGCATGTTCATCGAAAATCATCCTTAGCGTTAGACAACTACGATGACTGCGTGGCAATTAGAAAGAAATGGTTCCGCAGGATGAGTGATTTATTACCCAAAACTACAAACTGCAAGCGTTGTCCCACATCAAAGTCAGTCCCTGCCCAGGCCCTTCAGCGCAGAAGGTCCTGAGCACCAGAACTTGACTACTTGAGATCACCCCTCAACGTGCCAACCAGACCATGCAACGCCTCGGGCGTCGCCGCCTCCACCGTCACCGGCGCGCCGGCCACCAGGGTCACTCGCGACCAGATCCGGTGGAAGAAGCCCTTGTTCGGATCGCGACTGAAAAAACTCCCCCACAACCCCTGCAACGCCATCGGAATCACCGGCACCGGCGTCTCTCCAAGAATCCGCGTCACGCCGCTTCGGAACTCGTTCATCTCGCCATCGGAGGTCAATTTTCCTTCCGGGAAGATGCACACCAGCTCGCCGTCCTTCAGATAGTGGGCAATCCGCTGGAAGGCCTTTTCGTAGATCTGGATGTCCTCATGCCGCCCGGCAATCGGAATCGCCCCGGCAGTGCGGAAGATAAAGTTCAAAACCGGCAGGTTGTAGATCTTGTAGTACATGACAAAACGAATCGGCCGACGCACCGAACCGGCAATCAACAGCGCATCGACAAACGACACGTGATTGCACACCAGCAACGCCGCGCCCTCGTCTGGGATCAGCTCGAGGTTCTTGTGCTCGACGCGGTACATGGAATGGCTGAGCAGCCAGATCATGAAACGCATGGTGAACTCGGGCACGATCTTGAAGATGTAGGTGTTGACCGCGATGTTCAGCAGCGACACCACCAGGAACAGCTCGGGAATCGACAGCTTGGCCACGCTCAGCAGCAGGATCGAGACGATCGCCGAGACCACCATGAACAGCGCATTGAGAATGTTGTTGGCCGCGATCACCCGCGCCCGCTCGTTCTCGGCGGTACGCGACTGGATCAACGCGTACAGCGGCACGATATAGAAGCCGCCGAATACGCCAAGGCCGAGGATATCGAACAACACCCACCACGCCTGGCCGTAACTCAGCACGGCGATCCAGTCGTTGGCCTGGACGTTCTGCGGGAAGCCGCCGGAATGCCACCACAGCAGCAGCCCGAACACGGTCAAACCGAACGAGCCGAACGGCACCAGGCCGATCTCGACTTTGCGCCCGGAGAGCTTTTCGCACAGCATCGAACCCAGTGCGATGCCCACCGAGAACACCGTGAGGATCAGCGTGACCACCGTCTCGTCGCCGTACATCCATTCCTTGGCGTAGGCCGGGATTTGCGTCAGGTAGATCGCGCCGACAAACCAGAACCACGAGTTGCCGACAATCGAGCGCGACACCGCCGGTGTCTGCCCCAGGCCGAGCTTCAAGGTGGCCCAGGACTGACTGAAGATATTCCAGTTCAGGCGCATCTCGGGGCTGGACGCCGCCGCGCGCGGAATGCTGCGGCTGGCCAGGTAGCCCAGCACCGCAATGCCGACGATGGCCGTCGAGACCACCGGCGCGTAATGGGTGGACGACATCATGATCCCGGCGCCAATGGTGCCCGCGAGGATTGCGAGGAACGTGCCCATTTCCACCAGGCCATTGCCGCCCACCAGCTCATCCTCGTGCAGGGCCTGGGGCATGATCGAGTATTTCACCGGCCCGAACAGCGCCGAGTGCGTGCCCATGGCAAACAGCGCCAGCAGCATCAGCTCCAGGTGGTTGAACATGAAACCCACCGCGCCCACGGACATGATCACGATTTCGCCGATCTTGATCACCCGGATCAGCGCGTCCTTGTTGAACTTCTCGCCAAATTGCCCGGCCAGGGCCGAGAACAGGAAGAACGGCAGGATAAACAGCAACGCGCAGAGATTGACCCAGATCGAGCGGTCGCCCTCGATGGTCAGCTTGTAGAGAATCGCCAGGATCAACGACTGCTTGAATATATTGTCGTTGAACGCACCAAGGGACTGGGTAATGAAGAACGGCAGGAAACGCCGTTTGCGCAGCAAAGTGAATTGCGAGGGGTGGCTCATCGTCCGTGTTCCTGCGTGGCCTGAAGGCTGTTATTGGTTTTTCCAGGCCACGACTTTACCTAATCCTGCTTACTTATTCGCTAGTCCTGCAATGCACGGCGATACAAAAAGCTCGCCTTTATAGGCGCCCTGCACCGTGCGCTTGGCGACAATCAGCCACATCAGCGCCAGCGCCGCCACCAACACGCAACCAACGATGCTGAAAAAACCCAGGTGCAAGGTGCTCGCCAGTTTCAGCGTGGCCAGCGAGTACACGCCCAACGGGAAGGTGAAGCCCCACCAGCCAAGGTTGAACGGGATACCGGCCCGCAGGTAACGCAGGGTGATCAGCACCGCGATCAGCATCCACCACAAGCCGAAGCCCCACAGGGTGATGCCTGCGACCAGGCCGATGCCGTTGGCCATCTCACCGACGCCGGGCAGACCGTTGGCGGCAAAGATGGCAGGTGCATCACCGCCCAGTACCAGCATGCCCAGGGCACCGGTGCCGATGGGACCTAGAGCCAGCCAGCTCGACGCGGCCATATTGGCGTGTGGCAGTTTATGCAGGGCCATGCGCAGCATCAGGATGGTCAGGATGCTGAACGCCACCGGCAGGGAAAACGCCCACAGCACGTAGCTGGTCACCAGCATCACCAGTTGCGAATGGGCGTCGGCCAGGTGCGGCGCCAGCAGGCCACCGCTGGCGGCGGCGACTTCCGCGGCCACCACCGGCAACAGCCACACGGCAGTCATCTGGTCGATGCTGTGTTCCTGGCGGGTGAACATCATGAACGGGATCAGCACCCCGCAGGCCAGGGCCATCGCGACGTCGAGCCACCACAGCACCTCGGCCAGTTGCACCACGCCATCCCCCCAGCGCGGCAGGCCGAACAGCAGGAAGCCGTTGATAATGGTCGCCAGGCCCATGGGGATGGTGCCGAAGAACATCGACACCGTGGAGTGCCCGAAAATGCGCCGGGCCTCGTGGAAAAACATCACCCAGCGCGCCGCATACAGCACGCTGAACAGCACAAACAGGCCGATGGTAAACAGCCACAGCCCTTCGGCCACGGCGTGCAGCCCCGCCAGGTTGACCGGCAATTGCGCCAGCGCCAACGCCAGCACCCCGGTGCCCATGGTGGCGGCAAACCAGTTGGGGGTGAACTGGCGAATCACTTCCCGGGGACGGGTCAGGTGACTGAAGGGTTTCAAGCTGCTGTGAAGCGTATTCGGGCAAGTCATGGTGTAGTCCTCTTCCTCGCATGAGGTTGAGACCATGGTAGAACCGAATCGAATATCTATATAACGGGTAATATCTCTAACTGTTATCTGTTTCGTAGATATGTGATTAAACGCTGCCTTCGGTTTCAATCACCAGAATCCGTGCCGGGCCCTGTGGATGGGCCACATGCTCGGTGCCGACACTGGCGTAGAAGATGTCGCCTACCTCAAGCAAGGCCATCTGTTCGCTGCCGTTTTCGCGATAGTGCATCTGCACCTGGCCATCAAGCACCACGAACACCTCTTCGCCGTCATTCACGTGCCAGCGATACGGCTGGTCGGTCCAATGCAAACGGGTGGTGATGCCGTTCATATTGGCGATGTCCAGCGCCTCCCAGGCGCGGCTGCCGGTGAATTCTTTGCTGCGGATGATCTTCATGGGTGAATCCCAAGGCGTAAGGGTGACGAATTATTACCGAATCAATTACCCGCCGTCGCCCTGCTCTTCGCCAAATCCTGCATTAGCAACGCCACCAACGCGCCGAGTGCCAATACGATCAGCACCACGCCATAACCGTCGGTGGTGGCGATCAAACCGAAGGTGCGCGTCAAGTTGCCCGCCAACAGCGACGGCACACAGAACGCCAGGTAACTCAGCACATAGAACGCCGACATCAAGCCCGCCCGCTCATGGGGCAAGGCCAACGGCAAAACACTGCGCAGCGCACCGAGGAATCCCGAGCCAAAACCACCGCCGGCGATCAGCGTGGCAATGAAGAACAGCGGCAGGCTGGCGCTGTGGACGGCCGTGAGGATCAGCGCAACACCCACCGCCAGCAGCACGGCGCCCAACCGCAGGACTTTGTCCGCCGGGCGGTTGCGCAGGCTGAAAATCATCACCGCCCCGCTCAGCGTCAACACCGCCACCAGTCCGCCGCCGATCAGGTTCGAGGTGGACCCGGTCGCCGCCCGCACCAGCGAGGGCGCCAGAGACAGATAAAAACCGCCCATGGCCCATACGGCTACGTCTACCGGCAACGAGATCCACAAGGCGCGTCGGGCCTGGGGCGGTACATGCAAGGTGGGCCATAGCGAGGCCAGGGCCCCCGGAATCCGGCTGACTGTCTCCGGCAGGCGCCAGACGTACAATGCCTGCAGGATCATCAACCCGAGCAGGGTCCAGTAAATCAACGTGGTCGGCATCGGCGCGAACTCCACCAGCAGGCTGCAGCCCATGGCCCCGCAGGCCATGCCCAGCAAAGGCGCTACGCTGTTGATCAGCGGGCCTTGCTGGCGGTCGGTGTCGAGCAATGCGGCGCCCAGTACGGCGGTGGCCATGCCGGTGGCAAAGCCTTGTACCGTGCGGGCGGCAATCAGCCAGCCGACGCTGTCGGCATTGATAAACAGCAGCATCGCCAGCATATCGAGGAGCAGCGCGGCAAAAATTACCGGCTTGCGCCCCAGGTGGTCCGACAGCGACCCCACGGTCAGCAATGCAGCCAGCAGGCTCAAGGCGTAAATGCCAAATACCAGGGTCAACATCGCCGCCGAAAAGTGCAGGCCCTCTTGATAGAGGTGGTACAACGGGGTCGGCGCGCTGGAGGCGGCGAGGAACGTCAGCAAGGTGATCGCCAGAAACACCAGGCTGGAACGATGAGAAGTAACGCTGGACATGGGCACGCTCCGCTAAAGCTAATATTTTGCTTTTGCGGAGTGTGCTACCGGATGGCGCTTAAAGCAAATTCTTTGTGTTAAGGTTTTACGCATGGCGATAAAAGAAGGGCTCCGCCCGGGGGGCCGTAGTGCCCGGGTCCAGGAATCAGTGCATTCGGCGGTGCGTGAATTGCTCGAAGAGCAGGACCGTTCCAGCGTGACCGTGCCGCAGATAGCCACGCGCGCCGGAGTGACGCCTTCGACCATCTACCGGCGCTGGGGTGACTTGGCGGCGCTGCTGGCCGATGTTGCGATGGCCCGTCTGCGCCCGGACAGTGAGCCGGCTGATACCGGCAGCCTGCGCGGAGACCTGCGGGCCTGGGGTGAGCAATACCGTGATGAGATGAGCTCGGACCTTGGCCGCGAGATGATGCGTGATGTGCAATGCAGTCAGGCGCCGGGGTATTGCGTGGGGATTCTCACCGGGCAGTTGGAGACGATCCTGGATCGGTACACCGACGACGCCGGGACACTTCCCAGCGTGGATCGGCTGATCAATTTGATCGTTGCGCCCACCGTGTTTCGTAATCTGTTTTCTACCGCGCCGCTTGAGGTTGAAGAACTGCATGAGCTGATTGAGTTGGCTTTGCTGCCGTAAGGTGGTTTGTGGGTTTGGGTTTGGATTTGGGTGTATATCCGTTATTTGGGTTGTTGCTGATATGGGTTCCGCTCTTACAGCGGCTCACTTTTGAAAAGCGCAAAAGTAAGCAAAACGCTCTTGCCCCACCACTCGGCACCTCGCCTAGGCTCGGTGTGCCCTCACTCCGGCTTTGGACCGTGGGCCGCCGTCATGGGCCATCCTTGGCCCAGGACGGCTAACCCGGCGTCCTGCCGGGTTACCCACGCTCCAAAGCCTGCGTTCGGCCAGCGTGGTTTAACGGGGCGCCTAAGATCAAGATCAAAAGCAGATCAAGAGCACAGCGGCCTCCCGGCCGGCTTGAGTGTTGAAGAGCAAAATCAAAAGCTAAAGCGGGCACGGTTCAAATGTGGGAGCTGGCTTGCCTGCGATGGCATCTCCTCGGTGTGTCTGATGTACCGAGTTGTCTGCATCGCAGGCAAGCCAGCTCCCACAGAAAAGCAGCTCTGCTTTCGCTCTGGTTTTTGATTTGGCTTTTAACACTCGATTTTTGGTTATTAATAAATAGCTTCTTATTCCTTAACGAATATATACCCCGTGCCTATACTGACCCACAACGTTAAACGCTGCAGGAGGGCACACCCATGCACAGCGAGTCGATTCGTTATCTGATCGTGCCGGGCTGGCAAGGATCGCCAGAAGATCATTGGCAAAGTCATTGGCAGAACAGCCTGCCCAACAGCGCTCGTGTGGAGCAGGCCGACTGGCTCACCCCACGCCGCGAAGACTGGGTGGCCGCCCTGGCCGAAGCCATCGCCGCCGACAGCACCCCGGTGATTCTGATCGCCCACAGCCTGGGCTGCATCACCGTCGCCCATTGGGCGGCCACCGCACCGGTGCAGTTCCTGCGTCAGGTACGCGGCGCCCTGCTGGTGGCCCCGGCCGATGTCGAACGCCCTGCCTGCGCACCCGCCCTGCGTAACTTTGCGCCAATCCCCAGCCACCTGTTGCCCTTCCCAAGCCAGGTCGTCAGCTCCGACAACGACAGCGCCGTCAGCGCCACCCGCGCCTTGGAACTGGCACGTAACTGGGGCGCCGAAGCGGGAATTCTCGCGGGCGCCGGGCACATCAACGTGAAGTCCGGCCATCAACGCTGGGAACAGGGTTTCGCCTACCTCTATCGCCTGCAAAATCGCCTGGAACATCACTCCCGGCGCCGTGCATAAAATTTTTTAAACGCCCCTTCCCCTTCGTGGATGGGGCGGGAGCCTGCCATGAGCCTGCATGAAACCTTCGGTCAGCCCCTGCTGACCTTCCCCGACGCCGAAAAAAGCCCCCTGAGCATTCGTGCCAAGGCGCTGGTGTTTGTCGACCCGCGTTCGCGGCAACTGCGTGAAGACCTCGAAAACCTCGCCCCCCGTGCCTTGCCCGTGTTGATCCGCGGCGAAACCGGCAGCGGCAAGGAGTTGCTCGCCCGGCATATCCACCGTGGCAGCGACCGCACCGGCCTGTTTGTCTCGGTGAATTGCGGCGCCATCAGCCCGACATACGCCGACGCCGAACTGTTCGGCTACGCCGCAGGCAGCCACAGCGGCGCAGCCAGCAGCCGCGCCGGCTGGTTTGGCTCGGCCAACGGCGGCACGTTGTACCTGGATGAAATCGGCGACTTGCCGCTGCCAATCCAGGTCAAGCTGCTGGCGGCGCTGGAAAACCACGAAGTCACCCGCGTCGGCGCCCATCAGCCAAGCCCGGTGGATGTGCGGCTGGTGGCGGCCACCAGCATCGACCTCGCCCAGGCCGTGGCGGCCGGCAAGTTTCATGAGCGCCTGTTCCATTACCTCAGCGAAGGCCAACTGGAGCTGCCCGCACTGCGCGAGCGGGTGGGCGACATCCTGTCACTGGCCGAATATTTCCTCGGCATCTACAGCCAGCGCCTCGACCTGCCGGTGCCGCTGATCAGCGACGAAGCCCAGCGCGTGCTGGAGCATCACAGCTGGCCGGGCAACACCCGGGAGTTGGAGAACGTGATTCACTTTGCCTTGCTGGTCAGCAGTGGCGACGAGATTCTGCCTGAGCATTTGAACCTGCCCGTGGCGGGTTCACCTGTGGAGCAGGTGCGACGAATTCTTGGCCACGCCAGCGCCGCCGAGGTTGAAGCCCTGAAAAGCTATCTGAAAGAACACGCTGTTTTGTAGAAGCCCGGCTTGCCGGCGATGGCGTCCTCAGGAGCATCGCAAGGCTCAAGACCGCCATCGCCGGCAAGACGGGCTCCTGCATGAACAAAATGGAATATCAAAGTGAATAAAAAGTATTGTTCTGGAATAAAAAACCTCGGTATTGTCCGCTGCACGCCGCGATAGCACTTCGCTGGCATCCACTAAAAAAGCGGCCGTCCCAGACGACCCGGATTTTCGATAAGGACACTGCATGAAAAAGGTTCTGTTGTTTACCGCACTGGCGGCTGCCCTGACTGCAAGCTTCGCCCAGGCCAACGAGAAACTGGTGGTAGCCGCTACCCCGATCCCGCACGCCGAGATCCTTGAGCTGGTCAAGCCGACCCTGGCCAAAGAAGGCGTGGACCTGGAAATCAAAGTCTTCACCGACTACGTACAACCGAACGTACAGGTGGCCGAGAAGCGTCTGGACGCCAACTACTTCCAGACCCTGCCGTACCTGGAAAACTTCAACAAGGGTAAAGGCACCAACCTGGTCACCGTAGTGGGCGTGCACGTTGAACCCTTCGGCGGCTACTCGAAAAAAATCAAAAACATCTCTGAGCTCAAAGATGGCGCCACCGTGGCCATCCCGAACGAAGGCAGCAACTCCGGCCGTGCCCTGCTGCTGCTGCAAAAGGCTGGCGTGATCACCCTGAAAGACCCGACCAACGCCCTGGCCACGCCGAAAGACATCGCCAGCAACCCGAAACACCTGAAATTCAAAGAGCTGGAATCGGCGCTGCTGCCACGCGTCCTGGACCAGGTTGACCTGGACCTGATCAACACCAACTACGCCCTGGAAGCCGGCCTGAACCCGGCCAAGGACGCGTTGATCATCGAAGACGCCAAGTCGCCGTACGTGAACTTCCTGGTTGCCCGCCCGGACAACAAGGACAGCGACGCGATCCAGAAGCTGGCCAAAGCCCTGACCAGCCCTGAAGTGAAAGCTTTCATCGAGAAGAAATACAACGGCGCGGTCGTGCCGGCGTTCTGATCGAACCCAAAAACCTCCTTCAAGGTTTAAACGCCGACGGCTTCTACAGCGTCGGCGTTTTTTATGGCTGGAACACAATCGAAATGTGGGAGCGGGCTTGCTCGCGAATGCGGTGGGTCAGCCAACACATCTGCTGACTGATACACCGCATTCGCGAGCAAGCCCGCTCCCACATTTGGGACTGTGTCAGCTCAGATATTTCGACTGTTAATGGCCCTGCGTAGCGCCACCAGCCACTTCACCAGTTCCTGCGGATCAATCGGTTTTGCCTCGTTCATCGCTCATTCCCTCGCCTGTTGGTTGGCCGTCAGTCTGGCCACGTACCGCCTATCCCTGAAGTGCAGCTCCGATAAAAAGACCCGTCCTACTTCCCCGGGAACAGTAGCTGTCATCCATCTGCACCGCGAATCCGCAGGTTATCTATTTGGGTGATATCAATATGCTATTTCGGTATTTAAATTTTGCTTTTTATACCTTTAAAGTCGGCGCTACCCGGCGTTACCCACGCTGGACCGGACCGCACCAACGCCGCTTTACCCCTGCGGCGTCAGGGATTTCAGATGACCTTCGATTACGCATTTATCCTCAGCACGCTGCCGGCGTTTCTCAAGGCCGTGGGCGTTACCCTGCAAGTCGGCCTGATCGCCATTGGCACCTCCATGCTGGTGGCCTTGATCAACGCCGCGCTGCTGGTGTTTCGCACGCCCTACGTGTGGCGCCTGGTGGCGCTGTACGTGGAGTTGGCGCGCAACACACCGCTGCTGATCCAACTGTTTTTCGTCTACTTCGCGTTGCCGGCCCTGGGGCTGAATATCTCCGGGTTCTGGGCGGCAATCATCACGATGACCTTTCTCGGCGGCGCCTACCTCACGGAAGTGTTGCGCGCCGGTGTCGAGGCGGTGCCGCTGGCACAGATCGAATCGGGCAAGTCCATCGGGCTGTCCCACTGGCAACTGCTGCGCCATGTGATCCTGCCCCAGGCCGGGATCCTCAGCCTGCCGGCGCTGTTTGCGAACTTTATTTTCCTGCTCAAGGAAACCACGATCGTGTCGGCGGTGGCGGTGCCGGAGATTCTCTACACCACCAAAAGCTATATCGCCCTCTACTACAAAACCTACGAAATGCTCGCGGTGCTCACGTTGATCTGCGTGCTGTTATTCCTGCCGCTGTCGCTGCTGCTCAGCCGCCTTGAAAGGAGGCTCCAGCATGGCCAGTTCGGGTCTTGAATTACTCTGGGTGTCCTTGCCGCAGCTGGGCAAGGGCGCGGCGCTAACCCTGTCGATCTCGTTCTTGAGCATCGCCTTCAGCACCGTCGGCGGCGTGGTGTATGGCGTGCTGCGCACGTTGAATTCGAAAGCGATCAACCTGGTGCTGCGGATTTACCTGGAGCTGTTCCGCGCCATTCCGGTGTTGGTGTGGTTGTACTTGCTGTTCTTCGGCCTGCCGATTTTCTTTGGCCTGAGCATTCCGAGCTTCTGGTGCGCCGTGCTGGTGTTGTCGCTGTGGGGTGCCAGTGAAGTCGGCGAAGTGGTGCGCGGTGCGTTGCATTCGTTGCCCCGTGGCCAGCGTGAAGCCGGCCTGTCGATTGGCCTGTCGGACCCGCAACTGTACGGCTACGTGCTGTTGCCCCAGGCCCTGAAACGCATGACCCCGCCGACCATCAACGTCTACACCCGCATCATCAAGACCAGCTCCCTGGCGGTGCTGATCGGTGTGGTGGACGTGATCAAGGTCGGCCAGCAAATCATCGAGCGCACCTACGAGTCGGTATTGATCTACGGCGCGCTGTTCCTGTTTTTCTTCTTTATCTGCTACCCGTTGTCGGCCGCCTCCAAGGTGCTGGAACGGCGCTGGGCCCAAGCATGAGCGCATTGATCGAGTTCCAGGGTTTCAACAAGTTTTTCGGCGACCAGCAGGTGCTCGACGGCATCGACCTAAGTGTGCAAAGCGGCGAAGTGGTGGTGATCCTCGGCCCCAGCGGTTGCGGCAAAAGCACCTTGCTGCGGTGCCTCAATGGCCTGGAAGTGGCCCACAGCGGTAGCCTGCGTTTTGCGGGCAAGGAGCTGCTGGACAAGGCCACCGACTGGCGCCAGGTGCGCCAGGACGTGGGCATGGTGTTCCAGAGTTATCACCTGTTCCCGCACATGAGCGTGCTCGACAACCTCCTGCTCGGCCCGCTGAAAGTGCAAAAACGCGAACCCCGCGAAGCCCGGGCCCAGGCTGAAAAACTGCTGGAACGGGTGGGCCTCTCCGACAAACGCGACGCCTACCCGCGCCAGCTGTCGGGCGGCCAGCAGCAACGCATCGCCATCGTCCGCTCGTTGTGCATGAACCCGCAGGTCATGCTGTTTGACGAAGTCACCGCCGCCCTTGACCCGGAGATGGTCAAGGAAGTACTGGAAGTGATCCAGGGCCTGGCCCGGGACGGCATGACCCTGCTGATCGTCACCCATGAAATGGCCTTCGCCCGCGCCGTCGCCGACCGCGTGGTGTTCATGGAGGCCGGCCGCATCCTCGAACAAAACACCCCCGAGGCATTCTTTACGAACCCGCAAACCGCACGCGCGCAGCAGTTCCTGGAGAAGTTCTCCTTCGTTTCAACACTGCCCAAAAGAACCAAGGAACTGGAGCTGTCATGAAAACTGCCAAGTTGTTATTCCCCCTGTTCGGCCTCGCTTTGCTGGCCGGCTGCAATAAGTCCGAAGAGCCCGCCAAGACGGCTGCCGCTGCCACCCCGGCACCCGCTGCAGTGAGCTACATCGACAAGATCAAGGCGCGGGACAAGCTGATCGTCGGCGTATTCACCGACAAGCCGCCGTTTGGTTTCGTGGATGAGTCCGGCCGCTATGTCGGCTTCGATACCGACATCGGCCGCCGTTTCGCCAAGGACCTGCTAGGCGACGAGAACAAGGTTGAATTCGTCGCCGTAGAGCCGGCGAGCCGCATTCCGTTCCTGCAAAGCGACAAGGTCGACCTGATCCTCGCCAACATGACGGTGACGCCGGAGCGCAAGGAAGCGGTGGACTTCACCAACCCGAACCTGAAAGTCGCGGTGCAGGCCCTGGTGCCGCAGGACAGCTCGGTGAAGAGCCTGGACGACCTGGCGACCCGCACCACCATCGTCACCACCGGCACTACCGCGGATATCTGGCTGACCAAGAACCACCCGGACTGGAAACTGCTGAAGTTCGAGAAAAATTCCGAGTCGCTGCAAGCGTTGTCGGCGGGCCGTGGTGATGCCTATGCCCAGGACAACCTGGTGCTGTTCAGCTGGGCCAAGCAGAACCCGGGCTATCGCGTGCTGGAGCAGAAACTGGGGGATGAAGCGCCGATTGCGCCGGCGGTGAAGAAGGGCAACATCGAATTGCGGGATTGGGTGAATACCGAGCTGGCGAAGTTGGGCGAAGAGAAGTATCTGCTCAAGCTGTATGACCAGTATGTTCGCAAGGAACTGAGCGATGACACCAAGCCGGAAAGCGTGATTGTTGAAGGCGGGAAGTGGCAGGGTTGACCCGTCAATGATCGTTCCCACGCTCCGCGTGGGAATGCCGCCTTGGACGCTCCGCGTCTGCTGCTGGGACGCGGAGCGTCCCGTGATGCGTTCCCACGCAGAGCGTGGGAACGATCATCAGCTGGGCCAATGCCACGCCGGCTCATCCAGCACCCGCTGCCCCACCACCTGCGTCTGCCCCATCACCTTCTCCAGCACGATCGAATTACACCCTTCATCCTGCTGCAACGCCGCAATCAAGCGGCTGGCATGGGACACCACCCACACCTGACACTGCTGCGACACCTGAATGATCAGCCGCGCCAACGCCGGCAAAAGATCCGGGTGCAAGCTGGTTTCCGGTTCGTTCAATACCATCATCGTCGGTGGCCTCGGCGTCAGCAGCGCCGCCACCAGCAGCAAGTAGCGCAAGGTCCCGTCAGACAGCTCCGCCGCCGATAACGGCCGCAGCAATCCTTCCTGATAAAACTCGATGGCAAAGCGTCCGCCCTGCAACGGCTCGATATTCAACCGTGCGCCGGGAAACGCATCGCTGATCGCCCGCTGCAACGCCTCGGGGTCGCCGATCTCGCGGATGGTCTGCAACGCCGCCGCCAAGTCCCGCCCATCGTGATGCAGCACCGGCGTACGCGTGCCCAGTTGCGGCTGGCGCACCGGGGCGTCGACGTCGCTGCGAAAATGATCATAAAAGCGCCAGCCGCGAATGCTTTCGCGCAGCAGCAATACCTCCGGCGAACCCCGCAGGCTGCCGACCTGATCGAACAGGCTGTGGTAGTTCGGCGTGTGCTGGGCCAGTACATCCCAGGCGCGGCCATCGCGGGCACGTACCATCGGGCCGGAGCGCTGCACCAGCAGGCTCGCCGGGCGAAATACATGCCCGGCCCAGATGCATTCTTTCTTGATCTCCGGGTCCAGGGAAAAATAGGACAAGGTCTTCTCGGGCAACCCCAGGGAAATCGCATAGCTGAAATCCTCTGCGGCAAACCCCAAGCGCAAGCGCTTGGCGCCCTGGCGCACGATGGGCTCCACCGCCACTTCACCACTGAGCATGCGCCGGCTGATGCTTTCCGGCCCGGCCCAGAAGGTTGAATCCAGCCCACCCTCGCGGGCCAGTGCGTTGATCACGCCGCCCTGGGCCGTCTCCGCCAGCAGCCGCAGGGCGCGGTACAGGTTGGACTTGCCGCTGCCATTGGGGCCGGTAATCAGGTTCAACCGATCCAGCGGCACCACCAATTTGTTGATCGAGCGGTAATTGGCCACCGCGAGGGTCTTGAGCATGAGAAAAATTATCGGTTTGGGAACCCCTGGAGTATGGGATTCTCCATGCAGATAAGGAACCCTGTTCTAAGCTCACAGTCGCATAGACACTGGCACGTCGGCATCACGCAAAAGGAGCCTGCATGGGCGGTCCCAAACTCACATTTATCCTCGGCCTTGGCCTGCTGGCGCTGCTGAGCGGTTGCGGCCAGGAAAAAGCCGAACCCAAGGAACATTCCCGGGTGTTTGTGCAGACGGTGAAGTCCACCGACTTTGCCGCCGCCGTGACCTTGACCGGCGATATCCAGGCGCGGGTGCAGACCGATCTATCGTTTCGCGTCGGCGGCAAGATCATCCAGCGCATGGTGGATGTCGGCGACCGCGTCAGCGCCAAGCAAGTGCTGGCCAAGCTCGACCCGAAGGATTTGCAGACCAACGTCGACTCCGCCCAGGCCCAGGTGGTCGCCGAACAGGCGCGGGTCAAACAGACTGCCGCCGCGTTTGTGCGCCAGGAAAAACTCTTGCCCAAGGGCTACACCAGCCGCAGTGAATACGACTCCGCCCAGGCCGCGTTGCGCAGCAGTCAAAGCGCACTGACTGCCGCCCAGGCGCAGTTGGCCAATGCCCGTGAGCAGTTGGGCTACAACTCGCTGGTCGCCGACGCGCCGGGCATCATCACCGCCCGCCAGGCCGAGGTGGGCCAGGTGGTGCAGGCCACCGTGCCGATTTTCAGCCTGGCCCGGGATGGCGAGCGCGACGCGGTGTTCAACGTCTATGAATCGCTGCTGGTGGAGCCGCCGCCGGACAAACCGATTACCGTCAGCCTGCTGGAAAATCCGCAGATCACCGCCGTGGGCAAGGTGCGCGAAGTCACCCCGGCCGTTGCCGCCAATACCGGCACGGTGCAAGTCAAAATCGCCCTCGACGCACTGCCCAAGGGCATGCAACTGGGCTCGGTGGTCAGCGCCACGGCCAACGGGCCGGCCAAGGCCAGCATCGAATTGCCGTGGGCAGCCTTGACCAAAGACATCAGCGCGCCTGCTGTCTGGCTGGTGGACGACGACGGCAAGGCGCAACTGCACAAGGTCACGGTCGCGCGTTACCTGACCGGCAAGGTGATCATCAGCGACGGCCTCAAGGGCGGCGAAAAAGTCGTGGTGGCCGGCGGGCAATTGCTGCACCCCGGCATGATCGTGGAAATCGCCCAGCCGCCGGATCAGGCCCAGGCCCAGGGAGTGCAGCCATGAAGCAGATGACGTGTGTTCTCGCCGCCAGCCTGCTGTTGATGGCGTGTTCCAAGGAAGAACCGGCGCCGGAACCGGTGCGCCCGGTGCTGTCGATTGAAGTGAAAGCCGAGGACCAGGAAAACCTCGGCCGCTTCGCCGGCACGATCCAGGCCCGCTACGAAAGCAATCTCGGTTTCCGTGTGCCAGGCCGTATCGCCCGGCGCGCGGTCGACGTGGGCGCTGAAGTGCAGCAGGGCGCGTTGCTCGCCGTGCTCGACCCCACCGATCAACAGAACCAGTTGCGCGCCGCCCAGGGCGACCTGGCCCGGGTCCAGGCACAGTGGATCAACGCCCAGGCCAATGCTCGCCGCCAGCAGGAACTGTTCAGCCGTGGCGTCGGCGCCCAGGCCCAACTGGACATCGCCCAGACCGACTTGAAAACCACCCAGGCTTCCCTGGATCAGGCCAGGGCCTCGGTCAACCAGGCCAAGGACCAGCTCAACTACGCCGAACTGCGTACCGACCATGCAGGCATCGTCACCGCCTGGAATGCCGAGGCCGGCCAGGTGGTCAGCGCCGGGCAGCAAGTGGTGACCCTGGCACGACCGGACATCAAGGAAGCCGTCATCGACTTGCCCGCCGGCCTCGCCGAACGCCTGCCGCCGGATGTGGTGTTCCTGGTCGCCGGGCAAATGGACCCGAACATCAGCACCACCGCCACCGTGCGCGAGATCGAACCCCAGGCCCAAAGTGCCACCCGCACCCGTCGCGCCCGCCTGACCCTGGCGGAAACGCCGCCCGCGTTTCGCCTCGGCACCGCTATCAGCGTGACCTTGAGCTCAGCCATCGCTCCGCGTATCGAACTGCCCCTCAGCGCTTTGCAGGAAGCCGACGGCAAGACCCGCATCTGGGTGATCGACACCCAAAGCCAGACCGTACAACCCCGAGACGTCACCATCGTCAGCCGCGACGCCGACAGCGCCTTGCTCAACGCCGGCGTCAAACCCGGCGAGCGGGTGGTGAGTGCCGGCGTGAACAGCCTGAAGCCCGGGCAAAAAGTCAAAATCGACGAGGACAGCCCGCGATGAAAGGGAGCTTCAACTTATCCGACTGGGCCCTCAAGCATCAGTCCTTCGTCTGGTACCTGATGTTCGTAGCGCTGCTGATGGGCGTGTTCTCATACATGAACCTCGGCCGCGAGGAAGATCCGTCGTTCACCATCAAGACCATGGTGATCCAGACCCGTTGGCCAGGCGCGACCCAGGAAGAAACCCTGAAGCAGGTCACCGACCGCATCGAGAAAAAACTCGAAGAGCTGGACTCCCTCGACTACGTGAAGAGCTACACCCGGCCCGGCGAGTCCACGGTGTTCGTGTTCCTGCGGGACACCACCAGCGCCAAGGACATCCCGCAGATCTGGTACCAGGTCCGCAAGAAGATCGACGATATTCGCGGCAGCTTCCCCCAAGGCTTGCAGGGGCCGGCGTTCAACGACGAGTTCGGGGATGTGTTCGGCTCGGTGTACGCGTTTACCGCCGACGGCCTGTCGATGCGCCAGCTGCGCGATTACGTGGAGCAGGTGCGCGCCGAAATTCGTTCGGTACCGGGGCTGGGCAAGGTCGAGATGATCGGCCAGCAGGACGAAGTGATTTACCTGAATTTCTCCACCCGCAAACTCGCAGCGTTGGGGATCGATCAGCGCCAGGTGGTGCAGAGCCTGCAATCGCAGAACGCGGTGACCCCGGCTGGGGTGATCGAGGCCGGGCCGGAGCGGATTTCGGTGCGCACCTCCGGGCAGTTCGCCTCGGAGAAGGACCTGGCCAACGTCAACCTGCGGCTCAATGACCGTTTCTATCGGCTGGCCGACGTGGCGGAAATCACCCGTGGCTATGTCGACCCGTCGACGCCGATGTTCCGCTTCAACGGCAAGCCCGCCATCGGCTTGGCCATCGCCATGCAGAAGGGCGGCAACATCCAGGATTTCGGCAAGGCCCTGCACAAACGCATGGACGACCTGACCGCCGACCTGCCAGTGGGTGTGGGCGTGCACAAGGTTTCCGACCAGGCCGAAGTGGTGGAGGAGGCCGTCGGCGGCTTTACCAGCGCGTTGTTCGAGGCGGTGATCATCGTGCTGGTGGTGAGCTTTATCAGCCTCGGCGTGCGTGCCGGGTTGGTGGTGGCGTGCTCGATCCCGCTGGTGCTGGCGCTGGTGTTCGTGTTCATGGAATACAGCGGCATCACCATGCAGCGGGTGTCGCTGGGCGCGTTGATCATCGCCCTCGGCCTGTTGGTGGACGACGCGATGATCACCGTGGAGATGATGATCACGCGCCTGGAAAAAGGCGAGACCAAGGAGCAGGCGGCGACGTTCGCCTACACCTCCACGGCATTCCCGATGTTGACCGGCACGCTGGTGACCGTCGCCGGGTTTGTGCCGATTGGCCTCAACGCCAGTTCGGCGGGGGAGTACACCTTCACGCTGTTCGCGGTGATTGCCGTGGCAATGCTGGTGTCGTGGGTGGTCGCGGTATTGTTCGCGCCGGTGCTCGGGGTGCATATCCTCAGCAGCAAGGTAAAACCCCACAATGCCGAGCCGGGCCGTGTGGGCCGGGCGTTCAATGGCGGCATGCTGTGGGC
Source organism: Pseudomonas sp. NPDC087814 (assembly GCF_044742865.1). Lineage (NCBI taxonomy): Bacteria > Pseudomonadati > Pseudomonadota > Gammaproteobacteria > Pseudomonadales > Pseudomonadaceae > Pseudomonas > Pseudomonas sp. NPDC087814. The sequence goes on along the minus strand of NZ_JBIUVK010000015.1, from coordinate 93,910 downwards.
GATGCGTAACCGCTGGTGGGCCATTGGCATCACGGTGCTGCTGTTTGTAGCGTCGGTGTTTTCCATGCAGTTTGTGCAGAACCAGTTTTTCCCGTCCTCGGACCGTCCGGAAATTCTCGTCGACCTCAACCTGCCGCAAAACGCCTCGATCAACGAGACCCGCAAGGCCGTCGACCGTCTTGAGGCGATCATCAAGGACGACCCGGACATCGCCCGCTGGAGCACCTATATCGGCCAGGGCGCGATCCGTTTCTACCTGCCGCTGGACCAGCAACTGGAGAACCCGTACTACGCGCAACTGGTGATCGTCAGCAAGGGCCTGGAAGAGCGCGGCGCCTTGATTGCGCGCCTGCAAAAACGCCTGCGGGAAGATTTTGTCGGCGTGGGCAGCTTCGTGCAGCCACTGGAAATGGGCCCGCCGGTGGGGCGTCCGATCCAGTACCGGGTGTCTGGCAAGGACATCGACCAGGTGCGCAAACACGCGATCGAACTGGCGACCATGCTCGATAAAAATACCCACATGGGCGAGATCATCTACGACTGGAACGAGCCTGGCAAAGTCCTGCGGGTGGACATCGCCCAGGACAAGGCGCGGCAACTGGGGCTGTCGTCGGAAGACGTGGCGCAGTTGATGAACAGCGTGGTCAGCGGTGCGTCGGTGACCCAGGTGCATGACGATATCTACCTGATCAACGTGGTCGGCCGCGCCGAAGATGCCGAACGCGGTACGCCGGAAACCTTGCAGAACCTGCAGATCGTCACGCCCAACGGCACCTCGATTCCGCTGCTGGCGTTTGCCACCGTGCGCTATGAGCTGGAACAGCCGTTGGTGTGGCGTCGCGACCGCAAGCCGACCATCACCATCAAGGCGGCGGTGCGCGACGACATGCAGCCGACCGACCTGGTGAAACAGCTCAAGCCGGACATCGACAAGTTCAGTGCTGGGTTGCCGGTGGGCTACAAGGTCGCCACCGGCGGCACCGTGGAAGAAAGCGGCAAGGCCCAGGGCCCGATTGCCAAGGTGGTGCCGTTGATGTTGTTCCTGATGGCGACCTTCCTGATGATCCAGCTGCACAGCGTGCAGAAGATGTTCCTGGTGGCCAGCGTGGCGCCGCTGGGGCTGATTGGCGTGGTGTTGGCGCTGATTCCCACGGGCACGCCCATGGGCTTTGTGGCGATTCTCGGGATCCTTGCGCTGATCGGCATCATCATCCGTAACTCGGTGATCCTGGTGACGCAGATCGACGCCTACGAGCGCGACGGCTACACGCCGTGGGACGCGGTGGTGGAAGCTACCGAACACCGGCGCCGGCCGATCCTGCTGACCGCAGCAGCGGCCAGCCTGGGCATGATCCCTATCGCCCGTGAAGTGTTCTGGGGCCCGATGGCCTACGCGATGATCGGCGGGATCATCATCGCCACCTTGCTGACGCTGCTGTTCCTGCCGGCGCTGTACGTGGCCTGGTACAAGATTCGCGAGCCGAAGAAAGAACAAGCCTGACGGCCACAGCGGTGACATTCCTACACGGACGTGGGAATGTTCCCTGAAACATTTTTTTGCCCTTCGCACCCGATCAATTGTTTTACCCTCCGGGCCTGATCCTTTGCCAAGGCCTGCCCCATGCGTTGTTTCCTGCTGGTTTGTAGCTTGTTACTGTCGCCCGTGGCCCTTGCCGGCACGGTGCTGGAGAACGCCCTGTGGCGGGTTGAGATCGACCCGGCGACCCTTGCGATCCACGTTTTCCCCAGCGACAAGACCGCCGTGCAGGCTTCAAGCGGAGGCCCTGCGCACAGGGTCAACCAGCTCTCCCAAAGCACCCGTCAGGCCAGTTGGCAATGGGACGATGGCGCCTATCGCCTGAGCGCCACCCTCGAGCAACGGGATCTTGCCCTGACGATTACCGCCCGTGATGCCGGTGAGTTGGCGATCCTGCGCCAACCCGCCAGCGCCATGGGCAAGGGCCTGATCTGGCCCCTGGCCGAAGGGCATTACGTGCCGGCGGGCAATGGTGTGTGGCAGGACTTCCTGCTGGAACAGGGCGACGTCAACACCACCCAGGACCTCAGCTTGCCGCTGTGGGGCGTGGATCACGGCGCGTTTACCCTCAACTGGCTGATGACCAATCCTTACAACAACCGTCTGCACTGGCAGGCCGACGGCAAAGGACTGGCGTTGTCCGCCTCCCATGAGTTCACCACACTGGACCCAGCGGCGCCGATGACCGTGCTGTTGCACCTGGGCGAAAGCGACCCGCTGGCCGGCGCCAAGCGTTATCACCAGTGGCTGGTGGAGCAGGGGCTGTTTGAACCGTTGGCGGACAAGTTGCGGCAAACCCCGGAAGCGGAAAAGCTGCTGGGCGCCAGCCATATCTACCTGTGGGGCGATGACCTGCTGAGCTTGGGTGATGTGCGGGACTGGCAGCAGTTGCTCAAACTGCTGCGCAGTGGCAAAGGCTTGGCGGCGGAGTTGAATGGCTTGCTGGACAAAGAGGCTGCGCAGGTTCGACAGGTCAAGCAACCGTATGAGCAGGCTGTCCTGCTGCGCGGCCTGAATGCGGCGATCAACACAAAGGCCCGGCAGGGCTGGCAGCCCTCCACCGAACCGAATATGACCCAACTCGCTGATGGCTATGGTGCGCTGCGTCGTGAGTTGGCCGTGGCCTTTGCCGGTGCCTTGAGCACAACGCCCGAGACCTGGGGCAATACGTTGTCGGTCACCAATGCATTGAAGGGCGCCGGCCTCAAACGTCTCTTGGTGACCCAGGGGGAGGGCTGGGAAGGTGGGCTCTGGCATCCTGAAGCGGTGAAGGCCGGGGTCGACGCCGGTTACCTGATGGCGCCCTACGACTCTTATGAAACGGCACTGTCGGCCACTGAAAATCCCGACTGGACCACCGCGCACCTGGGCAGCAAGGCCTATGGCGAGTGCGCGATCGTGTTGAAGGGCGGCCAACTCAAGACAGGCTTCCAGAAGTCCGGCCACTACACCGACCCGCGCTGCGTGCGGCCGTTGCTGGAGGCGCGGATCAAGGCGGTGCAGGCCAAGTCCGGGTTCAACGCCTGGTTCCTCGACGCCTATGCCACCAGCATGTTGTTCGACAGCTATCGCACGGGTGCGAGCATGACCCAGGCACAAAACGCCGAAGGCAATATCGATGCGGCCCGCTGGATCAATACGGCGCTGAAGTTGCCGGCAGGTTCCGAGGACGGCAACGCGATCACCGCCCGAGGCATCCTGTTTGCCCACGGCATGCAAACGCCGGTGCTGGGCTGGGGTGATCGGGAGATCACCAAGGACAGGCAGTCGCCGTATTACGTCGGGGCTTGGTACCCGCCGGAACAGCCGGCGGTGTTCTTCAAGTCGGTGCCGTTGAAAGAGCCGTTTCGCACGGTCTACTTTGACCCGACGATGCGCCTGCCGCTGTATCAGGCGGTGTTCCATGGCTCGGTGATCACCACCCACCATTGGCTGTTCGACAGCCTGAAACTGAGCAACGTGCGGGCCGAAAACGAGCTGACGCAACTGCTCTACAACGTGCCGCCGCTGTATCACCTGAGTGCGGCGACGGTGAAGCAGCGCTTGCCGGTGATTCAGCGCCAGGACGCGTTCTTTCGGCCGCTGCATGAGCGGTTGGCGACTCAGGCGATGACCGATTTTCGCTGGCTGACCGAAGATAAACAGGTGCAGCAGACCACGTTTGCCGATGGGACGCGGTTGGTGGCGAATTTTGCTGAGGGGCGTATTACGGCTTTTGTACCTGGCGCCCAGACTGTGGTGTATCAGGTGGATGAGTGGCGGCTGTGAGTCCTTCGCGAGCAAGCCCGCTCCCACAGGGGAATGCATTCCAAAATGTGGGAGCGGGCTTGCTCGCGAAGGCGTAAGCCCAAACAACAAAGACCTACAGCTTGCGCCACACACTCGCCAGCCACGGCTGTTGTTCCCGAGGCAATCCCGCTGGCCGGTAGTAATGCTCCAACTCCATAAACCCCGCAGCCGTCAGCAATTCCTGCCAGGCCTGCAAGTCGTGATACGAGCCATACCGCGGCCCATTCCAGCCCTCCTGGTTTTCACCCCGAGGGTTTGAGCTGAACAACACTCCACCGACCTTCAACGCCCCATGCAACTGCCCAAGAATGCGCGGCAGTTCCTGCTTGGGAATATGAAACAGCACCGCATTGGCGAAGATCCCGTCGAAACGGCCGGCCGGCAAATCCAGCTTCAGGAAGTCCTGTTGCAGCACTTCACAGCCGCTGTCTTCCCGGGCCATCTGTGCAAAGCGCTCCGAACCATCGAGCCCCACCGCGATGTGGCCCATGCGGGTAAACGTCTGCAAATCCCGCCCCGGCCCGCAGCCGAAGTCCAGCACGGTAAACGGTGCGTCGCCCTGGATATGCCGCAGCAACGCATCAATGTTCTGGCTCACATCGTGATCGCGGGTGCCTTCACGAAAATCCTCGGCCACTTTGTTGTAGTGGCCAAGGGTGGTGGAGGTGATCTGGTCGAGGTCGTCGGGGGCAAGTTTCATGGCAGGTTATACCGGGCGCTGAGATGGCCCGACTATACCTCACCTCTTGTTCAGAACCCTGGCCAACCGATCGCCGCCCAACTGAATCACGGCTACCAGGATCACCAGCAGCACAATCACGGTGAGCATGATCTGCGTGTCAAAACGCTGATAGCCATAGCGATAGGCAATATCCCCCAGCCCACCGGCGCCAATTGCCCCGGCCATGGCCGAGGAGTTGATCATCGTCACCAGGGTAATCGTGAACCCGCCGACAATCCCCGGCAGCGCCTCCGGCAGCAGCACATGCCAGACGATATGCCAGCGCCGGCAACCCATGGCCTGCGCCGCCTCGATCAAGCCGTGGTCGACTTCGCGCAAGCTGACTTCGGCGATCCGCGCAAAGAACGGCGTGGCCGCGATGGTCAACGGCACCACCGCCGCCCACACGCCATAGGTGGTGCCGACGATCAACCGGGTGAACGGAATCAGCGCCACCATCAAAATCAAAAACGGGATCGAGCGGAACAGGTTAACGAACGCCCCCAGCACCCGATTCAAGGCAGGCGCCTGATAGATGCCGCCCTTGTCGCTGGTCACCAGGAACACCGCCAGCGGAATCCCCACCAGCAATGCAATCAACGACGACACTCCGACCATCAACAGTGTGTCGATGGCGCCCTGCAATAAACGATCAAACCACATAGCCCAGCACCTCCACCTGTTGTGCCCAGCGCCCGGCGCGGCTGCGCAGTTCTTCGGCGGTCAGGGACGAGCCGCTCACCGCCAGCAGCAATTGCCCCAAGGCGTGGCCCTGGATGCGTTCCACACCGCCTTGCAGCAAGCGCACGCGCCCGCCGAGGGCGCTGAACAACGCAGCAAGATCAGGTTCGTCTTCGGCACTGCCAGTCAGTTGCAAGCGCAGCACCACGGCGGCGTCCTTTGAGGTCGGATTGGCCTGCAGGCGGCTTTGCAACTCTTCAGGCAGGCCATGTTGCAGCGGCGCCAGCAGGGTTTTACTGACCTCATGCTGCGGGTTGCCGAACACTTCCCACACCGGACCTTGCTCGACCACATGGCCGTGTTCCAGCACCACCACGCGGTCGCAGATTTCGCGAATCACGGCCATTTCGTGGGTGATCAGCACGATGGTCAAGCCCAGGCGTTTGTTGATCTCCCGCAGCAGGCCGAGGATGGATTGCGTGGTCTCAGGGTCGAGCGCCGAAGTGGCTTCGTCGCACAACAGAATCTGTGGGTCATGCACCAGTGAGCGGGCGATGCCCACCCGCTGTTTCTGCCCGCCGGACAGCTGGGCCGGGTAAGCCTGGTGCTTATCCTGCAAACCGACCAATTCCAGCAGTTCACGCACCTTCTTCTCGCGCTGCTCCTTGGGCACGCCTGCGACTTTCAACGGCAGTTCGACGTTCTGCCACACAGTCTTGGCCGACATCAGGTTGAAGTGCTGGAAGATCATGCCGATGCGTCGGCGCAGGGCGACCAGGCGGTCTTCGTCGAAGTCGCCGATGTCCACCTGGTCAATCAATACCCGGCCGCTGCTCGGTTGTTCCAGGCGGTTGATGGTGCGGATCAGCGACGACTTGCCGGCGCCGCTGCGGCCGATGATGCCGAAGACTTCGCCGCGCTGGATCGCCAGGTCGATGCCTTGCAGGGCGGGCACGGATTGGCCGTCATAGGTCTTGCCCAGGTTGATAAAGCGCACGTGCGCGCGATTCAGGTCCGGGTGCAGTTCTGTCTGCTCGGCGTCCCTGGGCGGCAGGCCCAGGTCGCGCAGTTGAGAGTGGGCGGCGGTCATTTTTTATCTTCCCAGCCCACTTGGTAGAGCTTGCCAAGGGATTTATCCAACGCGGCGCGCACCACCGGCGAGTGCTGGTAGATGTCGACGAACTTGATCACCCGCGGGTCGGTTTTGCTCTTGGGCTGGACCACGAACTGGATCACGTATTCCGGGTGGTCGAGGCCGTCGAACAGCAGCGCCGACTCGGCATCGAAGGTCTTGGACAGGCGGATATACGCCGGGTAGCCCTGCACCAGGTCGGCGTCGTCATAAGCGCGCACCAGTTGCACGGCTTCGACTTGCAGGATCTTGATCTTCTTCGGGTTGGTGACGATGTCTTCTTCAGTGGCCTTGTAGCCTACGCCCGGCTTGAGCGTGATCAAGCCGGCCTTGGCCAGCAGTTGCAGGCCGCGACCACTGTTGATCGGGTCGTTGGCAATCGCCACGCTGGCGCCCTGGGGCAGGTCGTTGATGCTTTTGTACTTCTTCGAATACAGCCCGACGTTATTGATGATGCCCGGCGCGTACGGCACCAGGTCAAAGCCTGCAGCGGCCTTGGCGTTTTCCAAAAACGGGATGTGCTGGAAGTAGTTCACGTCGATATCGCCGGCTGCCAGGCTGACGTTGGGTGCGATCCAGTCGGTGAATTCCACCAGTTCGACTTTCAAACCCTGTTTGCCGGCCTCGGAGGCGGCGGCCTCCAGGGGAATGGCGAAGGCCGCGGTGGTGCCGACTTTCAACGGTGCGTCAGCGGCGAATACCGCCGAGCTGAACAATCCGAGGGCGAGAGCCAGTGCTTTGACTGGGTGGCTGAGCAATGTTTTTTTCATAGTGGATTTCCAGTCATAAGGTGTGAGTGCAAACAACTCGGTCAACTGTGGGAGCGGGCTTGCCTGCGATAGCGGTGGGTCAGCGACATTTCTTCAACAGACACTCCGCAATCGCAGGCAAGCCAGCTCCCACATTTTGGTTCAGTGGCGGTAGGTGGAGCCGGTATGTTGTTCAGGCAGGTGCGCCGAGTGGTGGAAGACTTTCTCCCGCAACGTCCCGGTCTCATACGCGGTCTTGTACGAGCCCCGGCGCTGCAGCTCCGGCACCACCAGTTCGATGAAGTCGACGTAGCTTTCCGGGGTGACGATGCGCGTCAGGTTGAAGCCATCCAGGCCGGTTTCGCTGATCCATGACTCAAGTTCATCCGCCACCTGTGCCGGCGAACCCACCAGGGTGATGTAGCGCCCGCCCAGGGCGTGCTGCTCAAGCAACTTGCGCCGGGTCCAGTCATTGTTCTGCAGGTTCTTGGTCGCGGACTGGATGGCGTTGCTCTTCACGTACTGGATCGGTTCGTCGATTTCGTACTGTGAAAAATCAATCGCCGTGGATGCCGAGAAATGCGCCACGCCGGCTTCCGCACTGGCGTAGCTCAGGTACTCGGCGTGCTTGGCCCACGCAGCTTCTTCGGTGGCGCCGACAATCACGTTCAGGCCCATGAACACCTTGATATCGTCCGGGTTGCGCCCGGCTTCCACGGCGCTGGCGCGCACCTTGTCCACCTGGATCTTGGTCGAGGCCTTGTTCTGCCCGCTGATGAACACGCACTCGGCGTGGCGCCCGGCAAACAGCAGTCCACGGTCGGAGCTGCCCGCCTGGAACAGCACCGGCGTGCGTTGCGGCGACGGCTCGCACAGGTGATAACCCTCCACCTGATAGAACTCGCCCTTGTGCTCGACCTTGTGCACTTTTTCCGGCTGGGCATACACCCGCGCCTGCGGATCGTTGATCACCGCGTCGTTTTCCCAGCTGCCTTCCCAGAGTTTGTAGAGCACCTCCAGGTATTCGTCGGCCTGGTCGTAGCGCCGGTCGTGCTCGACCTGCTCGGTCAGGCCCATGGCCTTGGCGGCGCTGTCGAGGTAGCCGGTGACGATGTTCCAGCCCACCCGGCCACGGCTCAGGTGGTCGAGGGTCGACATGCGCCGGGCGAACAGATACGGCGGTTCGTAGGTGAGGTTGGCGGTCAGGCCGAAGCCAAGGTTTTTGGTCACCGCCGCCATGGCCGAGACCAGCAGCAACGGGTCGTTGACCGGCAGCTGGATCGCTTCCTTGAGCGGCACGTCCACCGAGTTCTGGTAGACGTCATACACGCCGACGATGTCGGCGATGAACAGCCCGTCGAACAGTCCGCGTTCCAGCAACTGCGCCAGTTCGGTCCAGTACTCGATGGTTTTGTACTGGGTCGAGTTGTCCCGTGGATGGGTCCACAGGCCGTGGTTGATGTGCCCGATGCAGTTCATGTTGAAGGCATTGAGCAGGATCTTTTTCTTCGTCATCAGATAGTCCCCCGCAGTGGCGGGTTTTCATCGTTGAGGTAGTAATTGCCCACAGCGTGGTACTTCCAGCGCACCGGGTCGTGCAGGGTGTGCACCCGGGCGTTGCGCCAGTGGCGGTCCAGGCCGTGTTCGGCGAGGGTCGCCTGGCTGCCGGCGAGTTCGAACAGGGTGCTGCCGGCCGCCAGGGAAATCTCGGTGCTGAGGGCGCGCACTTCGGCGACCGCGATGGATGCGGCCGCGACGGTGTCGGCATTGCTGTCGGCCTGGGCGCGGTCGAGGAATTCGCCTGAGCGTTCCAGCAGGGCTTCGGTGGCGTGCAGGCGGATGCTCAAGTGGCCGAAGCTTTTCAGGGTCAGCGGATCTTCGGTGGCCTTGTCGCTGGTGGCATCGATCCACGGCCGGGTCTTGGTGCGCACGAAGTGCAGGGCATCCTCATAGGCAGCACGGGCAATGCCGGTGTCGATGGCGGCGTGAAGGATCTGCGCCAGCGGGCCGACAGTGGTCGGGCGTTCGAAGGCACTCTGGAACGGGATCACGTCCTGGGCCGCGACCCACACGTTATCGAACACCACCGAACCGCTGCCGGTGGTGCGCTGGCCGAAGCCGCTCCAGTCGTCGATCACGCTCAGGCCCTCGCTGTCACGGGTGACAAAGGCCAGTTGCTGCACACCGTTTTCGTCCACCACGGACGTGGGAATACGTTGGGCGTAGATCGCGCCGGTCGAGTAGAACTTGCGGCCGGTGATACGGAAACCGTCACCGTCGCGGGTGATCTTGGTGATGCGGTCGTGGGCGGTCCTGGTGCCCAGTTCTGCCAGGGCATTGCCGAAGCGCTGGCCGGCGAGCACTTCGGCGTACAGGCGTTTTTGCTGCGCCGGGCTGCCGTTCACCCGCAGCACTTCGAGGGCATAAAAATGGTTTTGCGGGATCTGCCCCAGGGACGCATCCGCCTGGGCAATCAGTGCCGTGACCTTGGCCAGGGTGACGTTGGAAACGCCGGCACCGCCGAACTCCTTGGGTACGCTGATGCCCCACAGGCCGGAGCGGGAAAACACGTCCAGCTCAGGCAAGGGCAGGCGGCGTTCACGGTCACGCAAGGCGCTGTCGCGGCGGAAGTCTTCGGCCAGGTCGCTGGCGACAATGAGGGCTTGTTCATCGCTGGTAATAACCGCGACGTGATGAGAAAGGGTCATGCGTATTCTCCAGAGGTCTGGTCGGTTAAATCCAGGAATGTCGGGCAGGTAAAGTGCCGTTGAGGTGGTAAGCGCCCACCGCGTGGTACTTCCAGCGGACCGGGTCGTGCAGGGTGTGCACCCGGGCGTTGCGCCAGTGGCGGTCGAGGTTGAATTCGGCGAGGGTCGCGCGGCTGCCGGCCAGCTCGAACAGCTTTTCGCTGGCGAGCAGGGAAATCTCGGTGGTCAGCACCTTGGCTTCGGCCACGGCAATCGACGCGCGTGCGGCGGACTGCGCGGTGATCGGTGCGGCGCTGACTTGGTCCAGTACCTGGCCGGCCTTGCGCAGCAGGGCTTCAGCGGCGTGCAGTTCGATCTTCAGCTTGCCGATATCGGCGATCACATACAGGTCATCGCTGGCCCGTTCGACCTTGGCGTCGATCCATGGCCGCGAGCGTTCGCGTACAAAGCTGATGGTGTCGTCGATCGCGCCACGGGCGATGCCGGCGTCGATGGCCGCCTGGATCAATTGCGAGACTGCGCCCTGGATGCTCGGTGTTTCGCCGAGTCGCCAGGTTTCCACCACCAGTTCGGCGTCCACCGCCACTTGATCCAGCAGCACTGTGCCGCTGGCGGTGGTGCGTTGGCCAAAGCCGGACCAGTCATCGACGATGCGCAGGCCTTCGGTGCCACGGCGCACGAACGCCATGACGACTTTGCCGTCATCGTTCAAGGCCTTGACCGCCACCCAATGGGCGAACAGCGCGCCAGTGGAGTAGAACTTCTGGCCACTGACGACGTAGCCGTCACCTTCGGCTGTGATGCGTGACTTGAGGTCCAGGGTGTTTTTGGTACCGCGTTCCGGGCCGCCGTTGCCGATGCGCCAGCCGTCCAGCACGCTCTGAAACAGCTGCTTTTTCTGGCGCTCGCTGGCCGCACCTTGCAGCACGTGCAGGATGCCGAAATGGTTCTGCGGGATTTGCCCCAGCGCCGGGTCGGCCGCGCTGATGATCGCGAACACCTCGGCCAGGGTCACGAAGGACACCTGCGGGCCGCCGTACTCACGGGGAATGGAAATACTGCCCAGGCCGCTGCGGGTGAAGTGTTCGATTTCAGCCCAGGGCAGTTTGCGTTGCTGATCGCGCCTGGCCGCTTGCAGGCGCGCGGCCTGTGCCAGCTCGTGGGCGGCGCTCAGGGCCTCGGCGTCGTTGCGCAGCACTTTGGCGGGCAACAACAGCGGGGCAACGTCCAGATCACTCTGGGGGGGTGTTTGTGCCAAGTTAGACATCAGCGCCGCTCCTTGGCTGCACGCAATGCCCTGGCGTTACGCACCGGGGTAATTTTGACCATACCTACCTCACATCCGTTGAAAAGATAAAAAAATCAGGAATGTCCGGTGGTCCGGTGCATATACCCTAAGCGTGTTAAATTTTTTAATAAACTAACTTTTAGGAATATGCATAGAAGGTCTGTCACCCCGGTTCACAGGGCGAGCCGGGGCGACGGGGTTGGTAGGCCAGCGGGGCCCTGGCGGGGCTGGTCGGGGCCTGGGGAGCGAGCGCGGCGATGCGCAGGATGCGGGCTGGCGCCCAGCTTGAATTGTTGCCGACCCGGTCGAGAATGCAGTAGGTCACTTCGAGGCGATGGTCGTCCCCGGCCTCGACAATGATGGCCGACGGCACCCACACCTGCACCGCCTTGCCCACATCGTCGGCCTGGATGCTCGGCAGGTCCAGGCGCACGTCACCCCAGCGCAGGGTGATCTCGTCATCGGTCGCCATGTTCAGGTACGGCTCGATGGTCAGGGGCACGCCACGGCGGATCTGGCTGCTGTTGACGCCATGGCGACGGATGGTCTCGGGCAGGCTGACGGCGGCCAGGTTCTGGTTTTCATCAAGGCTCAGTGCCGAGGGCATGCCGCCGGGGTAGTCGGTCTTGACCTGCACCCGGGTGATGGCCGAACGCGCCGGGCCGTGGCCGACCTGCATGACCCGGTAATGAATCCGTGCCGGGCCATTTTGCACAAAGCTCTCCGGCACTCGCAGGCTGGTGGGCATGCCGATCTTGCCGGCGGTGATGCGCCGGGAGGCGGCAAAGCAGTTGTTCCAGAACAACTCGATCAGGTCGCCCTCGTCCATGCCGCAGTAAGGCGCGATGTCGACCTGCAGGTTTGTCGCAGCGAGGGCATTGATGCCTTCTCGATGGGCCTGGGGCAAGGTCGGGGCAGTGAGCAGCGCCTGGGTGGAAATACGCTTCATAAATAATCTCCTTGGTGCAGCCAGCAGCAATCGTTCCGGACATCAGGCGCGGGCAGGCGACGTAGTCCGAAAGAAACGATTTAATAAAAAACCAGAATGGATCCAATCCTCTGGGCGTTAGATAAGAGGCTTGGTTAGTTGGCGTCAAGAGGCTGGGCGGGGCAAACAGGGGGTTATGGAATATTCAGAAGGGTCTTACTGGGAGGGCGCTGCAAGTGCGTGCTTCAGGGTGACTTTTACCCAATGAATAAAGGGTGTTTCCCCAAAAACACTAAAGAGGCGAGTTGCCTTTCGGCAACTCTATAAAGCGAAGCTTCTTACAATGAATCGGCGCAAGTTAGTTGTTGATGAACTTGCTGAGAAACTGCCGGGTACGTTCTTCTTTCGGGTTGGCAAACAGCGCCTTGGCTTCGCCTTGTTCAACAATGACGCCCTTGTCGAAGAAGATCACCCGGTTGGCCACATCCCGGGCGAAACTCATTTCGTGGGTCACGATGACCATGGTGCGGTTTTCTTCCGCGAGGCTGCGAATGGTCGCCAGCACTTCGCCTACCAGCTCCGGGTCCAGGGCCGAAGTCGGCTCATCGAACAGGATCACCTCCGGCTCCATCGCCAGGGCCCGGGCAATGGCCACCCGTTGCTGCTGCCCACCGGAGAGGCGGCGTGGGTAGGCGTCTTCCTTGCCTGCCAGGCCAACCCTGGCCAATAGCTTGCGGCCCAGGGCATCTGCGGCGGCCCGGGGCATCTTCTTGACCACGATCGGGCCTTCGATGACGTTCTCCAGGGCCGTGCGGTGCGGGAACAGGTTGAAGTTCTGGAACACAAAACCCACGTGCTGGCGCAGGCGCCGCACCAGGCTTTGCTGTTGGTTGAGCGGGCGGCTGCTGTCGATCTCGATGTCACCGACCTTGATTCGGCCACTGGTGGGTTCTTCGAGGAAATTCAGGCAGCGCAGCAAGGTGGTCTTGCCGGAACCGCTGGGGCCGATGATGGCGACGACTTCGCCTTCCTTGACCTCAAGGTCGATCCCGTTAAGCACCACCTGACCCTTGAATTGTTTGGTCAGTTTTTCAACCACGATCATGCTTCAAGACTCCAGGTCATGCCGGTTGACTCGTGCTTCCAGGCGGTTTTGCACGTGCGCCAGGACGCTGGCAAGAATCCAGTAGATCAAGGCGGCGGACAGATACATGGTGAAAATTTCGAAGGTACGGGCCGAGACCAATTGCGCCTGGCGGAACAGCTCCGGCACCTGGATGGTGGCGGCCAGGGCAGTGTCCTTGACCAGGGAAATAAAGCTGTTGCCCAGCGGCGGCAAGGCCGTGCGCATGGCCTGCGGCAGGATGGCCCGGCGCAGGGTCTGCGCACGGGTCATGCCGATACTGGCCGCAGCTTCCCACTGGCCGCGCTCGATGGAACCGATGGCGGCACGCAGGATTTCACAGGCATAAGCAGCCATGTTCAGCGAGAAGCCGATCATGGCCGCCGGGATCGGATCCAGCTCGATGCCCACTTGCGGCAAGCCGTAGTAGATCAGGAACAGCTGTACCAGCAAGGGCGTGCCGCGAAAGAACGACACGTAGACGCGGGCGGTCCAGCTCAACAGCTTGAAGCGCGACAGGCGCATCAAGGCCAGGCCGAAGCCCAGCAGCAAGCCGAAAAACATCCCGCCGAGGCTAAGGATGACCGTGAAGTACGCGCCCTTGAGCAGAAAGGGCGCGGAGTCCAGCGCGAGTTGGAAACCTGCTTCCATTATTGAGTAACGTCAGCGTTGAAGTACTTCTCGGACAGCTTCTTCAAGGTACCGTCGGCGCGCAGTTCGTCCAGAGCCTTGTTCACCGCGGCCAGCAGTTCAGGCTCGCCTTTGCGCAGGGCAATACCGGCTTCCTGACGGGAGAACGCAGCACCTGCAGCGGCGGTGTCCTTGGCTTTCTTGGCGTATTCCAGCGCGGCGAGGCGGTCGATCAGGATGGCGTCGACACGGCCGATGCGCAGGTCCTGGAACTTGGTTGGGTCATCGTTATAGGTTTTGACGATGGCTTTCGGTTGGTTTTCCTTGAGCCATTGTTCGTAGTTGGTGCCCAGGCCCACACCGATCTTCTTGCCGGCCAGGTCGTCGGCGGTCTTGATGGTGTCGACATTTTTCGCCAGGGTCAGCGCCTGGATCCCGGAGACGGTATACGGCTTGGAGAAGTCATACTTTTCCTTGCGCGCATCGGAGATGGTCACCTGGTTGACGACCGCGTCCAGGCGCTTGGATTCCAGGGCGGCGAGGATGCCATCCCACGGCGTGGCTTGCAGCTTGACCTTGACGCCCAGCTTCTTGGCCAGCGCTTCAGACAACTCGACCTCGAAACCGCTGAGCTTGCCGCTTTCGTCGACGAAGCTGAACGGCGGGTAGGTGCCTTCCAGGCCAATCTTGATTTCGCCGGCTTTCTTGATGTTGTCCAACTGCTCGCCGGCAACTGCCTGACCGAGCCACCCGGCGCCAAGCGCCAGCCCCAATGTGCCAACCAGTAACGTGCGACGGAATACGGAAATAGTCATGAAGAGCCCCTGTGTTTTTTATGTTGAGCGATGCAGGTGACGCGGTAGTCGTATCCTGCCTTAAAAGCGCGGTGTGTGGGAGCCGGGCTTGCCCGCGATTGCATCAACTCGGTGTTTTGGATCTGCCCAGTCATGCGTATCGCCATCAAGCTCGCCTACGGCGCGACTATAAAGCCGGTTTTTAAGACTTGAAAATAATATAAAATCAGATTGATATTTCTTTATTGAATATCAAAAGCTCGAATCATAAGCAAACAACGCCGGTGCGCCACCCGTGTGCAGGAAGATGATCGGCCCCTCTTCAAAGCGCTGGCGTCCAATGCCATCCAGCAACCCGGCCATGGCCTTGCCCGTGTAGACCGGGTCCAGCAGCAGGCCTTCCTGGCTCGCTACCAGCTTGATCGCCGCCAGCGTGCCGGCACTCGGCTCGCCATAACGGGGGGCGAAGTACTCGTCCCACAGGATCACCTTGAACGCGTCCGGCAGCGGCACGCCGAGCAGTTCGGCGGTACGTTCGGCCAGGCCCTGCACCTTGGGGCGCTGGGCTTCGTCGGTACGGGACACCGTGATGCCAATCACTTGCAGGTCGGGCAGCACTTCGGCCAGCGCCAGGGCCAGGCCGCTGTGGGTGCCGGCGCTGCCGGAGGCCAGGACCACGGTGGAGAACGGGATGCCGCTGTCTTCAATCTGCCCGGCCAGCTCCAGCCCGGCGCGCACGTAACCCAGGGCGCCGAGGGCGTTGGAGCCGCCGATGGGCACCAGGTACGGCTTCTTGCCGTTGCTGCGCAGGCGGTCGGCGAGGGCGTTGAGCTGGTCGTCGACGTTGTCCAGGTTCTCCACCAACTCGACCTTGGCGTCGAACAGCTCCAGCAACAGGCGGTTGCCGTTGGCCAGGTAGTTGGGGTCTTCGGTGCCCGTCGGGTTTTCCAGCAGGGCAACGCAGCCCAGGCCCAGCTTGGCGGCCAGCGCAGCGGTCTGGCGTACATGGTTGGACTGGATCGCGCCGGCGGTCACCAGGGTGTCGGCACCCTGGGCCAGCGCATCGGCGGCGAGGTATTCGAGTTTGCGCAGCTTGTTGCCGCCCATCGCCAGCGGCGTGGTGTCGTCGCGTTTGACGTAGACGTCACGCCCCAGCCAGGCCGACAGCCGCTCGAGTTTTTCCAGGGCGGTGGCGCCGCCCAGCAGTTCCAGACGGTTAAAGCGGTCGAGCTGTTGTTTGATCATGGCTACGCACGGGTGGTCAGAGATGCTGGGACTATAGGCAGGCACTTTTGCGTCGGCAACCGCCAATCGCTTATGTCGACGGGTTATTAGCATTGCACTATTGGTTCTTAAGGACGCTCAGGTTCCTTGCCGTAAAGTGATGGGCATTTCGTCAGGAGTGAAGACCGTGAGTGAGCGTTCCAGTCATTGGCAATTACAGACCATCGTCAGCCAGCTGCGCAGCGCCCGGGACCAGTGGCGCACCCGCAACGGCCGGGTCAGCGGCGAGCAGGGCGGGCGCGAGCTGCCTTCACGGGAAGCCGTGGCGCAGATTCTCGAGGCGTTGTGTGGTGCTCTGTTCCCCATGCGTCTGGGGCCGGTGGACCTGCGTGAAGAAAGTGAAGACTTCTACGTCGGCCACACCCTGGATGTGGCGCTGAATGCATTGCTCGCCCAGGCGCGCCTGGAGCTGCGGTATGCCGCGCGGCAAGGTGGCCAGGATGACAGTGAAGTCGACGCCCATGCCATCCACCTGATCCAGGATTTCGCCCTGGCGTTGCCAGGCTTGCGCAGCCTGTTGGACACCGACGTGCTCGCCGCCTACCACGGCGACCCGGCGGCGCGCAGCGTGGACGAAGTGCTGTTGTGCTACCCGGGGATTTTGGCGGTGATTCACCATCGCCTGGCGCACCACTTGTATCGGGCAGGCTTGCCGTTGCTGGCGCGCATCAGCGCGGAAATCGCGCATTCGGCGACCGGGATTGATATTCACCCGGGCGCGCAGATCGGCCCGAGCTTCTTTATCGACCACGGGACGGGTGTGGTGATTGGCGAGACGGCGATCATCGGCGAGCGGGTACGGATCTACCAGGCCGTGACATTGGGCGCCAAGCGTTTCCCAGCGGATGAGGATGGGCAATTGCAGAAAGGCCATCCGCGGCATCCGATTGTCGAGGATGATGTGGTGATCTATGCCGGGGCGACGATCCTGGGGCGGATTACGATTGGCAAGGGCTCGACCATTGGCGGCAATGTGTGGCTGACGCGCAGTGTGCCGGCGGGGGCGAACCTGACCCAGGCGAATCTGCAGCATGATGATGGGACGCAGAAATAGAGCAGCTCCCTCTCTAACGATCACACAGATCCAATGTGGGAGCGGGCTTGCTCGCGAATGCGGTGTATCAGTCGCCAGAAGTGTTGGCTGACACGCCGCATTCGCGAGCAAGCCCGCTCCCACATTTTGTCTGCATTCCAAATTTGAGCCGCACTACCCAAATTCGAGCCGTATTTCCCTCAGCAATCGCTGAACGTTTCGTCATCCCCATACGTCATACCTTTCCTTGAGCTAGTGTAGGAAACACCTACCACTCGGCCCTGCGATTAGTCCTCAAACCCCTATCCATGTTTAACTTGACTGTTCGTTCAAGTTAAATCGGTGGTTCGCTGCCCGCTCACAACAGGAGGCTTACCTTTGCTGAGTCCGTTTTTTACAGCCACATCCCATACCCTTGAGGTGCGCCCTACATGAGTGCATCGTCCACACCTTCCAGCGGTCTGGTCCGCATGAACCCGCCGGTGTTTTACTTCGCCGCGAGCTTCATCCTGCTGTTCGGCCTGACCGTCATCGCGATTCCCGAACAAGCCGGCGCCTGGCTGCTGGCCGCACAAAACTGGGCGGCCAACACGGTCGGCTGGTACTACATGCTGGCGATGACCCTGTATCTGGTCTTCGTGGTGGTCACCGCGTTATCGGGCTACGGCAAGATCAAACTCGGTGCCGACCACGACGAGCCCGAATTCAGTTACCTGTCCTGGGCCGGCATGCTGTTCGCCGCCGGGATCAGCATCACGCTGTTTTTCTTCTGCGTGTCCGAACCCCTGACTCACCTGGTGCAACCGCCCCAGGGCGAGGCCCTGAACGGTGACGCGGCGCGCCAGGCCATGCAGATCCTGTTTCTGCACTGGGGCCTGCATGGCTGGGGCGTGTTCGCCTTCGTCGGCATGGCCCTGGCGTACTTCGCCTACCGGCATAACCTGCCGCTGGCGTTGCGCTCGGCGCTATATCCGCTGATCGGCAAGCGCATCAACGGCCCCATCGGTTATGCGGTGGACGGCTTCGGCATCATCGCCACGGTGTTCGGCCTCGGCGCCGACATGGGCTTTGGCGTGTTGCACCTCAACTCAGGGCTCGATTACCTGTTCGGCGTGGCCCACACCCAGTGGATCCAGGTCGGCCTCATCACCTTGATGATGGGCGCGGCGATCCTGGTGGCGGTCTCCGGCGTCGACAAGGGCGTGCGGGTGATGTCCGACATCAACATGCTGCTGGCCTGTGCGCTGCTGCTGTTCGTGTTGTTCGCCGGCCCTACCCAGCACTTGCTCAACACCCTGATCCAGAACATCGGCGACTACCTCGGCGCCTTGCCGACCAAGAGTTTCGACCTCTACGCCTACGACAAACCGAGCGACTGGCTGGGCGGCTGGACCGTGTTTTATTGGGCCTGGTGGATCGCATGGTCGCCGTTCGTAGGCCTGTTTATCGCGCGCATTTCCCGCGGTCGTACCATCCGTGAATTTGTGTTCGGCGTGCTGTTGATCCCGCTGGGCTTCACCCTGGCGTGGATGTCGATCTTCGGCAACAGCGCCATCGACCAGGTGCTCAACCACGGCCTTACGGCGCTGGGACAGTCGGCCATTGATGACCCGTCGATGAGCCTCTACCTGCTGCTGGAAACCTACCCGTGGAGCAAGACCGTTATCGCGGTCACGGTGTTTATCAGCTTCGTGTTCTTCGTCACCTCGGCCGACTCCGGCACGGTGGTGCTCTCGACCTTGTCGGCCAAAGGCGGCAACGCCGATGAAGACGGGCCGAAGTGGCTGCGGGTGTTCTGGGGCGCGATGACCGCGTTGGTGACCAGCGCGCTGCTGTTTGCCGGCAGCATCGACTCGCTCAAGTCGGCCGTGGTCCTGACCTCGCTACCGTTCTCGATGATCCTGCTGCTGATGATGTGGGGGCTGCACAAGGCGTTCTACCTTGAGTCGCAGAAGCAGATTGCGCAGATGCATTCCCTCGCGCCGGTATCGGGCTCACGCAAGGGCACGGGCGGTTGGCGTCAGCGCCTGAGCCAGGCGGTGCATTTCCCGTCACGGGATGAGGTGTACCGTTTCCTCGAGACCACAGTGCGCCCGGCCATCGAAGAAGTGACGGCGGTGTTTGTCGAAAAAGGCCTCAACGTCGTCACCCAGCCTGACCCGGCCAATGACAGCGTCAGCCTGGAGATCGGCCACGGCGAGCAGCACCCGTTTGTGTATCAGGTGCAGATGCGCGGCTATTTCACCCCGTCATTCGCACGGGGCGGCATGGGTTCCAAGCAGCTCAACAACCGCCGCTACTACCGGGCGGAAGTGCACTTGAGCGAGGGCAGTCAGGACTACGACCTGGTGGGCTACACCAAGGAGCAGATCATCAACGACATCCTCGACCAGTACGAACGGCACATGCAGTTCCTGCACCTGGTTCGTTAAGGCTCAGGCCCTGATAAACAGGGCCAGTGCCACCAACGGCGCACCGAATACCCCGCTGCCGATCACCAGCTCCGAGACCAGGGGTTGGCCGGCAGTGACCACACCTACCGCGCCGTTCACCACCGACACCACCAGCCAGATCCCGACAAAGCTGTAGGCCAGAATGTGCCGGCTGACGCCCAGCTTTTGGCCGATGAACAGCATCAGCGCGAGGAGGATCAGGCCGGCGGTGATGACGAGGGCGGTGTGCATATCTGAAGTCTCCTGATACCCGCTGATTTTCCGTGAACACCAAACCTGTGGCGAGGGAGCTTGCTCCCGCTGGGCTGCGCAGCGGCCCCAAAAAAGATGGGAGCGCTGCGCACTCCAGCGGGAGCAAGCTCCCTCGCCACAATATTAGTGCGTCGTAGAGTGAGTGCTGCGTGGCCTTCAGACCAAACCACCATTGGCCCGCAGGATTTGCCCGTTCATCCAACCACCGGCCGGGCTCACCAGGAACGCCACCACGCGGGCGATATCTTCCGGTTGGCCCAGGCGTTCCAGCGGTGCCATCTTGGCCAGGCCCTGGATCTGCTCTTCGCTTTTGCCATGCAGGAACAGTTCGGTCGCCACCGGCCCCGGGGCAACGGCGTTGACGGTGATGCGCCGGCCGCGCATTTCCTTGGCGAACACCTGGGTCAGGGATTCCACCGCCGCCTTGCTGGCGATGTACACCGCATAACCGGGGAAGTTGAGGCCGACGGTGCTGCTGGAGAAATTGACGATGCGCCCGCCGTCGTTCAGGCGGGTGGCGGCTTCACGCAGGGCGTTGAAGGTGCCGCGGGTATGGATGTCGAAGTTCTGGTTGTAGAGCTCATCGCTGTGTTGGGCCAGCGGCAGCACCTTGAGGATCCCGGCGTTGTTGATCAGCACATCAACCTTGCCCAGCTGGGCTTCGGTCTCGTCGAACAGGCGCTTGACGTCGGCGGCGCTGGCCACGTCGCCCTGGATCGCTATGGCTTGGTGGCCGGCCTGGCGCAACTCCACTACCAGCCTTGACGCTTCGGTGGCGCTGTTGGCGTAGTTGATGGCGACGGCATAACCGTCGGCAGCCAGTTGTCTGGCAACCACGGCGCCGATGCCGCGTGAGGCGCCGGTAACGATAGCAACTTGGGTAGTCATGATCGGGTTTCCTTGGGGCAGTGGTTGGGTGTGGAGGCAGATTCACATGTTTACCCAGGCCGATAAATGCGCCAGAGTTGCCTTGACTGTTCAAGAATCGCCAACAATGGAGACGCGCCGTGGACCAGGTCAAAGCGATGAAAGTGTTCGTGAGGATTTACGAACGCAGCAGCTTCACGCTGGCGGCCGATGACCTGAACCTGCCGCGCGCCACCCTGACCCACACCCTCAACCAGTTCGAGGCCTGGCTCGGCACGCGCCTGCTGGAACGCAGCACCCGCCGCGTCCGCCCCACGCTGGATGGCGAGGCCTACTACCTGCGCTGTGTGCAACTGCTGGCGGAGCTGGAAGAGGCGGAACTGGCCTTCCGTTCGGTGGCCCCCAAGGGCCGCCTGCGGGTGGATTTGCACGGCACCCTGGCCAAGTACTTCGTGATCCCGGCGCTGCCGCAATTCATGGCGCGCTACCCGGAAATCGAGCTGTCCATCAGCGAGGCGGACCGCTTCGTCGACCTGATCGCCGAAGGCGTGGATTGTGTGCTGCGGGCGGGCACCCTGGGGGATTCGGCATTGATCGGTCGCCGGGTTGCGACGCTGCGCCAGGTGACCTGCGCGAGCCCGGCCTACCTGCGCAAATACGGCGAGCCGAAGCGCCTCGCCGACCTGGGCGAGCACCGTGCGGTGAACTATGTTTCACGCACCACCGCGAAGCTGTTCCCCTTCGAGTTCATGGTCGACGGTCAGGTGCAGGAAGTGACGATCGAGGGGGCGCTGTCGGTGTTCGGCGCAGAGATTTATGCCGCCAGCGCAGTCGCCGGACTGGGCATTATCCAGTGCCCGCACTACCGCATCGCCGAGCTGATCAACCAGGGCGTGATGCAGGAAATCCTCATTGATACACCACCGCCGCCCATGCCGGTTTCGGTGCTCTACCCGCAAAACCGACACATGTCGCCGAGGGTGCGAGTGTTCGTCGATTGGCTCGCCGAAATCTTCGCCACTGCCCGCTAACCCGCGTCTTTACTGGGTTTCTTAAATTTAATTTCATCCGGGTAAAGGGTGTTTTGACTCCGAACTGTCACATGGCCATCGCCTAATTGTGTGAAGCGTTTGACGCTTTCATTTCAGAACAGTGACGGAGACCGGTACCAATGAAGACGTTATTAAGCCCCATGGTGGGTGCCGCCATGGCGAGCTTTATGCTGTCCGCCCACGCCGATTTTATCGATGACAGCCACGCCGACGTGACCCTGCTCAACCGCTACCTCAACCAGCAGGGGCGGGATGTGGTGAACAGCAATAACAAGGCCCACAGCATCCGCGATTGGGGCCAGGGTTTTGAGTTCAACTTCAAGTCCGGCTACACCGATGGGCCGGTGGGCTTTGGCCTGGACCTGCAGGCGTTCTACGGTTTGAAACTGGACTCCGGCGGCGACCTCAATGACAAGGATCACCAGGGCCGCTACCCCGGCAGCATGTTCCCGCTGGATAACGGCAAGTCGGCCGACCAGTTCGGCGTGCTCAGCCCGACCTTCAAGATGCGCTTCGCCCAGGATGAATTGCGCGTCGGTACGCTGTACGGCAACAACCCGGTGCTGGCCAACACCGACGGCCGCCTGTACCAGCAGACCAACACCGGCGTGCAGTTGGTTTCCAAGGACTTGACCGACTTCACCTTTACCGCCGGTGACATCCTCAAGACCAAGATCCGCAACGAAACCGGCGACCAGGGCATGATCACCGCCGGCGGCACCAAAGAGAGCGATCGCTTCCTCTACGGCGGTGCGGACTACAAAGGTTTGCCGGACACCACCGTCAGCCTGTGGTACTCCAACCTTGAGGATTACTACCAGCAGTTCTTCCTCGGTGCCAAGCGCCATGACGCCTTGCCTGTCGGCGCGATCGACACCGACGTGCGCCTGTACCGCAGCCTGGGTGTGGGTGAAAACGCCGCGGGCGACAAAGACTATTCCGCTGCGGGTCTCTACGGCGATGGCACCTCCAAGGGCCGCATCAACCAGTCCACCGTCAGCCTGCTGGAAAGCTACAGCCTGGACGGCCATACCGTCGGCCTGGGCATCCAGAAAAACAGCGGCGACAGCGACTTCCCGTACCTGGATTCCGGCCTGAACAGCGGTGCCAGCAACCAGGGCCCGGGCTCGGGCGCCGACACCCCGGCACTCACCAACATGCAACTGAACAAGTTCCAGCATGCCGGCGAGCGCACCTGGCTGGCGCAGTACAAATATGACTTCGGCAAACTCGGCCTTAACGGCCTGACCTTCGCCACGTCCTACGCACACGGCGATGACATCCGCACCACCCAAGGCACTACCAGTGAATGGGAACGTAACGTCACCGTGGCTTACCAGGTGCCCACCGGCACCCTCAAAGGCCTCGGCGTAACCTGGCGAAATGCCCACGCCAGCCCGGATATCACCGGTGCCACGGTGCAAGATGAAAACCGCTTCTATGTAAGCTACGTCGTTCCACTCTGGTAGGACTTTGCTGTAAAAGGGATAGGCAGACTTAAGCGATTCAGCTGCTTAAAAGGCCCGGGAATATGCTTATTCCCGGGCCTTATTTGCCCCAAGTCCAAGAGAGGATTCGATGACTTACATTGCTGCCGAAAACCGCTATGAATCTATTCCTTACCGCCGCGTAGGTCGCAGCGGACTGGTGCTGCCGGCACTGTCCCTGGGGCTGTGGCACAACTTTGGCGACAGCACCCCGATCGACACCCAGCGCGCCTTGCTGCGCACCGCGTTCGACCTGGGTATCAACCACTTCGACCTGGCCAACAACTACGGCCCTCCATACGGCAGCGCCGAGATCAACTTCGGTCGTTTGCTGCGGGAAGACTTCAAGCATTACCGCGACGAACTGATCATCTCCAGCAAGGCGGGCTGGGACATGTGGCCAGGCCCTTATGGCCAGGGCGGCGGTTCGCGCAAGTACGTGCTGGCGAGCCTCGACCAGAGCCTGCAACGCCTGGGCGTCGACTATGTGGACA
This sequence comes from Pseudomonas sp. NPDC087814, assembly GCF_044742865.1. Lineage (NCBI taxonomy): Bacteria > Pseudomonadati > Pseudomonadota > Gammaproteobacteria > Pseudomonadales > Pseudomonadaceae > Pseudomonas > Pseudomonas sp. NPDC087814. The sequence continues at coordinate 70,408 of NZ_JBIUVK010000015.1, read as the reverse complement.
TCTTCTACTCCCACCGTTTTGATGCCGACACCCCGCTGGAAGAAACCGCCAGCGCACTGGCCACCGCCGTGCAACAGGGCAAGGCGTTGTACATCGGGATCTCGTCCTACTCCGGCGTGAAAACCCGGGAAATTGCGGCGCTGCTCCAGGAGTGGAAAGTCCCGCTGCTGATCCACCAGCCGGCCTACAACCTGCTCAACCGCTGGGTGGAAAAAGACCTGCTGGACGTCACCGAAGAACTCGGTGCCGGGGTGATCGCGTTCACGCCATTGGCCCAGGGCCTGCTGACCGACAAATACCTCAACGGCGTACCGGCGGATGCGCGGGTCAATCGTCCGGGGGGTGGTTCGTTGCAGGCCAAGCACTTGTCCGAGGCCAACATCGCCCACGCCCGCGCGCTGAATGAAATTGCCAAGCGCCGTGGCCAGAGCCTGGCGCAGATGGCGTTGGCGTGGACGTTGCGTGATCCACGGGTCACCAGCGCCCTGATCGGCGCGAGCCGGCCGGAGCAGATCATTGAAAACGTCGGTGCGTTGCAGAACCTGAGCTTCAGCGCGCAGGAACTGGCGGAGATTGATCGGTTTGCCCAGGAAGGCGGGATTAACCTGTGGGAGAAGCCGTCTACGGCTGAATAAGCGGTAGAGCCCGATTCCGGCATCAACCTCTACCCAATGTGGGAGCGGGCTTGCTCGCGAAAGCGGAGTGTCAGTCACTGGATATGTCGACTGATTCACCGCTTTCGCGAGCAAGCCCGCTCCCACATTTGATTTGTGGTGTGCCTGCTAGAACGGCACATCTCCAAGAATCGTCGCCCGATGCATCACCCGCCGCTGCGGCCGGTAATCATCCACCGCGTAATGCTGGGTCACGCGGTTATCCCAGAACGCCACGTCATTTTCCTGCCAACGCCAGCGAATGGTGAATTCCGGCCGTGTTGCATGGGCAAACAGCAGCTTCAACACCACGTCGCTTTCCGCCGGCTCCAGTTCGTTGATCTTGCTGGTGAACCCCTCGCTGACGAACAGCGACTTACGCCCGCTCACCGGGTGCGTACGAATCACCGGGTGAGACAGCGGCGGGTTCTTGCGCCGGGCTTCTTCCCAGCGCGCCAAATCTTCCGGCGTGTTGCCATAACGCTCCAGCGGGAAGGAGCGGGTGAAGTCATGGGTTGCCGTCAAACCGTCCAACAGTTTCTTGAACGGCTCGGACAGCGCCTCATACGCGGCAATCCCGCTGGCCCACAACGTATCGCCACCAAACTCCGGCAGCAGCTTGGCGCTCAGTACCGCACCGAGGGCCGGGGTGGGCAGGAAGGTCACGTCGGTGTGCCAGATGGCGTTGTCGCGCACGTCGGTCACGGCGGTGTCGAGGATCAGCACTTCAGGCTGCTCCGGCACGTTGGGGTAGATCGGGTGAATGTGCAGGTCGCCGAAATTCGCCGCGAACCGCGCCTGTTGCTGCGGGTTGATTGGCTGGTTACGGAAGAACAGCACCGAATGCTTGAGCAGCGCCTGTTCGATGGCGTCGCGGTCTTCAATCTTCAACGGTTGGGTGATGTCGACGCCACTGATCTGGGCGCCAAGGGCGGTGCTGAGAGGTGTTACGGTCAGGCTGCTCATGGGATTCTCGTCGAAAATTTTTCAGTGTGCCTGGCCATGCCACGGCACCAATTTGCGCTGCAGGGCACGCAAGCCCATTTCCATGGCGAAGGCGATCAGCGCGATCACCAGAATCCCCAGCACCACTACGTCGGTGACCAGGAATTGCGCGGCGGACTGCACCATGAAGCCCAGGCCGCTGGTGGCCGCGATCAATTCTGCGGCTACCAGGGTCGACCAACCCACGCCCAGGCCAATCCGCACGCCGGTGAGGATGTCGGGCAGGGCGCTCGGCAGGATCACATGGCGAATCAGTTGTGCCCGGGTAGCGCCCAACGACTGCGCAGCGCGCAGTTTGGCCGGGTCGACGGTACGTACGCCGGTGGCGGTCGCGATGGCAATCGGCGCGAAAATCGCCAGGTAGATCAGCAGTACTTTGGACAGCTCGCCGATGCCGCACCAGATCACGATCAGCGGCAGGTAGGCCAGTGGTGGAATCGGCCGGTAGAACTCGATCAGCGGGTCGAGAATGCCCCGGGCGATGCGGTTGGAACCGATGGCAATCCCCACCGGCACGGCGGTCAGCACGGCAAAGCCGAGGCCCAGGCCGATGCGCTTGAGGCTCGCGCCCAGGTGCTGCCACAGGGTGGAATCCATGTAGCCGGTGGTCGCCAGCAGCCAGCCTTTTTGCAGCACGGCCGAAGGCGGTGGCAGGAACAGCGGCTCGATCAGCCCGCTGGCGGTCACGGCCCACCAGATGGCAACCAGGGTCACCAGGGTCAGCACGCTGATCCAGCGGGTGCTCAGGCTGCGGCGTACGGGCACGACGGGTTTGCTCGCCGGCTTGGTGGCCGTGGCCGGTAATTCGTAACTGCTCATGCGGACACCTGCCGTTGGGAGAACACCTTGCCCAGCACGTGTTCGCGGGTTTCGATAAAGCGCGGGTCGGACTTGATCGCGCGTGCCGACTCACCGGCGGCGTAGCGCTGGCCGAAGTCCAGGCTCAGGCGCTCGACGATCTGGCCGGGGTTGGGCGCCAGCAGAATCAAATCCGTGGCGAGGAACACCGCTTCTTCGATGTCGTGGGTAATCAGGAATACCGGTTTGGCCGTGCGCCGCCAGACTTGCAGCAACAGCTCCTGCATCTGTTCGCGGGTGAAGGCATCAAGGGCGCCGAAGGGTTCGTCCATCAGCAGTACGCGGGGGTCGGCAGCCAATGCACGGGCCAGGCCGACACGTTGCTTCTGGCCACCGGAGAGTTGCCAGATACGACGGCTGTCGAAACCGGCGAGGTCCACCAGGGCGAGCATTTCCCGGGCGCGGATTTCCCGCTGGTCCTTGGGCACGCCTGCCAACTCCAGGCCGAAGCCGACGTTGGCCAGCACGTCCTGCCAGGGCAGCAGGGCGTCGTCCTGGAACACCACGCCGCGTTCGGCGCTCGGCCCCTTTACCGGCACACCGTCAAGGGTGATGCGCCCGGCGCTGGGTTCGACAAAGCCGGCAATCAGGTTCAACAGCGAAGTCTTGCCACTGCCGGAAGGGCCGAGGGCCACCAGCAATTGCTGGGGCCCAAGGCTCAGGGAAATATCTGCCAGTACTGGCTCCGGGCTGCCTGGGTACTGTGCGCTGATGCGCTCCAGTTGTAGCAAGGCCATCGCGGTTAACTCCTGGTATCAGTTAGTGATGAACTTCGGGCTGACGTACGGGGCGTAGTCCGGCAGTACGGCGTCGACCTTGCCTTGTTCCTTGAGGAACGCGGCGGTATCGGTGACAGCCTTGGTGGTCGGTGCGCCGAGCAGGGTGACCTGGTCAGCCGCCAGCGGGTAGACGTTGCCTTGCAGCAGCAGCGGAATGTCGCTGGCCTTGGCCCCGGAGAGCTTCACCAGTTTGTCTACGTTGCCTTTGTCAGCCAGCCAGGCTTGTGGGTCTTTGCGGTAAGCGGCGTAGGCATCCAGGGTGACCTTGGCAAAAGCCGTGACGATTTCCGGGTGCTTCTCGGCGAAATCCTTACGCACGATCCAGGCATCGAAAGTCGGTGCGCCGAACTTGGCCAGTTCGCCGGAGGTGATCAGCACCTTGCCGTTTTCCTTGGCCACGCCAAGCGCTGGGTCCCACACGTAGGTGGCGTCGATATCACCACGTTTCCAGGCGGCGATGATGGCCGGCGGGGCGAGGTTGAGGATGGTCACTTTGGACGGGTCGATGTTCCAGTGCTTCAACGCGGCCAGCAGGCTGTAGTGGCCGGTGGAAACGAATGGCACGGCGACTTTCTTGCCGATCAGGTCCTGCGGGCTGTTGATCCCGGAACCGTTGCGGGCCACCAGGGCCTCGGCCCCGCCGATCTGGGTGGCGATCAGGAAGGTTTCCACCGGGACCTTTCGGGTCACGGCAGCGGTCAGCGGGCTGGAACCGAGGTAGCCGATCTGCACGTCACCGGAAGCGATGGCGGCGATGATGTCGGCACCGTTGTCGAATTTGCGCCAGTCGATCTTGGCGTTGGTGGCTTTTTCGTACGCGCCGTCGGCCTGAGCGACTTTCGCCGGGTCAACGGTGGTCTGGTAAGCGATGGTCACGTCGGCGGCCTGGGCAAACAGGCTGGCACCGGCCAGGGACAACGCCGCCAAGAGGCGAAGGGGGAAGTGCAGTTTCAAGGGGGAAGTCCTCATCAGGCGGCCGGAGGTCGGCGTGTGAGAAGACTAAATGATCTAAGAATCCGAAAATAAATAACATTTTCGAATTAGCTTATGAGGAGAAACTCGAGCACTAGGCTAGAAGGCGCGTAGGCCAAATGTGGGAGCGGGCTTGCTCGCGAAAGCGGTGAATCAGTCACCGAATACATCGACTGATACAACGCTTTCGCGAGCAAGCCCGCTCCCACAGGGGTCTGTGTCAGGCTTTTAGTTGCTGATGGCGAGGATGCTCGCCTGGTACGACCCGACAAACACGTCAAAATCACCCACTTCGTTCTGCTCAAGCTCCGCCTGCTGCGCCAGCGAACTGCGCGCCAGCTCCTCAAAACGTGCCTGTTCCTCTGCCTTCAACGGCTCGCTGCGGAAGTACTCCGCATGCACCTGGCTCTGATGCAGCGAGAACTGCGCAAAGCTCTCTTTACGCTCGCTCATCGCCGCCAGCACCTGGGCCGACGGGGTCAGGGACGAATCCTTGACCTTCGCCAGCTGCGCGTCCAGCGCCTGGCTGTGTTCATTGATGCCCTGGCTCTGGTCCAGCATCGCCGCCAGCGGAGCAATCTGCTCCAGCAGCTCTGCCGCCCATTCCTTCATGTCCACCGATTCGCCACGGCGCTGCAATTGCAGGCCCGGACGGCGGCCTTCCTTGACCACGCTGAGGAAGTTGGAGGTGGCGTTGCCGCACTCATTGTCGGCGAACAGCGGGCTGTCATTCAGCGCGCAATACAGCAGGAACGCATCGAGGAAGCGCGACTCTTGCAAGTCGATGCCCATCGGCAGGAACGGGTTGATGTCCAGGCAACGCACTTCGATGTACTGGATGCCACGGGCCATCAGCGCCTGGATCGGCCGTTCGCCGGTGTAGGTCACGCGCTTGGGCCGGATGTTGGAGTAGTACTCGTTTTCGATCTGCAGGATGTTGGTGTTGAGCTGAACCCACTCACCGTCCTTATGGGTACCGACTTCGACGTACGGTGCGTAGGGCGTTGCCACAGCTTCGCGCAGGCTGTCGGTGTAGCTCGCCAGGTCGTTGTAGCACGGCGTCAGGCCGGCCTGGGCGTTGCTCTGGTAACCCAGGTCGCTCATGCGCAGGCTGGTGGCGTACGGCAGGTACAGGGTGTCGGCGTCCAGCACTTCGAGCTGGTGCGAACGACCGCGCAGGAAACCCGCGTCCAGGGCCGGCGAGGCGCCGAACAGGTACATCAGCAGCCAGCTGTAGCGGCGGAAGTTACGGATCAGCGCGATATAGGCCGTGGACTGGTAATCCCGGTCGGTGCCCACAAAGCCTTCGGCTTCCTTGAGCAACGGCCAGAGGTCTTCCGGCAGGGAAAAGTTGTAGTGGATCCCGGCGATGCACTGCATGGTCTTGCCGTACCGCAGGGCCAGGCCCTTGCGATACACGTACTTGAGCTGTCCGATGTTGGAGGTGCCGTAGTAGGCAATCGGAATATCTTCCTCGGCCGGCAACGGGCACGGCATCGATGGACTCCACAGGTACTCGCTGCCGAGCTTGCTGTAGGCAAAACGGTGGATCTTGTCGAGGCTGCTCAGGGTATCGGCCGGGTTGGGCAACGCCGGCGTGATGAATTCAAGCAGCGACTCGGAATAGTCGGTGGTGATCTGTTCGTGGGTCAGTGCAGCGCCCAGGGCCTCGGGATGCGGCGTTTGTGCCAGTCGGCCTTCACCGGTGACGCGCAGGCATTCGCGCTCGATGCCGTGCAGGCATTGCTCGAGCAAAGAGAGGTGTTCGTGCTTGCCGAGCAGGGCCAGGCGGCGGTTGAGAAGTTCGCTCAAGTTGGATTCCTTCACGCGTCAGTCGCCCCAATATGGGGGTGGTCAGGACGGTCTACAAGGGTGAAGTGGAAACTGGCGTTATCGCCTGGTTTTTGAGCCGGATTGACCCACTCTGAAAGAGCCGCCCTCGTCCCTGAATCTGGCTATCGCGCACGAGGAAAAGTTCGGCGCAACTTTCGAAGCGCCGAAATTAACTCAAATCGATGACAGGGAGCTATAGGACAGCGAAGGTGCCTTGTGCTTTTGCGACCAGTTTTTCGTCCTGGTACACGTCCGCCTCGACCACCAGCGTGCGCCGACCCGGGTGAATCACTCGGGCGGTGCACAGCACATCGCCGTCGGAAACGGCGCGGATGTAGTTGATCTTGCATTCGATGGTCGCGCTCTGCTGGTCGAAACCATGGGAGCTGGAACACGCCAGCCCCATGGCAATGTCCACCAGGCTGAAGATCGCCCCGCCATGGAGCTTGCCAGCGCGGTTGCGCAACTGCGGTTCCAGGCTCAAGGCCACCTCGGCAACACCGGTTTCCAGGCGCTGCAGGCGGCAGCCAATGAGTTCGCTGAAAGCGCTGTGGGTCAAGCCGGCTGGCAGTTCCATTAACGTTTCTTCAGTTGTTTGGCGTTGGCGAACAGCGAAGCCATGGCGTTGTTGGCCGGGGCTGGCGCAGCGGTTTCCTTGCGGGGGGCAGCGCCTTGGGACTGGCGTGGCGCCGAGCCCGGGCGTGCGCCGCGGGCACCGTCGATTTTCTCGCCCGGGGTGTCGCTCATGCGCATCGACAGGCCGACGCGTTTGCGCGGGATGTCGACTTCCATGACCTTGACCTTAACCACATCACCGGCTTTCACCGCTTCACGCGGGTCCTTGATGAACTTCTCCGAAAGCGCAGAGATGTGCACCAAACCGTCCTGATGCACGCCGATATCCACAAACGCGCCGAAGTTGGTCACGTTGGTCACCACGCCTTCGAGGATCATCCCCAGTTGCAGGTCCTTGAGGTCTTCGACGCCTTCCTGGAATTCGGCGGTCTTGAACTCGGGACGCGGGTCGCGGCCAGGTTTTTCCAGCTCTTGCAGGATGTCGGTGATGGTCGGCACGCCGAAGGTTTCGTCGGTGTACTTCTTCGGGTCGAGGCGCTTGAGGAACGCGGCGTCGCCGATCAGCGAGCGGATGTCGCGGTCGGTTTCAGCGGCAATGCGTTGTACCAGCGGGTAGGCTTCCGGGTGGACAGCCGAGGAATCCAGCGGGTTGTCACCGTTCATGACGCGCAGGAAGCCGGCGGCTTGTTCGAAGGTTTTTTCGCCAAGGCGTGCGACTTTTTTCAGCGCTGCACGGGTCTTGAACGCACCGTTTTCGTCGCGGTGGGTCACGATGTTCTGCGCCAGGGTGGCGTTGAGGCCGGAGATGCGGGCCAGCAGCGCAACCGAAGCGGTGTTTACGTCCACGCCCACGGCGTTCACGCAGTCTTCAACCACGGCGTCCAGGCCGCGAGCCAGTTTCAGCTGCGACACGTCGTGCTGGTACTGGCCGACGCCGATGGATTTCGGATCGATCTTCACCAGCTCGGCCAGTGGGTCCTGCAGGCGGCGAGCGATGGACACTGCGCCACGGATCGACACGTCGAGGTCCGGGAATTCCTTGGAAGCCAGTTCAGACGCGGAGTACACCGAAGCGCCGGCCTCGGAGACCATCACCTTGGTCATCTGCATGCCTGGGTATTTTTTGATCAGCTCGGCGGCCAGCTTGTCGGTTTCACGGCTGGCGGTGCCGTTGCCGATGGCAATCAGGTCCACCGAGTGCTTGGCGCACAGGGCGGCCAGGATGGCGATGGTCTGGTCCCACTTGTTGTGCGGCACGTGGGGGTAAACCGTGGCGTGATCCAGCAGCTTGCCGGTGGCGTCGACCACGGCAACCTTGCAGCCGGTGCGCAGGCCCGGGTCGAGGCCCAGGGTCGCGCGTGGGCCGGCGGGTGCGGCCAGCAGCAGGTCGTGCAGGTTGTGGGCGAATACGCTGATGGCTTCGGTTTCGGCGCCGTCGCGCAACTCGCCCAGCAGGTCGGTTTCCAGGTGGGTGTAGAGCTTGACCTTCCAGGTCCAGCGCACGACTTCACTGAGCCACTTGTCCGCAGGACGATTCTGATTCTGGATGCCGAACTGTTGACCGATCATGCCTTCGCACGGGTGCATGGTGCCTGGCAGCTCGTCGCCGACTTTCAGCGCGGAGCTCAGGATGCCTTCGTTGCGGCCGCGGAAAATCGCCAGTGCACGGTGGGACGGCATGCTTTTCAGCGGCTCGTCGTGTTCGAAGTAATCGCGGAACTTGGCGCCTTCCTCTTCCTTGCCGGCGATTACGCGGGCACTGAGGGTGGCTTCCTGCTTCAGGTAGTTGCGCAGTTTTTCCAGCAGGTTGGCGTCTTCGGCGAAGCGCTCCATGAGGATGTACTTGGCGCCTTCGAGGGCGGCCTTGACGTCGGCCACGCCTTTTTCGGCATCGACAAAGCGTGCAGCTTCGGTTTCCGGGGCCAGGGACGGGTCGTTGAACAGACCGTCGGCCAGCTCGCCGAGGCCGGCTTCCAGGGCGATCTGGCCCTTGGTGCGGCGCTTCTGCTTGTACGGCAGGTACAAGTCTTCGAGGCGGGTCTTGGTGTCGGCGAGCTTGATGTCGCGTTCCAGCTGCGGGGTCAGCTTGCCTTGCTCTTCGATGCTGGCGAGGATGCTGATACGCCGTTCGTCGAGTTCTCGCAGGTAGCGCAGGCGCTCTTCCAGATGCCGCAACTGGATATCATCGAGGCTGCCGGTGACTTCTTTACGGTAACGGGCGATGAAGGGCACTGTGGAGCCTTCATCCAGTAGAGCGACGGCCGCTTCGACCTGTTGTGGGCGTACGCCGAGTTCCTCGGCGATGCGGCTGTTGATGCTGTCCATAAAACCACCTGAAATTCTGAAAGCAGGCTCGCAGGCCCGGAAAACAAGGCTCGCGAGGCTGGTTGAGCGGCCCGTCTGGCGCCGCTGCCTGGGTCAAGAGGCAGCCTATTGACCCTCGAAATCGAAAAAATCACTACAAGCGGGTGAAAAAAATCCCCTGGCAGTAAACGGTAACGAACTGACGTTGCCCTGCACAAAGGCGCCGCATTATAACCAGCGTTCTGCCCTTGGGGGGATTGCCGCCAAGGTTGTAGGGCGCGGGTTCGCTGGCGGTAGAGGAAAAATCTGCTAACAATGCACACGGTGCGTATAACGGCAGCTACGCCATAATGCGCGCCGAGATAAGAGGAGCATCTAATGAGCAGCACTGCACAAACTGCTGAAGGCGAAAAAATTCTCATCGTTGATGACGATCCGGGGCTGAGCAGCCTGCTGGAGCGTTTCTTCAACTCCAAGGGCTACCGTGCCCGCGCGGTGCCAAACACCGAACAGATGGACCGCCTGTTGGGACGTGAAGTCTTCAACCTGGTGGTGCTGGACCTGATGCTGCCCGGCGAAGACGGCCTGACCGCCTGCAAACGCCTGCGCGGCGCCAACAATCAGATCCCGATCATCATGCTGACCGCCAAGGGCGATGAGCTGAGCCGCATCAAGGGCCTGGAACTGGGCGCCGACGATTACCTGGCCAAGCCGTTCAACCCGGACGAGCTGATGGCACGGGTCAAGGCCGTACTGCGTCGCCAGGCCGCCCCGGTACCGGGCGCTCCAGGCAGCGAAGACGAAAGCGTGACCTTCGGCGACTACGAGTTGTCGCTGGCCACCCGTGAGCTCAAGCGTGGCGATGAAGTGCACATGCTGACCACCGGCGAATTCGCCGTGCTCAAGGCACTGGTGATGAACGCTCGCCAGCCGCTGACCCGCGACAAGCTGATGAACCTGGCCCGTGGCCGTGAGTGGGACGCCCTCGAGCGCTCCATCGACGTACAGATCTCCCGTCTGCGCCGGATGATCGAGCCCGATCCATCCAAGCCGCGTTATATCCAGACGGTGTGGGGTGTGGGTTACGTGTTTGTGCCGGATGGCACTGCAACCAAGTGACCGATGATTTGCAGAGGCGGGCGTGCCGGTGATGACTCGATAAGAGTCAGCCGGTTGCCCGGCGTTTGCAATTCTGCGAGCTTGGCTCGCTCCTGCAAGGTGTTCAGCTGTCTTTTATGAAAACCCCGTTGTGGTTCCCGCAGAGTTTCTTCTCACGCACCCTTTGGCTGGTGCTCATCGTCGTACTGTTTTCCAAGGCCCTGACACTGGTTTATCTGTTGATGAACGAAGACGTGCTGGTGGACCGGCAGTACAGCCACGGTGTCGCGCTGACCTTGCGCGCCTATTGGGCCGCAGACCCCGAGAACCGCGAGAAGATCGCCAAGGCCGCTACCCTGGTCCGGGTCGCGGGCGCGGGCGTGCCCGAGGGCGAGCAACATTGGCCCTACAGCGAAATCTACCAGCGCCAGATGCAGGCCGAACTGGGTGAAGACACCGAGGTGCGGTTGCGCATGCATGTGTCGCCGGCGCTGTGGGTGCGAGCGCCGAGCCTGGGGGAGGACTGGCTGAAAGTGCCGCTGTATCCGCATCCGTTGCGGGGGCAGAAGATCTGGAACGTGCTGGGCTGGTTCCTGGCGATTGGCTTACTTTCCACCGCGTCTGCCTGGATTTTCGTGCGCCAGCTCAACCAGCCGCTCAAGCGCCTGGTGTTTGCCGCACGCCAGCTGGGCCAGGGCCGCAGTGTGCGCCTGCCCATCAGCGATACGCCGAGTGAAATGACCGAGGTGTACAGCGCGTTCAACCAGATGGCCGAGGATGTCGAACAGGCGGGGCGCGAGCGCGAGCTGATGCTGGCGGGGGTGTCCCATGACCTGCGCACGCCGCTGACGCGTCTGCGGCTTTCCCTGGAACTGATGGGTAACCACACCGACCTTACCGACGACATGGTTCGAGACATCGAGGACATGGACGCGATTCTCGACCAGTTCCTGGCGTTTATCCGCGATGGCCGGGACGAGGTGGTGGAAGAGGTCGACCTGACGGACCTGGTTCGCGAGGTGGTTGCGCCTTACAACCAGAATGGCGAGCAGGTGCGCATGCGCCTGGAGCCGATCCAGCCGTTCGCGTTGCGTCGGGTTTCGATGAAGCGCCTGCTGAATAACCTGATTGGTAACGCGCTGCATCACGCCGGTTCCGATGTGGAAGTAGCAGCCTACGTTTCCGGGGATACCAGTGCGCCTTACGTGGTTCTGAGTGTCATGGACCGTGGGGCCGGCATCGATCCGGCGGAACTGGAAGGTATCTTCAACCCGTTCACCCGCGGCGACCGTGCCCGGGGTGGCAAAGGCACGGGCCTGGGGCTGGCGATTGTGCGGCGGATTGCTTCGATGCATGGCGGCAATGTCGAATTGCGCAACCGGCCGGATGGCGGCCTGGAAGCGCGAGTGCGCTTGCCGTTGGGGCTGATGTTGCCCAGGGACGCGGTCTAAATGTGGGAGCGGGCTTGCTCGCGAAGGCGGTGGGTCAGTCCATAGAAATGTCGACTGATCCACCGCCTTCGCGAGCAAGCCCGCTCCCACACTGGTTTTGCGGTGCTTTATAGGTCGGGTGTATTCAGCCCTTGCCTTTGGTGCGCGTCATATTCGGCCCACCACTCTTCTCCAGATGCTGAATGATGATCCCCGCCACATCCTTGCCGGTGGTGGTCTCAATTCCTTCCAGGCCCGGTGACGAGTTCACCTCCATCACCAGCGGCCCGTGGTTGGAGCGCAATATATCCACACCCGCCACGCTCAACCCCATGACCTTGGCTGCCCGCAGTGCGGTCATGCGTTCTTCCGGGGTGATCTTGATCAGGCTGGCACTGCCGCCACGGTGCAGGTTGGACCGAAACTCACCCGGCTTGGCCTGGCGCTTCATCGCGGCAATCACCTTGTCGCCCACCACGAAGCAGCGGATATCCGCACCGCCGGCTTCCTTGATGTACTCCTGCACCATGATGTTCTGCTTGAGGCCCATGAACGCCTCGATCACCGACTCGGCCGCAGTCGCGGTTTCACACAGCACCACGCCGATGCCCTGGGTGCCTTCCAGCACCTTGATCACCAGCGGCGCGCCGTTGACCATCTCGATCAGGTCGGGAATGTCATCCGGGGAGTGCGCAAAGCCGGTGACCGGCAAGCCAATGCCACGGCGCGACAGCAACTGCAGCGAGCGCAGCTTGTCCCGCGAACGGGCGATAGCCACCGATTCATTGAGGGGAGACACCCCCATCATTTCAAACTGGCGCAGTACCGCGCAGCCATAGAACGTCACCGAAGCACCGATACGCGGGATCACCGCATCGAAGCCTTCCAGCGGTTTGCCCCGGTAGTGGATCTGCGGCTTATGACTGGCAATGTTCATATAGGCGCGCAACGTATCGATCACCACCATCTCATGGCCACGTTCGGTGCCGGCCTCGACCAGGCGACGGGTGGAATACAGACGCGGGTTACGCGACAGCACAGCGATCTTCATGCAGCACCTGTGGCAGAGGTAGTAGAGACCGGGAACACCGGCTTGTCTTGAACGTATTTGACGCCGGGACTGACCACCAGTTGGCCGTCAATCAGGGCCTTGGAGCCCAGCAACAGGCGGTAACGCATGGCCTTGCGGCAGGCGAGGGTGAATTCCACCCGCCATACCCGATCGCCCAGGGCCAGGGTGGTGCTGATCACATACCGCACCTGGGCCTGGCCGTTGGAGCTTTTAATGGTTTTCATCGCCACCAGCGGTGCTTCGCAGCGCCGGTGACGCAGTTGCACCACGCTGCCCAGGTGCGCGGTGAAGCGCACCCACTTTGCACCGTCGCGCTCAAATGGCTCGATCTCGGTGGCATGCAGGCTTGAGGTACTGGCGCCGGTGTCGATCTTGGCGCGCAGGCCTGCCACTCCCAAGTCGGGAAGTGCCACCCACTCACGCAGACCCACAACGGTCAAATGGTCAAATGTCTTCAATATGAATAACCGGCAATTAATTCGCCCAAGCGGCGGGTGATACCTCGGCCAGGGCTTTGAATGCAGGCTTGGCGAACCAGTAGCCCTGCATCAGAAATATTCCACAGTCGGCGAGAAAGTCCCGCTCGCCGGCACTTTCGATGCCCTCGGCGATGACAGTAACGCCCAACTGCTCACAGATTGTGACAATCCCCCGGACGATCACCTGACGGACACGATCACGGTCGACATCGCGGATCAGCGCCATGTCGAGTTTGATCAGGTCAGGTTGGAAATCGGCCAGCAGATTCAGCCCCGAATAGCCCGCCCCGAAATCGTCGATGGCGGTCTTGAAGCCGAATTCGCGGTATTCACGCAGAATATTCGTCAAATGGCGATAGTTATCTACATGCTCGCTTTCCAGGGTCTCGAAAATCAGCCGATCCAACGGAAAATTATGCGCGCGGGCCGCCTCCAGGGTGCTGCGGATGCACAGTTCTGGTCGATAGACCGCATTGGGCATGAAGTTGATTGAAAGGTGCGTCTGCATGTTGAGTGTCGAAGCGGTGGCGATCGCGCGGGTGCGGCATTGCTGGTCGAAACGGTAGCGATTGCTGTCGTTGACCTGATCCAGCACCGACATCGCGCCCTCACCATTCACGCCGCGCACCAAGGCTTCATGGGCAAAGATCGACTGGTTACGCAGGTCCACGATAGGCTGATACGCAAAGGCGAACTCAAAGCCCAGCGGCTCACTTTGCTGGCAGCCCGCACAGGCTTGTTTGGGCGAGGTCAGTGAAATGGGAAAGTCGGTCACACGTTAACCTCGCGAAAACAGGATGCTACCTGGCGTATCTTAGGTGAGCTCAAGGGTTTATGCGTTGAAGGGTTTCAACGGTAAAGTTGCGACATTTTTCAGAGCGAGGAATTCAAGTGGCTCAGAAGCAGGAAGAGGAAGAAAAAGTCCGTTTGGACAAGTGGTTGTGGGCGGCGCGTTTCTTCAAGACCCGTGCCTTGGCCAAGGCGGCGATCGAGAGTGGCAAGGTGCATTGGCGCGGCGAGCGTTGCAAGCCCGGCAAGGAGCCACGCATCGGCGATGAGTTTCAGATCCGTGCCGGGTTTGATGAACGAACCGTCGTGGTCCAGGCGCTTTCAATTGTGCGAAGGGGCGCTCCCGAGGCGCAGGCGTTGTATACCGAGACCGAAGCCAGCATCGCCAAGCGCGAAAACGCGGCGGCCATGCGCAAGGCCGGCTCCCTGGGCATGACCACCGACGGCAAGCCAAGCAAGAAGCAGCGGCGCGACCTGTTCAAGTTTCGCGGCAGTGGCAATGATGATTAATCGGCAGACCGCAGGAGCCAGGTCGGCTCCTGCTATTTCAACTCAAACGCTGCGAATCACGCTCAAGCGCTTAACCAGCGGTACTCGCCGAAACAATTCAAACACCGGGCCCGTCACTCGCACCAGCCCCCGCGAAACCTTCGCTGCAAAGGGCGTGTAGTAACCCCAGCCCAACGCCAACAGCGCCAGCAACACCCCACCGATATAATCGTCCTGCCCCCAATGCGCACCGGCCACCAGCCGCGGCATCATGAACAGCAGCGCCAAGCCCCAGATCACCAGCACCTGCCCGATCCGCTTGGCAAACACGGTCATGAACATCCCCCAGATCAGCAATACCGATGCATGATCCCCCGGGAAGCTCTGGCTGGAGCGGTCCTTCAACTCCCATGTCTTCTCCAGGCCCGGGAAATAGTCGCTCATCTGAATCGCGCCGCTGATCACCATCGACGGGCTATGGTGTTGCCAGCCCATCTGCGCCGCCAGCTTGGAAAACAGCATGCGGATAAACAGCAACAGCAGCAGAATGCCCAGGAAGCCGAAAAACGCCTGGCGCACTTCAATCGCCTTGAACACCCAGTCGCCACGGATCAACAGCGTCAGCAGAATCACCCCGACCACCGCGTCAAACGGCCGCAAACTGGCCACCGCCCACACATGCAGCCACGCGGAGCTGCTTGCCAGCGGGTCATTGAGCAGATGAAACAGCCACTCGTCGAAAACCGTGCAGAGCGCCTGGCCCGCCGGCCAGAGCCAAAAACACAGCAGCCCCACAGCGAGTAAATTACACAGGGCCAATCGACCGAGGTCCCACCTGGCTTGGAACAAACCCGGATTGTTCATAAACTGTTTCCTCTTAGCTTTAAAGCGCTTCGTTTTCCCGCAGAAGGCCGCACCAAAACGGTGCTAAAGCGTGTAATTCTATAAACCTTGTCATCTTTTTGTCATCAATTCAGATACCCAGACCTATGACTGATCTACCGGATACCGACTTCACCCAACGCTTCATCTTCGACGACAGCGACGCCCGCGGCGAACTGGTCGCCCTGGAGCGCAGCTATGCCGAAGTCCTCGCCAAGCACCCCTATCCGGAGCCGGTCGCGCAATTGCTCGGCGAGCTGATGGCGGCTGCCTCGCTGCTGGTGGGCACCCTGAAATTCGATGGTTTGCTGATCCTGCAGGCCCGCTCCGAAGGCCCGATCCCGCTGCTGATGATCGAATGCTCCAGCGAGCGCGAAATCCGTGGGCTGGCCCGCTACGACGCCGACCGAATCGCCCCCGATGCGACCCTGGCTGACCTGATGCCAGACGGCGTGCTGGCCCTGACCGTCGATCCGACGGTAGGCCAGCGTTACCAGGGCATCGTCGACCTCGATGGCGAAACCCTGTCCGACTGCTTCACCAATTATTTCGTGATGTCCCAGCAAGTGGGCACCCGCTTCTGGCTCAACGCCGACGGCAAGCGCGCCCGTGGCCTGCTGCTGCAACAACTGCCGGCTGACCGCATCAAGGACGAAGAAGACCGCGCCGACAGCTGGGCCCACATCACCGCCCTGGCCGGCACCCTGAAAGCCGAAGAGTTGCTGGGCCTGGATAACGAAACCATCCTGCACCGCCTCTACCACGAAGAGGCCGTGCGCCTGTTCGACGTGCAGTCCCTGCGCTTCCACTGCAGCTGCTCCCGCGAGCGCTCGGCAACTGCCCTGGTCAGCCTGGGCCTGGAAGATGCGCAGGACCTGGTGGTGGAACACGGTGGCAACATCGAGATCGACTGCCAGTTCTGCAACCAGCGCTACCTGTTCGACGCTGCCGATATTGCTCAATTATTCGCCGGCGCGGGCGTAGATACCCCTTCAGGCACCCGCCACTAAAACGTTTAAGCACAGGTAAATCACCTGACAAACGCCGGATTTCCGCCGTTCTGACCGGAGGGCCCTACTCTTTTTGGGCTTTTCTGGCATAATCCGGCCCACTTTTTTCGCGGTAGTAGTGCGCAACTTTCTACTACAAAACGTTTGGAGCACTCGGCCACTGGCCGACGGGGAACCTCATGACGCAAGCCAATAACGCTGTATACACCGATCTGAGTGTTGACGATCTGGTCAAAGAAGCCCTGCAGCGCGGTGAAGGCGTGCTTGCCGATACCGGTGCGCTGGTCGTAGAAACCGGTCACCGTACCGGCCGTTCGCCAGTCGACCGCTTCATCGTTGAAGAGCCTTCCACCCAGGCTGCCATTGCCTGGGGCCCGATCAACCGCAAGTTCCCGGCCGACAAGTTCGATGCCCTGTGGGCTCGCGTCGAGGCATTCAACAACGCGCAAGAGCATTTCGTTTCCCACGTTCACGTAGGGGCTGCAGAAGACCACTACCTGGCCGTGAAAATGACCACCCAGACTGCCTGGCAGAACCTGTTCGGTCGTTGCCTGTTCATCAACCCGGCCCAGTACCACCCGGCCGGTCGTGAAGAGTGGCAAGTGCACAACGTGGCCAACTTCGAGGGCGTGCCAGAGCGTGACGGCACCAACTCCGACGGTGGCGTGATCCTCAACTTCGCCCAGAAAAAAGTCCTGATCGCCGGCATGCGTTATGCCGGTGAAATGAAAAAAGCCATGTTCTCGGTGCAGAACTTCCTGCTGCCGGCCTCCGACGTGCTGCCGATGCACTGCGCAGCCAACATCGGCGAAGCCGGCGACGTGACCCTGTTCTTCGGTCTGTCGGGCACCGGTAAAACCACCCTGTCCGCCGACGAAAGCCGCTACCTGATCGGCGACGACGAACACGGCTGGGGCGAAGGTGTGGTGTTCAACATCGAAGGCGGTTGCTATGCCAAGTGCATCGACCTGTCCGAGAAGAACGAGCCGGTGATCTGGAAAGCCATCAAGCACGGTACCGTGCTCGAAAACGTGGTGATCGACGATGCCAAGCACGCGGACTACACCAACGTCAGCCTGACCCAGAACAGCCGCGCCGCCTACCCGCTGGAGCACGTGGCCAAGCGCTCCGAGAAAAACCTCGGTGGCGAGCCAAACGCTGTGATCTTCCTGACCTGCGACCTGACCGGCGTACTGCCGCCCGTGTCGATCCTCAGCGAAGAACAAGCGGCCTACCACTTCCTGTCCGGCTACACCGCTCTGGTGGGCTCGACCGAAATGGGTTCGGGTGGCGGCATCAAGTCGACCTTCTCCACCTGCTTCGGCGCGCCATTCTTCCCACGCCCGGCTGGTGAATACGCAGAACTGCTGATCAAGCGCGTGCGCGGCTTCGGCTCCAAGGTCTACCTGGTCAACACCGGCTGGACCGGCGGCGGCTACGGCGTTGGCAAGCGCTTCAACATCCCGACCACCCGTGGCGTGATTGCAGCGATCCAGAGCGGTGCGTTGATTGGTGCCGAGACCGAGCACCTGGATACCATCAACCTGGACGTGCCATTGGCCGTACCGGGCGTCGAGACTGGCCTGTTGAACCCACGTAACACTTGGGCTGACAAGGCTGCCTACGATGAAGCGGCGAAAGCGCTGGCGGGTCTGTTCATCGAGAACTTCAAGAAGTTTGAAGTGAGCGATGCGATCAAGGCTGCGGGTCCGAAGTTGTAAGATTCGGCCGTTGTGAAAAAGCCGCCCCTAGTGGGCGGCTTTTTTGTGGGCGAAGGATCAGTCGACGAGGTGCAGAACCACGGCTCCCACTAACACCAGCACCACACCGGTCACTTGCACCGCTGACAGCCGCTCCTTGAAAAACACAAACCCCAGAATCGCGGCGATCCCACCGGACAGGGTGCTGATCACCGTCACCACGGAAACCGACCCCGCCATTGCGCCCCACGAGAACGCCGAGAACCCACCCAGGTTCATCAGGCTCGCGCTGGTCAGCGTTGCGCAGTTTTTCAGCGGTGGGATTTTCAGGCCGTCTTTGATCTTAAGCACCATCAACACCAGGACGCACAGGCCAACCAAATACCCAAGCCAAAGCATCGTGACCGGGCCAAGCGTCGGCAGGGTGTAGCGGCCCTGCACCCAAAAGCTTGTGCCGTAGAGCAACGCTGCGAGCATCGCGTAGGCGATTGAGCGGCTGGAACTGTTGTGAGGGACGCCATTGTCCTTGTGAATGCTGGACAGGATCACGCCAATTACGCAGAGAGCGATGCAGCCGAGTTGGATCAGGCTGATGTGTTCGCCGCTGGCCCATGACAGCAAAGTAGTCGCGACACCGTAGGACGTCACCAGCGGCGCGACAATGGCCGCTTTGCCCAGCGAGAAGGCCTTGGACAGCGCAAGGGCGCCGGAGACGGTCAGCAGGGCTGCTGCGGCTCCCAGGAGCCAGACACTCAAAGGCGCCGCGAGGGATTTGACGAGGAAGGCCGGGAATATGACCAGCAGCAGGGTCATGATCAGGAAGCCCAGCGCCTGGCCGAAGTACACCGCGCGTTTGACGCCGACAGCTCGGGCGTTGAGGCCCACGAGGAAGTCCGTGCCGCCCCAGAGCAGGGCGGCCAGCAGGCCCATTAGTACGTCCATGTAAGGTCCTTGTTATTTTTTGAAGGCTGCGGTGTATTGGCTTATAGGTGTGCTGACTGTCCGGGCCTCATCGCGGGCAAGCCCGGCTCCCACAGTTGATCTTCAGCGTGTTTGGGGTTTGTGTTCGCTCAGGTTTTCCAGGGTTTGGGTGTCCCAGCGTTGGGTCTTGATCGCGAGGTATAGCATGCCGATGGTCAGCGGGATTTTGTCGCCGCGGCCTTTGGCACGGTGTTTCAGGAAGACGTCGAATACGGGAGGTTGGAAGTAACGATAAGCGTCGTAGTCGTTCAAGTCGACAGCGAAGCCTTGCTCCAGCGCTTCCATCAATTGATTGGCTTCGGCGCCGTCGCAACCCAGGTCCAGGTTGATGGCCGTTTCAAGGCGCAGCGTCTTATGTTCAGGCAGGCCAATTTCTTCATGCAGCAGTTGCAAGAGCTGCTGCATCGCGATGTCTTCGGGGAAGTTGGGGGCCAGGTTCATGGTGGTTACGCGAGAGTGGGTGGAGGCGACCGACTTTATCGATGGCACCGCGATCCTTCAAACGAAACTGGTCAAATGTGGGAGCCGGGCTTGCCCGCGATGGCGGTGTTTCAGTGGTAAAGGTGTTGTCTGACACTCCGCTATCGCAGGCAAGCCAGCTCCCACATTTTTAGCTGTGTGGCTGCTCAGGTGGTGTTCGCTTTACGGCGTCGGTGGTGGTGAGTCGCATCATGCCGGTTTGGGCGACTTCCAGTAGATCGCAACCGTCCTGGACGAGCAGATACAGGGCGTTGGTGATATGCGAAATATCTTTGAGGTCGGCCTGTTCGAAGGTCAGGCAGGAGAAGGTTTCCAGGAGATCGGCTGCGGCGCGGATGCGTTGGTGGGCTGCGGACTGGATATCTTCGGCGGCGGCTTCGGTGTCGATGAGCAGGGGGTGGGTATCGGTGAAGTTGGTGCCAAGTGGAAGGTAGCGGTTTTTCGCTTCAGGTGTTTGCATTTGAAGGTACTCGGTTTGCTGTTAAGTAACCGTCGTCACCGTGGCCAAACGATGGGTGGCGGACTGTGTGCAGGTTGGCCAACCGGAAACAGCAATCCGGCACGTCCGAGGACGTCCCACACACAGCCGCCATAACATTGCGCTGAGAGGACGATAGACGTCCGCCAGACAAGTGATGGCACTTATGTGTGCTGTTTTCGAGTGACCAAACCCGGTCGCTGAATTTGCAACGACGGGGCGAACCTTGGCGGGAGTGTGGGGCGAGAGCAATAAACAGATCGTTACCAGCTTTAACGGATACTGATCGTTCCCACGCTCCGCGTGGGAATGCATCCCGTGACGCTCCGCGTCACCAGTGTTCATGGCTTGGGTCGTGCGCGGATGACGGGACGCGGAGCGTCCCTGGCGGCATTCCCACGCGGAGCGTAGGGAACGATCGGGGCTAGCGCGGGGTGCTGATACACCGCTCGAAAATCGCCTCCAACCCCCGATAATCACACGCCACCGCATCGATGTTCGCCGGTATCCACGCCGCATTCTTCACCAGCCACCAATTCACCGAAAACCCGGCATTCACGATGATCTGCTCGAACAGAATCCGCTGCGCCCGGCCATTCCCTTCGCGAAACGGATGGATCACGTTGAGGTCGCCATAGGCCTCGGCAATTTGCGTCACCAACTCTGCCTGCGTCACCCCGACAAACCAGTTCGCCTGCGCCATGTGCTGGATGATCTTGCTCGCCTCAGGCGGGATACGCTCCGGTGTGCAGAACAGCGTGTCGCCCTTCTGGATGTTGACCGTACGCAGTTCCCCCGCCCATTCGTAAATGTCCGCGAACAGGGTGCGGTGGATGTGTTGCAGGCGTTCCAGGTCGTAGGGCGGGGGATACAGCGGAAGGCTGCCGACAGCGATTTCAGACAGTTCCCGCTCGGCCTGGTGCAGGCGTTCTTCGTCGAACAAATCGAGGCGGTTGCGCAGGACGCTGCTACCGGGGTAGCAGTACGGGTCCTGGCCCACGCCATATTTGTCGAGCATCAGCGTGGGGTGTTGCGGTACTTGGCGAGGACGGCTTCGCGGGTCGGCAGGGGTTTGTCGACATCGGCGGGCTGGGTGTCGAACCCCTCCAGGCGCAGGCTGGCCAGGTAGTTGGAACGACGGATCTTGTCGTAGTGATCCTGCTTTTGCTCAAACGTCAGTTCGGCCATGACAGCGTCCTCTCGGTGCGAAGGTTGATTGTAGCGCAATGAGTTTCGAGATGCGTCCCGCGTAAGGTTGGAACGTTTCTTACGGGTGCCTACTCCACTTCCCAGGCTGTGTATCATCCAGACTCTTTTTTCCTTGCGACCTTTCTCGATTCGCTGAATGCGCTGGTCTATGTTTTGGGCTCGTTCAGCGGTCAATGGAGTGACAGCTTATGCACAACACCCTCCAACAGGTCTTTGGTTATCCACAGTTTCGTTTGGGCCAGGAGGCGGTGGTCAGTGCCGTGCTGGCCGGCCGTTCGGCGGCGGCGATTTTTCCCACCGGTTCCGGCAAGTCCCTGTGTTATCAACTTTCCGCCGTGTTGCTGCCGCACCTGACGCTGGTGGTGTCGCCGTTGCTGGCGCTGATGCAGGACCAGTTGGGTTTCCTGCAGCGCCACGGTATCTCGGCGGGCAGCATCGACTCGGCCCAGAGCCGCGATGATGCCAATGACGTCATGGCCCGGGCGCGTTCGGGCGAGCTGAAGATCCTGATGGTTTCCGTGGAGCGCTTGAAGAACGAGCGCTTTCGCAACTTCCTGCAAAGCGTGCCGATCTCGCTGCTGGTGGTGGATGAGGCTCACTGCATTTCCGAATGGGGCCATAACTTTCGCCCGGACTACCTGAAGCTGCCGGATTACCAACGCCAGTTCCGCATCCCCCAGGCGCTGCTGCTGACCGCCACGGCGACGCCCAAGGTGATCGCTGACATGCAGGCCAAGTTCGCCATTGCACCTGACGATGTGATCACCACCGGGTTCTACCGCTCCAACCTCAACCTGCTGGTTGAGCCCGTCAGTGGCCAGGACAAGCGACGACGGCTGGTGACGTGGATGCAGGAGCGAGCCAATCAGCCAAGCATCGTCTACGTCACGCTGCAAAAAACCGCGGAGCAGATTGCCGAGCATTTGA
Organism: Pseudomonas sp. NPDC087814; assembly: GCF_044742865.1. Classification (NCBI taxonomy): domain Bacteria; kingdom Pseudomonadati; phylum Pseudomonadota; class Gammaproteobacteria; order Pseudomonadales; family Pseudomonadaceae; genus Pseudomonas; species Pseudomonas sp. NPDC087814. The sequence goes on along the minus strand of NZ_JBIUVK010000015.1, from coordinate 48,404 downwards.
ATCGCAATGGAATCCAGGCCGAGGCTTATCACGCGGGCCTGGCTCACGATAAGCGGGAGGCCATTCAGAAGCGATTCATGGGCGGGCAGTCCAACTGCATCGTCGCCACCATTGCCTTCGGCATGGGCATCGACAAAAGCGATATCCGCAACGTGGTGCACTTCGACCTGCCCAAATCCATCGAGAACTACAGCCAGGAAATCGGCCGTGCCGGGCGTGACGGGCAGCCGTCTGAGTGTCTGGTTCTGGCCAACCGCGACAGCCTGAATATCCTGGAAAACTTTGTGTACGGCGATACGCCGGAACAGGAAGGTATTCGCCGAGTCCTGGAGGAAATACAGGCGGTCCGTGCCGATGGACAGTGGGAGTTTATGCTCCGGTCACTGTCGGACCACAGCAACATCCGTGAACTACCGCTGAAGACCTTGCTCGTGCAGCTTGAACTCAAGGGTGTGATTGCGCCGCGCTACGCGTTTTATGCCGAATACCGCTTCAAGTATTTGATTGAACCAGAGGCATTGCTGGCGCGTTTTGCCGGCGAGCGGCAGCAGTTTGTCGCAGCGATTATCCAGGTCTGCAAACGGGCGAAAACCTGGGCGACGGTGGACTTCGACGCGCTGTATCAACAGCACCAGGCCGAGCGCAGCCGGGTGGTGAAGGCCCTGGATTACTTTCAGGAACAAGGCCTGATCGAGATGGAAAGCCGGCAGATGACCGAGGTTTACGCCCTGCTGAATACCGACTTCGATCCACAGGCGCTGAGCACGGAGTTATACACAGGCTTCAAGCAGCATGAGGTGACGGAGGTGGCGCGAATTCACGCCATGCTGGATCTGTTCGCGACACAGGAGTGCCTGGGTTACCGCCTGGCGCACTATTTCGGCGATGAAAACGCGCCCCGGCAGTGCGGGCACTGCTCGGTGTGCCACGGTAACGTCGCCCACTTGCCGGCGCCGCCGAGCTTGCCGCCGCTTGTGGATAAAAACTTTCTCGCGCTTTGCGGTGATTTTATCCACAGCCACCATGAGTACAGCGGCGACTTGCCAAGCGCGGAGCGGCTGACACGGTTTTTATGCGGTCTCAGCGTGCCGTTGTTTACCAAGCTGAAGGCACGAGGGATTCCAGGTTTCGCGGTACTGGAGGAGTATCCCTATGCAGAGGTTCGTGAATGGGCGGAGGCAGGGTTGGAGGCACTCTGATTTCCGGTCTGGAGGGTCGCGCTTTCCCTTCCAGTGGCAGACGCCGCCGACAGCCGGACCGTGCCCGCAGGTGAGAAGGTTTGACGCTTCACTTCTTCTGCAAAGGAATTGCCCATGGCTTTTGGTTTTTCTCGTGGTGTTGTCCCCGGCGTCTTGCTGTTCGCCGGGTTGCTGGTGGCACAAGGCACGCTGGCCTCGGTCATCCCATTGAGCGTGAATGACTGTCGGCAGATGCAGCTTCGCAACACCATCACCGCCGCCAATCCATTGCCCTGCGCACGCCTGGCGCGGGTGACGTTCAGCTATGCGGACTTTGGCGGAGTGCTGCATAACAACGGGCAGCTCGTGGTGCTGGATGCCATCGCACCCCATGTGGAGGAGATCTTCAGGCAGTTGCTGCAACGTCGGTTCCCGGTGCATCAGGCGGTCAGGCTGGAAACCTATCGAGGCAACGACAAGGTCTCGATGGCCCGCAACAATACCAGTGGTTTTAATGGGCGCCAGGTCAGTGGCGCTTCGGGGTGGTCGCTGCACGCCTATGGCGCCGCAATCGACCTTAACCCTCTGCAAAACCCATTCGTTTTGTTCGGGCGTAACCCGCGAGGTGAATTCACCGGCCAGGCCACTGTTGAGCCCAGGGCAAGTACCGCAAATGCCGTTAACCGCCTGGATGCCCGCCCCGGCAAGCCGGCGCGCCCTGGCCGGGCAGAAGAGGTGATTGACCTGTTCGCCGAACACGGTTTTTTGACCTGGGGTGGTTATTGGGATTTTCCGCTGGATTACCAACACTTCCAGATCGGCCGGCGTTCGTTCGTGGAGTATCTGGCGCGGGTCACGCCGCAGCAGGCCAGCGCTGCAGTCGAGACCTATATCACCGCCTATCGCCAGTGCCTGCAGCAATCGGCCGAGACGGATCAAGCGCTCAAGCGTATGGCGTGCGTCCAGCAAACGATTGAGCAAAGCCCAACCTAGGCTTGCGGGTAGTGCTTGAACCCAGTATCAAGAGAGCCTCCTCCTGCCCGGGTTTTACCGATGACCAACGCCATGCCACAACGCGCCGATTACCGCCACTTCCAGCCGATCATCACGCGCTGGCACGACAACGATGTATATGGCCATGTGAATAACGTCACCTACTACAGCTTCTTCGACACCGCGGTGAATACCTACCTGATCGCGCAGGGCGGGTTGGATATTCATGACGGCGAAGTGGTTGGGTTTGTGGTGAGTTCGGCGTGCGACTACTTCGCCTCGATTGCCTTTCCGGACCGCATCGAGATCGGCCTGCGGGTGGGCAAGTTGGGCAACAGTTCGGTGCAGTATGAGTTGGCGGTGTTCAAGGCGGGAGAAGAAGATGCCTGTGCTGCGGGGAGGTTTGTGCATGTGTTTGTGGATCGGGCGTCGAACCAGCCGGTGACGATCCCGGGGATGTTGCGCGAGGCGTTACAGCGATTGGTGATCTGAATACGATCTGCGAAGCAATGAAAATCAAATGTGGGAGCGGCGGTGCGACGATTCGACTTGCTCGCGAAGGCGTTGTATCAGCCAATACATCCGGCGACTGATCCACCGCCTTCGCGAGCAAGCCCGCTCCCACATTAAACCCGCGTTGTTCTTTCGATTCGCGTGTTACCGGTGGTGGCGATAGTGATGCTTGTTTTTGCGATGCCCATAAGCATGGCCGCGCCCGCGATGGTCATCGCGGTCATAACGGCGGTTATCGCGCCCACGGTAACGACGATCATCGTCATCGCTCTTGTTGCCCATGTAGTTGCCCAGTGCACCACCGGCGCCACCGCCGGCTGCTGCGCCGATCAGGCTGCCGGTGCTGCCGCCGACACTGCGACCCACCACGTTGCCGCCGGCCGCGCCCAATGCGCCGCCAATGGCTGCTTCACCGCGGCTGCGCTTGTCTGCGCCCACCGCACTGCCGCCTGCGCCGCCAAGAGCCGCACCGATGGCTGAACCAGTGTTACCGCCCAACTGCTGACCTACGACAGAACCTAGAACCCCGCCCAATGCGCCGCCCACACCGGCTTCGGTGGTGCCACCGGCCATGGCTGCGCCACTGACCAGGCCAAGGGACAACAAGAGAATCGAGGAGAACTTCATAGAGGAACCTCAAGAGGATGACGGCGCGATCCTGAGGTTGTATCGAGACGGTGACAATCGAAACCCGACCAGTGGTATGGGTTGTATACAATTCTCTAAGTTACTGTTTTGTATGAGGAACTTAAGTGAGTTTTGCGAGTCTTTAGTTACTTCGGAACGGCCGCTTTTATGCAAAAGCGGCCTTTTTTGTGCCCGTAAGAAACTCGGGTGCTGTCTGTGGCGAGGTGTCGCTTAGGCCGACTTCGCCATGATCAAGCCGGTTGCACTCGCTGCTTCCAGGCGGATCGCTACAAACTTCGACGTTGGCGTATGGCTGCCATCCCCCGTGCTTTCCAGCGGCACCAGCGGATTCACTTCCGGGTAATAAGCCGCAGCCTGCCCCGCCGGAATATCAAATGCCAGCAAGGTAAAGCCCTTCACCCGACGCTCACGGCCGTCGTCCCAGATCGACACGATGTCAGCCTTCTGCCCCGGCTTGAAGCCCAGGCGGATGATGTCGGCTTCGTTGACGAACAACACATCCCGCTGGCCCTTGACCCCACGATAGCGGTCGTCCAGGCCATAGATGGTGGTGTTGTACTGATCGTGGGAGCGCATCGACTGCATGATCAGGTCCGGCAATTGCCCGGTGTTGCGGGTGCGTTCGTGCACCAGGTCCTTGGGCAGGATGTTCGGGCGGAAGTTGGCGCGGCCCGACGGGGTGTTCCAGCGACGGGCGCCAGCCGAGTTGCCCAGGTAGAAACCGCCCGGGTTTTTCAGGCGCTCGTTGAAGTCCTTGAAGCCCGGAATGGTGTCGGCGATCAGGTCGCGAATACGGTCGTAATCGGCCACCAGCCAGTTCCAGTCCACCGGCTTGCTGCCCAGGGTGGCGGCGGCAATGCCCGCCAGAATCGCAGGCTCGGATTTCATCTGTTTCGACAACGGCTGCAGTTGGCCGTTGGAGGCGTGGACCATGCTGAACGAGTCTTCAACGGTCACGGCTTGCGGGCCTTCGGCCTGGATGTCGATGTCGGTGCGGCCCAGGCATGGCAGGATCAGCGCGTCCTTGCCATGCATCAGGTGGCTGCGGTTGAGCTTGGTGCTGATCTGTACGGTCAGGTCGCAATTGCGCAGTGCTTCAAAGGTGCGTGGGCTGTCCGGCGTGGCTTGGGCGAAGTTGCCGCCCAGGCCGATAAAGACCTTGGAGCGGCCTTCGAGCATGGCGTGAATCGCTTCCACCACGTTGTGGCCGTTATCGCGCGGCACCTGGAACTGGAAACGACGCTCCAGGGCATCGAGGAACGCCACCGGCGGGCGTTCGTTGATGCCCATGGTGCGGTCGCCCTGCACGTTACTGTGGCCACGCACCGGGCACAGGCCCGCGCCCGGGCGGCCGATGTTGCCGCGCAGCAGCATCAGGTTGGCGATTTCCTGGATGGTCGGCACCGAGTGGCGATGCTGGGTGATGCCCATCGCCCAGCACATGATCACGTTCTTGCCTTTGGCGTACATGCGCGCCGCTTGCTCGATCTCTACCAGGGTCAGGCCGGACTGCTCGACGATTTCATCCCATGAGGTGTCGTCGATCTTGCCCAGGTAATCCAGCACGTTGGCGGTGTGTTCGTTGAGGAAGTCGTGGTCGAACACGGCCTCCTTGCCTTCGGCCTGGGCCTGGCGTTCCCACAGCAGCAGGAACTTGGCCATGCCCCGCAGGATGGCCATGTCGCCTCCCAGCGCCGGGCGGAAGTAGGCGGTGTTGGTTGGCTTGTCGCCGTTGGTGAGCATTTCCAGCGGGTGTTGCGGGTGCTGGAAGCGTTCCAGGCCGCGCTCTTTCAGCGGGTTGATGCACACCACCTGGGCGCCGCGTTTTACCGCTTCGCGCAGTGGCTCCAGCATGCGTGGGTGGTTGGTGCCGGGGTTCTGGCCCCAGACGAAAATCGCGTCCGCATGCTCGAAGTCATCGAAGGTCACGGTGCCTTTGCCCACGCCCACGCTTTGCGCCAGGGCGACGCCGCTGGCTTCGTGGCACATGTTCGAGCAGTCCGGGAAGTTGTTGGTGCCGTAGGCGCGCACAAACAGTTGATACAGGTAAGCCGCTTCGTTGCTGGCCCGGCCCGAGGTATAGAACTCGGCCATGTCCGGGTTTGGCAGCGCATTGAGGTGCTTGCCGATCAAGTCGAAAGCCGATTCCCAGCTGATGGGTTTGTAACGGTCGGTTTCGGCGTCGTAGCTCATCGGCTCGGTCAGGCGGCCTTGGTACTCAAGCCAGTAGTCGCTCTGCTCCAGCAGCGCGCTGACGCTGTGCTTGGCGAAGAATGCCGCGTCGACCCGGCGCTTGGTGGCTTCCCAGTTGACCGCCTTGGCGCCGTTCTCGCAGAACTTGACCATGCCGCTTTCCGGCGAGTCGCCCCAGGCGCAGCCCGGGCAGTCGAAGCCGCCGTTCTGGTTGGTCTTGAGCATCATGCGGATGTTTTTCAGCGCGTTGTCGCTGGTCAGCCAGGCTTGCGCCACGCTGATCAGTGCGCCCCAACCACCCGCCGGGCCTTTATAGGGCTTGTAGCGCGGGGTGGGTTTGTCGTCGGCTTGATGATGATTACTCACGCTTGATTCTCCATCGCAGGGCTATAGACCCGCGGCGCACTTTTCTGCGGCAGGTGGATGAGATTGAGGTTGTGCCGGCGAGCCCATTGCAGGGCCAGGCCGGTGGGCGACGACAGGCTGACCAGGGTCTGGATGCCTGCACGCAAGACTTTCTGGATCAGTTCGAGGCTGCAGCGACTGGTGACAATCGCCAGGCCGCCGTCGGTCGGAATCTTTTGGCGGATCAGCGCACCGATCAGCTTGTCGAGGGCGTTATGCCGGCCGATGTCTTCACGGCCCAGCAGCAATTCGCCCTGGTTGTTCATGAACACCGCCGCATGCACCGCGCCGCTGTACTGGCCCAGCGGTTGGAACGCGCTGATGCGCTGGCGCAGGCCATCCAGCCATTCGGCAGGCGGCAACGGCGCGCCGGGCAGCCCCTTGAGGTTGGGCAGCGCCTGCTCCACGGCTTCTACGCCGCACAGCCCACAGCCACTGGTGCCGGCGAGTTGCCGGCGCTGCTGCTTCATATTCCAGAACGCGCGGCTGGAAATCTGCACCTGAGCGTATTGGGTCGAGCCCGAACCGCTGATTTTCAGGTCATAAATGTCGCTAACGTCTTCGATAATGCCGCTACCGATGCTGAATCCGACAATAAAGTCTTCAAGGTCGGTCGGCGTCACCAGCATCACCGCCTGGCTGATGTCGTTATAGGCAATCGCCAACGCGACTTCCTCGGCAAGCGCGGTGCTGGCCGATTCGGTGTGTTCGAGATTACAAAACTGGTAGCTCTGGCTGGCGGCGGGCGCGGGCGTTTCGAGGGCGGGCGCCGCGCAGACTGGGCGCTGGGCGTTCATTGGGCATTACCACCGGGAGTATTCAGCTGTAAGACTAGGCGCGACAAAGGGTCGCGTCTAATCGTCAGTACTGATCTACCGATAGATGCCGTCGATCAAGTCTCGATCAGCGATTTCTGGTACAGCGCAAAACACGCTTCCGCCAAGGCCGAACGGGGTGCACTGCGGCGCATGATCAACCCCAGGCGAGCCAAAGTTTGAGCGTCTTCAATGGGTTGCAGGCGCAGGTGCTCGGTGAGGGCGTCGAGGCCGCCGTCCAGTGGCATCACCGCGCAACACAGGCCGCCGTGCACCGCTTGTAACAATTGATGGACGGCATCGGTCTGTAGCAGTGGCTGCGGGTTGAGGCCACGGCTGTGGAAATTGTGGTCGATGGACTGGCGAAAGTGCATGCCGCTGGTGAGCATGCCCAAGGGCAGTTCGATCAGCGCCTCCCAACTCAGGGGCTTGTCGCCGAAGCTGAAGAACCGTTGGTCGTACAGCAGGCCCATGCGGGTTTCGCCCAGGGCCAGGGAGTCGAAACGCTCGGCGTCCAGGCGCTCGAGGTACGACACACCGAGGTCCAGGCGGTTGCTGGCAAGTTGTTCAAGGATTTGCTCGGAGCTTAACGCGGACAACTCAAAGCGCAGGCTGGGGTGTTCCTTGTGCAGCTTCTGCATCAACGCCAGCGGATCGAAGCTCGACAACGGCACCACCCCCAGGCGCAACGTGCCTACCAGGTTGCCGCGACACGCAGCGGCCTCGGCCTGCAAGCCGTCATAGGCCGCCAGCACCGTGCGTGCCCAGGCCAGCACGCGTTCGCCGGGGGCGGTAAAGCCTTCGAAGCGCTGCCCGCGATTGACCAGCGGCAACTGCAGCTCTTCCTCCAGGCTGCGCAGGCGCATCGACAGGGTCGGCTGGGTGATATGGCAGCGCGCCGCCGCCTGGCCGAAGTGACGGGTTTCGTCGAGGGCGATGAGGAATTTCAGCTGTTTGATGTCCATCTTCGCTCCGGGCTTATTCCAATGCGGTGGGATTCTAGCGTGTTTGGGTCTTTGGTCAGGCTGGAACCCAATTCTGTAGGACTGGTCTAGTCTTTGGCATCTGGAAATTAAATCCCAAGGAGAGCGCACCATGAGTCTTTTAAGCTTTGTTAAGGAAGCAGGCGAGAAGTTGATTGACCTGTTGACACCGGGTAATGCCAACGCGAGCGAGCAGTTAAAAGAGCACGTGGCCAAGGTTGGATTGGGTAACCCCAATGTGCAAACCACCGTCGACGGTGACAAGGTGACCGTGACAGGTGAAGTCGCCAGCCAGGAAGAGAAAGAGAAGATATTGCTGGCGCTGGGTAACATCGCCGGCGTTGCGAGTGTTGATGACCAGATCACTGTTTCCGGTCCTGCTGTCGCGGCGGCCCGCTTTGTCGTGGTGAAAAAGGGCGACACCCTGAGCGCTATTTCGCTGGCGGTGTATGGCAACGCCAACCAGTACAACAAAATCTTCGAGGCCAACAAGCCGCTGCTGTCCCATCCGGACAAAATCTACCCAGGGCAGACGCTGCGTATTCCTGAGTAATCCACGGACCCAATGTGGGAGCGGGCTTGCTCGCGAAAGCGGTGGATCAGTCAATATATTCAGTGGCTGACACACCGTATTCGCGAGCAAGCCCGCTCCCACATTGGACCTTCAGTGTTGTTACAAACCTACGATCAAGTCCCGGTAATCCCCAACCGCCGCAAACTCCGCCGTGTCCTTGGGCCCCTTCCGGCTGTCCGGTTCCTTCACCGCCAGCAAGTGCCCCACGCCAAAATCCCGGGCGCTGCGCAGGATCGGCAAGGTGTCGTCGATAAACAGGCTGCGGGCCGGGTCGAAGGCGATGTCGGCGTGCAGGGCGTCCCAGAACTGCGGGTTTTCCTTGGCAAAACCATAGTCATGGGAGCTGATCAGTCGCTCGAAATAAGGCGCCAACTCGATGCGTTCCAGCTTCAACGACAGCGAATCCCGATGGGCGTTGGTGATCAGGATCACCCGCTTGCCCGCCTGTTTGATCGCCGCCAGGAAGGTGTCGGCATCCGGGCGCAAGGCAATCAGGTGTGCGGTTTCAAGCTTGAGCTCGCGCACCGGGATCTTGAGTTCGGCGCTCCAGAAATCCAGGCAATACCATTGCAACTGTCCGGCGTTACGCTCGAACAGCGGCTGCAGCTCCATCTCGGCCATGGCCCGGCTCACACCATGCAACTCGGCATAGCGCTGGGGCAGGTGCTCCATCCAGAAATGGTTGTCGAAGTGCAGGTCGAGCAAGGTGCCGTCCATGTCCAGCAGGACGGTGTCGATGGCGTGCCAGGGCAATGGAGGCATAAAGAACACTCATGTAAGAAAAGATATCCGACACAGACAATCGGAAAAGCCACGGTATAGTAACCCGATCACGCCAAGGAGCCGCTCATGCGCCAGAAACCCACCGTCCTCGCCCGCGAAATAGTCGCCAGTAGCCGTTTGTTCCGCGTGGAGGAAGTGCAATTGCGCTTTTCCAATGGCGTGGAGCGGACCTACGAGCGCCTGGTGGGCAGGGGGGCCGGATATGGCGCGGTGATGATCGTGGCGATGATCGACTCGGACCATGCGTTGCTGATCGAAGAATATTGCGGCGGCACCGACGAGTATGAACTGTCACTGCCCAAGGGCCTGATCGAACCGGGCGAAGACGTGTTGGCGGCAGCCGACCGTGAGCTCAAGGAAGAAGCCGGTTTCGGCGCCCGCCAGTTGGAGCACATCACCGAGCTGTCGCTGTCCCCCGGCTACATGAGCCAGAAAATCCAGGTGGTGCTGGCCACCGAACTGTATGAAGAGCGCCTGGAAGGCGACGAGCCCGAGCCGATGCGCGTCGACCGGGTCAACCTGAGGGAGCTCTCGCAGTTGGCGCAGAACGAGCAGTTCAGCGAGGGCCGCGCGTTGGCCGCGCTGTACCTGGTACGCGACCTGTTGACTCAACGTGGAGCGTTCCAGCCATGAGCGAACTGTTCCTGGGTCACCCGTTTATTGCCCCCGCGATCGAATTGGCCCGCCAGGCTGGCGAGGTCATCCTGCCGTATTGGCGCGCCGATGTTGCCGTCACCACCAAGACCGATGATTCACCGGTCACTGCCGCCGACTTGGCTGCCCATCACTTGATCCTCGCCGGGCTGACTGCGTTGGACCCGAGCATTCCGGTGCTCTCGGAGGAAGACGCGGACATTGACCAGAGCGTGCGTGCCGGTTGGCAGCGCTGGTGGCTGGTGGACCCGCTGGATGGCACCAAGGAATTCATCTCCGGCAGCGAGGAGTTCACCGTCAACATCGCGCTGATCGAAAAGGGCCGCGTGGTGTTCGGTGTGGTGTCGATGCCTACCAGTGGTCGGTGCTACTTCGGGGGTGCCGGGCTGGGTGCCTGGCGTTCCGATGTAGGTGCTGCGCCCAAGCAAATCCAGGTGCGCCAGACCCCGGCGAGCGGTGAAGCATTTACTGTGGTTGCCAGTCGTCGCCATACGAGCCCTGAACAGGATCGCTTGCTCGCTGGCTTGAGTGCCGGATTGGGCGAGTTGAAGCTGGCCAATATCGGCAGTTCTTTGAAGTTTTGCCTGTTGGCTGAGGGCAGCGCCGATTGCTACCCGCGCCTGGCGCCCACCTCGCAGTGGGACACCGCTGCGGCACAGGGTGTGCTGGAAGGAGCGGGCGGTGAAGTGCTGGAATTGAATGGGCAGCCGTTCAGTTACCCGGCGCGGGAATCGCTGTTGAATCCGTTCTTTTTGGCACTGCCGGCCAAGGCTGAATGGCGTGAGCGGTTGCTGACCCTGGCCCGGTCTTAAGCACAGCGCCGATCAAAAATGTGGGAGCGGGCTTGCTCGCGAAGGCAGTGTGTCAGTCACCAGATGTATTGGCTGATCCACCGCTTTCGCGAGCAAGCCCGCTCCCACATTTGTTATGTGTGCAGGACGTACTGCCCGGTAAAGGCCACGGCCCGCTCTTCACTGCCCTCATTGACGATCCACGTCTCCAGCGCCAAGCGCGCCCGGCCATAACGCTTGTAGGTGGCGACGAATCGCTTCCACACCTTGTCATCAGGTGCCTGGCAAATCGCCGTCGCATCGGTGGTCACCGGCAGCGGATAACTGATCTGCCCTTCCTGAATCACGATATGCCCGTCTTCAATCCCTTCCTCACGCAACTGCAAATGCAGCCAGCCCCAACCTGCCAGCACGGCGCCGCAATACAGGCTGCCGCCAAACATGGTGCTCTTGTGGTTGATGTTGGCGTCGAGCGGCAAGCGCAGTTGCAGCTGCCGGTCCTGCCAGTCGATAACCTTGAGGCCCATTTCCCGGGTCAGGGGAATGTCGTGGTGAAGGATCGATTCCAGGTAACGGCTATCGCGACTCATGGTGGCCTCGTGGCAGGGGGAAAAGGGTCATTCGTCGTCGGCGTGACTGTTGCCGCTGTCGGCGAAGTTCAGCCCGTGCTTGCGCAGTTTGTCGTGCAGGGTTTTACGCGGCACGCCCAATGCCTCGGCGAGGCTGCGCATGGAATTGTGGGTGCGCGCCAGTTCGGCGGCGATCAGGCTTTTTTCAAACTGTTCGACCTGTTCGCTCAAGCCGCCGGGCGTGCTGGTGAGGATCCCCGGCGAGGGGCTGTCCGGGGTGCTGTCCAGCGCCAGTTCGAGGCCCAGGGCGAAACGCTCGGCGGCGTTTTGCAGCTCGCGCACATTGCCCGGCCAGCTGTGACGCAACAACAGCGCGCGCTGGCCCGGTTGCAGCTCTTTCATCGGTAGCCCGTGGCGTGTGCTGGCTTCGTCGGCAAAGTGCTGGAACAGCATCAACGCATCCTCACCCCGTTCGCGCAGCGGTGGAATGCGCAGCGGCGCAACGTTGAGGCGGTAATACAAGTCCGCCCGGAAGCGCCCCTGGTCGGCGGACTGGCGCAGGTCTTCCTTGGTGGCGGCGATGATGCGGATATCCAGCGGGATCAGCTGGTTGCCCCCCAGACGCTCCACCACACGCTCCTGCAACAGCCGCAGCAGCTTGACCTGCACATCCAGGCTCATGCTTTCGATTTCGTCGAGAAACAGCGTGCCGCCGTTGGCGAATTCGAATTTGCCGATGCGCCGCTTCTGGGCGCCGGTAAAGGCCCCGGGCTCATGCCCGAACAACTCGCTTTCCACCACCGACTCGGCCAGGGCGCCGGCGTTGATCGCCACAAACGGGCCGCTGCGGCGGTTCGACAGATCGTGCAGCGCACGCGCTACCACTTCCTTGCCGGCACCGGTTTCACCGAGGATCAGCACATCAGCCTTGGTCGCCGCCAGCGCGCCAATCTGCTCGCGCAGGCGCAGCATTTGCGGGGAGTGGCCCACCAGGCGTGTACTCAATTGCTGACGGTCGCTCAGGGCCAGGCGCAGGCTGCGGTTGTCCAGCACCAGGCGGCGCAGGGCCAGGGCGCGGCGCACGCTGTCGAGCAGGGCGTCGCTGGCGAAGGGTTTTTCCAGGAAGTCATAGGCGCCGGTGCGCATCGCCTGCACCGCCAGTGGCACGTCGCCGTGGCCGGTGATCAGCAGTACCGGCAGCTCCGGGTCCTGGGCGTGGAGTTCCTTCAACAGTTCCAGGCCGTCCATGCCGGGCATGCGGATGTCGCTCACCACAACCCCCGGCCAATCCCGGGACAGGCGCGCGGTCAGGCCCTGGGCTTCGCCGAGGGTCAGGACTTTCAGCCCGGCCAGGTCCAGGGTCTGGCAGAGGGCCTGACGCAGGTGTGGATCATCGTCGATCAACACCACCTGAATCTGGTTATCGATACTCATACACTGCGGTCCTCGGACGGTTGCAGACTGACACCCGGTGCTCCGGCGCGCAGTTTCAAGGTTAACAGTGCGCCGCCTTCCTTGTGGTTGGCGAACAACAGTTCACCGCCAAAGGCGCGCATCAGGGTGTCGCAGATCGCCAGGCCCAGCCCCAGGCCCTGGGTGCGGGTCTTGGTGGTGTAGAAGGGCTCGCTGGCGCGGCCCAGGGCTTCCATGCAGAAACCCGGGCCGTTGTCGCGAATGTACAGGTTGACGCCCTGTTCGGTGGTTTGGGCACTCAGCCAGAGTTTGCGCGGCGGGCCTTTTTCGGTCAGGGCGTCCAGAGCGTTGGCCAACAGGTTGCCCAGCACCTGGCGCAGGCGGGTTTCGCCGGCCGCCACCCACAAGGTGGCCTCGGGCAGGTCGCGGATCAGTTCCACTTCCATTGCCCGCCGCCGCTTGGCCAGCAGCGCCAGGGCATCGTCCAGCGCCGGTTGCAGGGCCACGCTTTCCGGCGCATGCCGGTCGCGCCGGGCGAAGGCGCGCAAGTGAGCGATGATCGAGGCCATGCGCCCGGTCAACTCGCTGATCAGCTTGAGGTTGCCACGGGCGTCGTCGGTGCGCTCATGGTCGAGCAAAATCCCGGCGTTTTCCGCGTAGCTGCGAATCGCCGCCAACGGCTGGTTGAGTTCATGGCTGATACTCGCCGACATGGTGCCCAGCGCCGACAACTTGCCGGCCTGCACCAGGTCGTCCTGGGCGCGCACCAGTTCCTGCTGGGCATGTTCACGTTCCAGCACTTCCTGTTTCAGGCGCCGGTTGAGGCCTTCCAGGTCGCTGGTCCGCTCGATCACGCGCATCTCCAGTTCGCGACGGGCCTTGGCTTCGAAGGCGATGCGTTCCAGGTAGTGACGACGGCGCTGCATCATCAGGCCGAGCAACAGCATCAGCACCAGCAAGGCGGCGCCACCCACCGCGACCACGGTGCGCACCGGGCGGCTGATCAAGGTGCGTGGCGCGAGAATCTCGACTTTCCAGCCGGTTTCGGCGATGTCGGTGGATTGGCGCACCCACGCCGTCGGGCTGAGGCTCAGCGGCTGCGGGTCGCGGGTCGGATAGGGCTGGATGGCGATGATGGCGCGGCGTTCTTCATCCGTCAGCGGCCGGGTGGCACGGAAGCGCCATTGCGGGCGCGAGGTCAGGATCACCACGCCGTTGTGGTCGGTGACCAGCAGTTGTTCGGGGGTGTTGCCCCACAGGCTTTCGGTGTGGTCCAGGTCGACCTTTACCACCAGCACGCCGATGATCTTGTCACCATCTCGCACAGCGGCGGCGAAGAAGTAACCGCGTTTGGCTGAGGTGGTGCCCAGGCCGAAGAAGCGCCCGAGGCGCCCGGCCATGGCTTCGCTGAAGTAGGGGCGAAAGGAAAAATTACGCCCGACGAAGCTGTCCTGCTTGTCCCAGTTGGACGCGGCGAGGGTCTTGCCGGTGGTGTCCATCAGGTACATCACTTCCACCCCGGCCTGGGCGGCGACGTCCTTGAGCAGGTGGTTGGCGTTGACCAGGTTGGTGCTGACGTGAGGCGCGTCGATGGCGGTGCGCAGGGCCGGCAGGTCACCGAGGATTTGCGGCAACACTTCGTAGCGATGCAGGGTGCCCAGCAGGTTGGCGACGTACAGGTCCAGCGTCTGGCGGTTCTGACCGGCCAGTTCGTTGCGGTAATAACGCTCGGCCAGGTGCTCCAGCGGCCACAACAGCGGTGCCAGGCATAGCGCCAGCAATGCCAGGCTGCGCCAGCGGGGTCTTCGCGGAAGGGGTGGAGTCATGGGAGTCATGCGCCTGTGGGTACAGGCGCATTATGCCTAGTGCTGCTCGGCAAGACACTCGCGCAATGCGTCATGCCACTGCGGTTGCGAGACATGCCATTGCTGTTGCAGGCGGCTGCAATCGAGGCGCGAGTTCAGCGGGCGCCTGGCCGGCGTTGGATAGGCGCTGGAGGGAATCGCTTCCAGCTCGGCGCAGGCACGACCGTTGGCCCGTAGTTGCTCGCCGATGGCCTGGGCAAAGCCGAACCACGACGTCTCGCCCTGGGCCGTCAGGTGGTAGACACCCCAATCCCCGGCCTGGCCCGCCTGCCAGCGCTCGATCAGTGCACGGGTGCTGTTGGCGATGGTCCCGGCCCAGGTTGGCGCGCCGATCTGGTCGGCGACGATGCGCATCTGCGGTTTTTCCTGCAGCAGGCGTTGCATGGTCAGCAGGAAGTTCTTGCCGTGGGTCGAGTAGACCCAGCTGGTGCGCAGGATCAGGTGTTCACCGCCGACGGCCGCGATCGCCTGTTCGCCCGCCAGCTTGCTTGCGCCATAGACGCCCAGCGGGTTGGTTGCGTCGTCCTCGTTGTAGGGCGCGGCCTTGCTGCCGTCGAACACGTAGTCGGTGGAATAGTGAATCAGCGGAATGCCCAGTGCCTTGGCTTCCTCGGCGAAAATCCCGGGCGCGGTGGCGTTGATGGCGAAGGCCACGTCCGGCTCGCTCTCGGCTTGATCGACGGCCGTATGGGCGGCTGCGTTGATGATCAGGCCCGGGCGATGGGCGCGTACCTGGTCGCGGATCTGCTCGGGATGCGCCAGGTCCAGTTGATCGCGGCCCAGCACGATCAACTCGCCCAGGCCCTGGAGGCGCTGTTGCAGCTCCCGGGAGACTTGGCCATGTTGGCCGCTGATAAGGATTTTCATGGGAACAGGTCGGCCTCTTGCAGGCTTTTCCCGGCCTGGTCCTTGGCAGACAGTTGCGGCGTCTCCGTCAGTTCCCAGTCGATGGCCAGCGTCGGGTCGTTCCAGAGGATGCAACGCTCGGCGCTCGGCTGGTAGTAATCGGTGGTCTTGTAGAGGAACTCGGCGTAGTCGCTCAGCACCACAAAGCCGTGGGCGAAACCTTCCGGTACCCACAACTGGCGATGGTTATCGGCGCTAAGCCGCACGCCCACCCATTGTCCGAAGTTGGGCGAGCTGCGGCGGATGTCGACGGCCACATCCAGCACTTCGCCGGCGATGACGCGCACCAGTTTGCCCTGGGTATGTTCGAGCTGGTAATGCAGGCCGCGCAGCACGCCTTTTTGCGAGCGCGAGTGGTTGTCCTGCACGAAATCACGCTTGAGCCCGGTGGCCTCTTCGAAGGCGCGGGCGTTGAAGCTTTCGTAGAAAAAGCCGCGCTCGTCACCGAACACTTTCGGTTCGATGATCAATACGCCTGGCAACGACGTGTCGGTGACCTTCATTTTTGCTCCCCGGCCAGTGAATACAGGTATTGGCCGTAGCCGGTCTTGCCGAAGTACTTGGCCCGCTCCAGCAAGTGGTCACGGTCGATCCAGCCGTTCTCGTAGGCGATTTCTTCCAGGCACGCCACTTTCAAACCCTGGCGGTGCTCGATGGTCTGCACATACGTCGAGGCCTCCAGCAGGCTGTCGTGGGTGCCGGTGTCGAGCCAGGCGAAACCACGGCCGAAGCGCTCCACGTGCAGGTCG
Source organism: Pseudomonas sp. NPDC087814 (assembly GCF_044742865.1). Taxonomy (NCBI): domain Bacteria; kingdom Pseudomonadati; phylum Pseudomonadota; class Gammaproteobacteria; order Pseudomonadales; family Pseudomonadaceae; genus Pseudomonas; species Pseudomonas sp. NPDC087814. The sequence goes on along the minus strand of NZ_JBIUVK010000015.1, from coordinate 32,372 downwards.
CCACGATTGAGGTAGGCGTTGTTGACGTCGGTGATCTCCAGCTCGCCCCGTGGCGATGGCTTGACTGCCTTGGCGATCCTGATCACGTCGTTGTCGTAGAAATACAGGCCGGTCACCGCGTAGCTCGACTTTGGCTTGGCTGGTTTTTCCTCGATGGACAGCGCGCGGCCCTGGCTGTCGAAGTCGATCACGCCGAAACGCTCCGGGTCCTTGACCCAGTAACCGAATACCGTGGCGCCAGATGGGCGTTCGGCAGCAGTGCGCAGTTGTTCGCCGAAGTGCTGGCCGTGGAAGATGTTGTCGCCCAGGATCAGGCATACCGGGTCATCGCCGATAAACTCTTCGCCAATCAAGAACGCCTGGGCCAGGCCGTCCGGGGACGGCTGCTCCGCATAAGTGAACCGCACGCCAAACTGGCTGCCATCGCCCAACAGGTTGCGGTATTGCGGCAGGTCTACCGGGGTGGAGATCACCAGGATTTCCTTGATCCCGGCCAGCATCAGCACCGAGATCGGGTAGTAGATCATCGGCTTGTCATACACCGGCAACAGTTGCTTGGAAACGCCCAGGGTAATGGGGTGCAAACGCGTGCCGGAGCCACCGGCCAGTACGATTCCCTTCATCATGCGATCAGATCCTTAAAGTCGGTGTTGCCCAGTCGTTCGCCTTGATAACTGCCGTCCTGGACCCTGCGGCACCATTCCAGGTTATCGAGGTACCACTGCACGGTTTTGCGCAGGCCGGTTTCAAAGGTTTCCTGCGGAACCCAGCCCAGCTCGCGTTCGATCTTGCTGGCGTCGATCGCATAGCGCTGGTCGTGGCCCGGGCGATCCTTGACGAAAGTGATCAGGTCAGTGAATTTCTCCACGCCCGCCGGGCGTTGTGGTGCCAGTTCTTCCAGCAGGCCGCAGATGCTGCGCACTACGTCGATATTCTTCTGCTCGTTATGGCCGCCGATGTTGTAGGTCTCGCCTACCACACCTTCAGTCACCACTTTGAACAGCGCGCGGGCGTGGTCTTCGACGAACAGCCAGTCGCGCACTTGCAGGCCGTCGCCGTACACCGGCAATGGTTTACCTGCGAGGGCGTTGAGGATCACCAGCGGAATCAGCTTCTCGGGAAAGTGGAACGGCCCGTAGTTGTTCGAGCAATTGGTCAACAGCACCGGCAGGCCGTAAGTGCGCTGCCAGGCGCGTACCAGGTGATCGGACGCGGCCTTGCTGGCCGAGTACGGCGAGCTTGGGGCGTAGGGCGTGGTTTCGGTGAACAGGTCATCGACGCCGTGCAGGTCGCCATACACTTCATCGGTGGAGATGTGGTGGAAGCGGAAGGCACTCTTGGCCGGTTCTTCCAGCTTCTGCCAATAACCGCGTGCGGCCTCCAGCAGGCTGTAGGTGCCGACGATATTGGTCTGGATAAAATCCGACGGGCCGTCGATGGAACGGTCCACATGAGACTCGGCCGCCAGGTGCATGATCGCGTGGGGCTCAAAGCGCGCCAGTACGGCGCTGACGGTGGCCTGGTCGATGATATCGGCCTGGACGAACTCGTAGCGGCTGTTGCTCGCGATGCTGGCCAGCGACTCAAGATTGCCGGCGTAGGTCAATTTGTCCAGGTTGAGCACTTCGTGCTTGGTGTGTTGAATCAGGTGCCGGATCAGAGCGGAGCCGATGAATCCGGCGCCGCCGGTGATGAGAATGCGCATGTCGGAGGCCCTTTTCCTTAGACAGACATTAAGCGAATGGAGCATAGCTTGAGTTGTGGAGCCAGGTGGTGCAAGGGGCCACAGTCAGATTGACGGCACTGCGCGGGACTGGGGGTTGCGTAACCCCCGTCAACAATGGCGATATAAGCGCCTGATAAAAAAGCCAGGGGTCTTCACATGTTGCTCGCCACGTTGATTCATCGCGCCAGCCTGCCATGCCCGCAAGTCGGGCCTGTGCCTGCGACGCAGCTACTTGAGCAGCATTACGGCCTGGGTGGGGCGTTGCAGTCCCTCGGCAGCCAGCAAGACCTCAACTACCGTCTCGACAGCGAGCGTGGCCGCTTTGTGCTGAAAATCTGCCGGGGCGACTACGCCGCCGTCGAGTTGCAGGCCCAGCACGCGGCCCTCAAGCATCTGCAGGAACATTCGGATGTACGGGTGCCCAAGGTGATCTCGTCGCTTGCTGGCGAAGAACTGCTGACCGAGACCGTCGCCGGGCAAACCGTGCACCTGCGGTTGCTGGACTACATCGACGGCCAGCCGCTGACCCATCTGCCCCATCTGGGGCGCGAGGTGATCGCAGGCTTCGGCGAACTCTGCGGGCGGATGAGCCAGGCGCTGGCCGACTTCGAGCATCCGGGCCTGGAACGTACCCTGCAATGGGACCCACGCCATGCCCTTGAGCTGATCACTCATTTGCTGTCGACCCTCGAAAACCTCCCGCATCGGGCCGGGCTGGAGCGCGTGGTGGAGCAGGTCGGGCAGCGTCTGCGGCCGTTGGCCGACCGCTTGCCCTGGCAAGCCGTGCACATGGACATCACCGATGACAACGTGGTCTGGCAGCGCGATGCCCAGCGGCATTGGCAGATTGAAGGCGTGATCGATTTTGGCGACCTGGTGCGCACCTGGCGCATTGCCGACCTGTCGGTGACCTGCGCGGCGCTGCTGCATCATGCCGAGGGTGATCCGTTCGCGATCCTGCCGGCGATCCAGGCGTGCCACCGGATCACGCCGTTGCAGCGCGAAGAGTTGCAGGTGCTATGGCCGCTGATCGTCGCGCGGGCCGCGGTGTTGGTGCTGAGCAGTGAACAGCAGCAACGCCTGGACCCGGATAACGCGTACCTGTTGAAGAATGCCGAGCATGAGTGGGAAATTTTCCACGTAGCCACCTCGGTGCCCTTTGAATTGATGGAGGCGGCGATCCTGAACTGCGTCGGTGCCGAATTGCCGCCGATTGTCGGTGAAGGCTTCGCGCCTTTGTTGCCGGGGCTCGTTGGGCGTGAATTCGCGTTGATCGATCTGGGCGTGCTCAGCCCGCATTTCGAGGCCGGTAACTGGGAGCAGGAGGGCATTGATCGCCGATTGCTGGAACAAGCGGCCGCGGTCCATGGCCTGGCAGCCAGTCGTTATGGTCAATATCGTCTGTCCCGCACCCAACCCGACAGTGCCGTCGAGCCCGACACCTTCGCGCTTCACGTAGAACTGCACATGCCCTTGGGCGCCACGGTGGAAGCACCGTTCGCCGGCACCTTGCGCTATGGCGCCGACGGCCTGCTGAGCCTGCATAGCGCCCAGTTGAGTGTTCGGTTGTGGGGCGTGAACGCCTTGTTGAAGCACGGCGCCGCAGTGGTAAAAGGCCAGGTAATCGGCGACGTGGTCGCGCCGCTGACAGTACAACTGTGCCGCGCCGAGCTTGAGCCACCGCTGTTCTGCACGCCTTCCCGGGCGGCGGCATGGCAAACGCTCTGCCCATCCCCGGCCACCTTGCTGGGGCTGGCCTGCGACGCCGAGCCGGAGCTGGACCCCGAAGCCCTGCTGGCGCGTCGGGACGCCAGCTTCGCCCGCTCGCAGAAGCACTATTACGTCGACCCGCCGCGCATCGAGCGCGGCTGGCGCAACCATTTGATCGACATGCAGGGCCGTTCCTACCTCGACATGCTCAACAACGTCGCCGTCCTCGGCCACGGTCATCCGCGCATGGCCGAGGTGGCGGCGCGGCAATGGTCGCTGCTCAACACCAACTCGCGCTTCCACTATGCGGCGATTGCCGAATTCTCCGAGCGTTTGCTGGCGCTGGCGCCGGACTCCATGGACCGGGTGTTTCTGGTCAACAGCGGCACCGAGGCCAACGACCTGGCGATTCGCCTGGCCTGGGCCTACAGCGGCGGGCGCGACATGCTCAGCGTGCTGGAGGCGTACCACGGCTGGTCGGTGGCGGCGGATGCGGTGTCGACCTCGATTGCCGACAACCCCCAGGCCTTGAGCAGCCGCCCGGACTGGGTGCACCCGGTGACCGCGCCGAATACCTATCGCGGCGAGTTTCGCGGGCAGGACAGCGCCCCCGACTACGTACGCAGCGTGGAACACAACCTGGCGAAAATCGCCGCGCAGAATCGCCAGCTGGCGGGTTTCATTTGCGAGCCGGTGTACGGCAATGCCGGCGGGATTTCTTTGCCGCCGGGATATTTGCAGCAGGTGTACGCGCTGGTTCGTGAGCAGGGCGGCGTGTGCATCGCCGACGAAGTGCAGGTGGGTTACGGCCGCATGGGGCATTTCTTCTGGGGCTTTGAAGAGCAGGGCGTAGTGCCGGACATCATCACCATGGCCAAGGGCATGGGCAATGGCCAGCCGTTGGGCGCGGTAATCACCCGCCGGGAAATCGCCGAGGCGCTGGAGGCCGAAGGTTACTTCTTCTCCTCATCGGGAGGCAGCCCGGTGAGTTGCCGGATCGGCATGGCGGTGCTGGATGTGATGGAGGAAGAAAAGCTGTGGGAAAACGCCCAGGAGGTGGGCGGACACTTCAAGGCGCGGTTGGAGGCGCTGGTCGAGCAGTATCCATTGGTGGGCGCAGTGCATGGTTCCGGGTTTTACCTGGGGCTGGAATTGGTCCGCGATCGACAGACCCTGGAACCGGCCACCGAAGAGACTGCGCTGCTGTGTGACCGGCTGCGGGAGCTGGGGATCTTCATGCAGCCCACCGGCGACTACCTGAACATCCTCAAGATCAAGCCGCCGATGGTCACCTCACGGCACAGTGTGGATTTCTTCGTCGACATGCTGGCGAAGGTTCTGGAGGAAGGCTTGTAACAATAAACTCGATTGTTATCGGTAAAATTTGATCATTTTTCGATGAGCGGATATTTATTAGCTTCAAAAGCCGATTTTTATCCGCTATAAAGGCGTCCACTTGCCCGCCGCCGAGGAGATGATTCATGAGCCGTATCGTTACCGTTGCCGCGACCCAGATGGCCTGTTCCTGGGACCTTGATGCCAATCTCGAAACCGCTGAAAGGCTGGTGCGTGAGGCCGCCGCCAAGGGCGCGCAGATCATCCTGATCCAGGAGCTGTTCGAGGCCCCGTACTTCTGCCAGAAGCCGAACCCGGACTACCTGCAACTGGCGACCACGGTTGAAGATAACGTCGCGATCAAGCACTTCCAGAAGGTCGCCCGGGAACTGCAGGTGGTGTTGCCCATCAGTTTCTATGAACTGGCCGGCCGCGCGCGTTTCAACAGCATTGCGATCATCGACGCTGACGGCTCCAACCTCGGGATTTATCGGAAAAGCCACATCCCGGACGGCCCGGGCTACCATGAAAAGTATTACTTCAACCCCGGCGACACCGGCTTCAAGGTGTGGAACACCCGCTATGCGAAGATCGGCGTGGGCATCTGCTGGGACCAGTGGTTCCCGGAAGCCGCCCGCAGCATGGCGCTGCAAGGCGCGCAAATCCTGTTCTACCCGACCGCCATCGGCAGCGAGCCCCACGACAAGACAATTTCGTCCCGTGACCACTGGCAGCGGGTACAGCAAGGCCATGCCGGCGCCAACCTGATGCCGCTGATCGCCAGCAACCGCATCGGTAACGAGGAGCAAGACGGCTACGACATCACCTTCTACGGCTCGTCCTTCATTGCCAATCAGTTCGGCGAGAAAGTAGAAGAACTCAACGAAACCGAAGAAGGCATCCTGGTGCACCGCTTCGATCTCGATGAACTTGAACACATTCGCAGCGCCTGGGGTTCGTTCCGCGACCGCCGTCCGAACCTGTATGGTGCGCTTAAAACCCTCGACGGTTCCCTGGAGTCCTGAATCGCCATGACCACTTTGCACAGCACCCCCCGCGCCGACGGCTTCTACATGCCTGCCGAATGGGCGCCACAGACCCAGATCTGGATGATCTGGCCCGAACGCCCGGACAACTGGCGCCTGGGCGGCAAGCCGGCGCAGGCCGCCCATGTGGCGGTGGCCAAGGCCATCGCACGTTTTGAACCGGTGACCGTGGCGGTCTCGGCCGGCCAGTACGAAAACGCCCGGGCGCGCCTGGACGTGCCGAATATTCGCCTGGTGGAAATGTCCAGCGATGACGCCTGGGTCCGCGATACCGGGCCGACCTTCGTGATCAACAACAGCGGTGAAGTGCGCGGTGTGAACTGGGACTTCAACGCCTGGGGCGGTTTTGATGGCGGCTTGTACTCGCCGTGGAACCGCGACTCCCAGGTGGGCGGCAAGATCCTCGAGATCGAGCGCAGCCCGCGTTATCGCACCGAAGGGTTTGTGCTGGAAGGCGGTTCGATCCACGTCGACGGCGAAGGCACCCTGATCACCACTGAAGAATGCCTGCTTAACCGCAACCGCAACCCGCACCTGCAGCGTGAGGAAATCGAAGCGGTGCTCAGCGCCAACCTGGCGGTGGATAAGATCATCTGGCTGCCGGATGGCCTGTTCAACGACGAAACCGATGGGCATGTGGATAACTTCTGCTGCTACGTACGCCCAGGCGAAGTGTTGCTGGCCTGGACCGACGACCCGCAAGACCCGAACTATGCGCGCTGCCATGCCGCCATGGAAGTACTGCAAAGCAGCACCGACGCCCAGGGCCGCTCGTTCACAGTGCATAAAATGCCGATCCCGGGGCCGCTGTACGCCACCGAGGAAGAATGCGCAGGCGTGGACCCGGTAGACGGCACCCAGGAGCGCAATCCCACCGTGCGGTTGGCCGGTTCCTACGTCAACTTCCTGATCGTCAACGGTGGCATCATCGCGCCGAGCTTCGACGACCCGCTGGACAGCCGCGCCAAGGAGATTCTGCAGAGCCTGTTCCCGCAGCATGAAGTGGTGATGGTGCCTGGCCGCGAACTGTTACTGGGGGGTGGCAACATCCACTGTCTGACCCAGCAACAGCCGGCCCCGCACAAAAACTGAGTGCACTTGTAACAGCCTGGTGCCGGGTTTAACGGCAATCGAGTGCGCCATGTTTTGCGCGCTTACAGCAAGCCCGCGGCCCGTCAGGTTCGCGGGCTTTTTTGTGTGCAAGTGCCGACAAACCGGGCACATTGGCATAGCTCTTGTATCGCTGTTGCGACACACAGCACGGTGTATGACTAAGCGGTTCTGTCATAAACCTTGAGTAAGTTAGCCGCTCATGCCGTCGGAGAGAGCGCTGAAATGAATGCCGATATCAACCTGATGTACACGCGCACGTTCCACCCTTTGCGGGTGAACGGTGACGCGATCCACGCGCTGGCGCTCTGGTTGAAGGCAAACGGTTCGCGGCAGATCAGGACGCCCGACCCGCGCCGGGTGATGAGCGAACGGTACCCGGCGGGACTGTTCAGCGAGGACGAGGTGCAGGCGTTGTGTGAATTGATGCAAGGCTGACGGTTGTTTTCAATGTTGCACTGGACCTTGTGGTGAGGGAGCTTGCTCCCGCTGGGCTGCGCAGCAGCCCCAAAACAGATCATCGAGTTCTATCTGAAAAAACACAGTCGCCTATTTTGGGGGCGCTTCGCACCCCAGCGGGAGCAAGCTCCCTCGCCACGCAAGCCTGTTAGAAGCTATAGGTGCCAGTCACCACCAGGCTGCGCGGGTCGCCGAACTGAATCTGCGCTGCACTCGTCGCTGACGCGTAGTACGTCTTGTCGCTGATATTGTTCAGCGCCGCCCGCACATCCCATTCCTTCTGCCGAAACCCGGCCAGTGCGTCCCAGCGCCCATAACCCGGCAACGCCACCGTGTTGGCGTTATCCGCATAACGCTCACCCACCAGCGTCAGCCCGGTTTCCGCGTACCAGCCCATCTCCGGTTTCCAGGTGACGAACAGGCTCGCGTTGCGCTTGGCCACGTCGCTGATGCGCTTGCCTTCAAAGCCATTGTTGTCTTTCACCACCGTGGCGTCCTGCAGGCCGACGCCACCGCGCACGTACCAGTTGCCGACGACCTTGCCGGTAGCGGTCAACTCCACGCCACGGGAACGCTGCTCGCCGCTGAGCAGGGTGATGGTCGGGTCCAGCGGGTCGCGGGTGCGGCGGTTGTAGAGCTCCAGTTCATACACCGCCAGGGTGGTGCTCAGGCGGTCGTCGAGCCAGTCGCTCTTGACCCCGATTTCCTTCTGTTTGGTCAGCTCCGGGCTCAGGTCGTTGGCGTTGCCCGTGGCATTGGGCGTGATGCCGATCAGGCCGCCGCCGGTCGGCGAGAACGTCTTGCTCCACGAGGCATAGAACGAATGGTGTTCCAGCGGCGTCCAGACCAGGCCCACGCGCGGGCTGGTGCTGTGGCTCACGACCTGTTCCGAGGCGTTGGTCAGCTTGTTGGTGGACTCCACATCAAAGCGGTCATAGCGCAAGCCGGCGAGCAGTTGCCATTGATCGTTCAGGCGCAGTTGGTCCTGCACATACAGGCCCTGGCTTTGCGCTTCGGTGTGACTGCTGCTGAATGTCGGCAGGCGACCGTAGTGGCGCAGGTCCGGGTTGGGGTTGTACACATCCACGCTCGGCACAGCGGCGAGCGGCGCTCGATAGAGTTTCGGGTCACGGCGCTGGTTGCCCAATTCCACTCCGGTGAGCAAGCGATGCTCCAGGCCGAAGGTGGTGAAGCCGCCTTCCAGTTCGACGTTGTTGAGGATGTTGCGGGTGGTCAAGTCCTGCTGCCAGCGCTGGCGCCCGACCTTGCCGGTTTTTGGGTCGTAGCTGACGGCGTAAGTGTTATCGAAGTCGCTGTCTAGGGTGAACACGCCCAACGTATGGCGCAGTTGCCAACTGTCGTTCAGCTCATAGGCAAGCCGCGAACGCAGGGATTGTGACGTGTCGTCGATGTAATCGCGCTTGTCACCATAAGTGGTGCCGCGGCTGACATCTGCCGGCCGCCCATTGACCCCGGGAATGCCCCGGTCCGGCGTGCGGTTGTAGCGGCTGTATTCGTACTGCACCAGCCAGTTCAGGTCGGGGCTCAGTTGCCAGCTCATGGACGGCGCAAACAGTTGGCGATTGCCGCTGACGCCGTCGCGGAAACTGTTGTTGTCCTGGTTGCCCATGTTCAGGCGCAGGCTGATGGTGTCGGTGGGGTCGGTGCTGAGGTCGGCGTACAGGCTGCGCAAATCATTGCTTCCGCCCTGGGCCTCGATGCTGGAGGCGCGACCGGCCTGGGGCAGCTTGCTCACCCGGTTGACGATGCCACCTTGGCCGCCGCGGCCGTACAACACGGCTGCCGGGCCCTTGAGTACTTCGATGCGTTCGATGTTGTGCAGGTCGCGCACGTATTGGCTGTCGTCGCGAACGCCGTCCAGGTAGAAGTCGTTGCTGGCGTCGAAGCCGCGGATGCGCAGGCTGTCGAACCGTGTGTCGGCGCCGCTGCTGACGTTGGGTATACCGCTCAAGGCCTGGCCCAGGTCATTGGTGCCGTAGGAACGCAGGTTGTCGGTTTTTACCGAGTCGATGGCCTGGGGCACATAACGCACGGGTGTGGCGGTGCGGGTGGCGGTGCTGGTTTCCTTGACGCGCGGGTCGTCCTCGTCAGCTTCGGCGCTCACGGAGGTTTCCGGCAGGACAGTGGCAGCGCAGGTAAATCCGGCAGACAGCAGGACAGAGAGCCCAAGGGTCATGGGCGTCAGGCGAAGGGCAGGCATCGGGGTGTGTATCCAAAAAGGTTGGCAGAATAAAAGAGCGTTAATGGTAATGCTTACTATTTGCGCAGGTTATCTATTCCTGGGCGGACCTTTCTGAAAAATGTTACGGCGTATGTTTTTCAAGGGTATTCGACCGATTCTCGAAACAGTCTGAAAGACGATCCGGGGTTTTTCCCAATTGTGCGTGAGACTAATCTGCCGGTCATCAACATCCATCGGAGCCCGTCATGTCGGCAGCCACACTTCACTACATTTACGACCCGCTGTGCGGTTGGTGTTACGGCGCCGAGCCGCTGCTGAGCGCCGCCCGGAGCGTGTTACCGATCCAGTTGCATGGCGGCGGCATGATGACCGGCGCGAATCGCCAATCCGTATCGCCGCAGTTGCGTGACTACGTAATGCCCCACGACCGGCGCATCGCCGAGTACACCGGGCAACCGTTTGGCGAGGCGTATTTCGAAGGTTTGTTGCGGGACCACGGTGCGGTGTTCGATTCAGCCCCGCCGACCAGCGCCGTGCTGGCGGCAGAAAAAATTGCCGGTCGCGGGCTGGAATTATTGGCGCGTCTGCAAACGGCGCACTACGTCGAAGGTCGCCGAATTGCCGATAAGGACGTGCTGCTGACCCTGGCCGAATCCATCGGTTTGGATCCCCAAGCCTTCACCGCCGCTTTCAGTGAAATCCTTGGCGCAGCAACTCAAGCGCACATCAATGACAGCCGCCAATGGCTGGCAAAAGTCGGCGGCCAGGGCTTCCCCACGCTGGCCCTGGAGCAGAATGGGCAGCTGCAATTGCTCGATATCAGCCCCTGGTTGGGCAAGCCAGAAGCCTTCGTTGAGTGGCTGAGACAAAGAGTCGCAATTTCGATTCAGCCCACCCAATCGAGTGCACCAATGTGTGGCCTGCAGGGGTGTGCAGATCCAGGAAGCGCTTGATAGAGCCTTGCGCAATGATGGCTATTTAATGCTTCTTAGACTTTTTTAGCCTAAATACAGAAGATTCACGAAATTGACACACAGTAAAGGGCGCGGATAGGATTCGCCCCAACGCCTGTGGCTAACCGCCATGACTTCCCCAATAAAAAAAGGCCCGCGGCATTTCACGTCGTCCGCGGGCCTTTTTTTATCTGGGAAAGTCGACACCAGAAAAGCAACACGGAGCCTGGTGTCACAGCGCGTACTCAACCAGCAATAAGGAATATAAGAAAATGTTGAAGCAACGGATGGGGCTGATCGCTCTGGGGATTTTGAGCGCTACGCAAGCAATGGCTGACGACCAATCCCAATCGAAGGGTTTTGTTGAAGACAGCCACCTGAACATCGCGGCACGCAACGCGTACATCAGCCGCGACTACAAAAACGGCAAGCAAGACAAAGCCGAATGGGGCCAGGGCTTCATCGGCAAGTTCGAATCCGGTTTCACCCAAGGCACCGTTGGTGTGGGTGTGGACGTGATCGGCCAATACGCCATTCGCCTGGATGGTGGTAAAGGTCGCAGCGGCGCTGGCGGTATCGACTTCTTCAAGCAAGGCGACAGCGGCGAAGCGGCCAACGACCTGGCCAAGGGCGGCGCTGCCGTCAAGGCACGCATCTCCAACACCGTGATCAAGTACGGTGATCAGATGCCAGCCGTGCCGGTCCTGGAATACGACAACTCCCGCCTGTTGTCCGAAACCTATACCGGTACCTCGATCGTCTCCAAGGAAATCGCCGGCCTGCAACTGGACGCTGGTCACTTCACCAAGGAAGCTCGCAAGAGCGCCGAGGGTTCCGACAGTGGCGGGCTGAAAAGCATCGACTACATCGGCGGTAGCTACAAATTCACCGAAAGCCTGTCGGCAGCCCTCTACGCTTCCAACATGCAGGACGTGCTGAAGAAGCAATACGTCAACGTCAATTACGTGCTGGCCCTGCCAGAGAAGCAATCGTTGACCTTCGACTTCAACGGCTACAAGACCAAGCTCGACCGTAGCTTCGCCCTGGAAAACCAAGGTGACGCCGACGCTCGCGACAACAAAATCTGGAGCCTGGGCGCCACGTGGGCCGTTGGCCCGCACAGCTTCACCGTGGCTCACCAGCGCAGCACCGGTGACACCGGTTACCTGTACGGCGGCTACCGCAACGCAGGCGGCATCGGCGACGGTGGCAACACCATCCTGCTGGCCAACTCCTACTGGTCTGACTTCAACGGCAAGGACGAGCGCTCCTGGCAAGCAGGCTACGGCCTGGACTTCAGCGCCTTCGGCGTGCCTGGCCTGACCTACAACATCGCCTACGTGCGCGGCACCAACATTGACGACGGTTCCAATCGCGGCAGTGGCACCGAGCGTGAAATCTTCAACCAGTTCAAATACGTAGTACAGAGCGGCCCGGCGAAAGACCTGAGCCTGCGTGCCCGTGCGTCGTGGTTGCGCGTTTCCAACAACGCCAGCAACTACAACGTGGGTGGTAACGAGATCCGCCTGTTCGCCGACTACCCAATCAACGTTTTCTAATTGATTCGGCGTCGCGCCTGATTCAAGGCGATAAAAAACCCCGACTGGTTCGGGGTTTTTTTATGCCTGCGATCAGCGCTTGCTGGCGGCTGCGATGATCACATCTGCGACCTTTTGCGGCTGCGACAGCATCGGCACATGGCTGGTTTGCACCACGGTGGTGGTGGCATTGATTTTCTTCGCGTAGGCCTGCTCCAGGCCCGGGTCGATCATGCGGTCCTTGGCGGCGACGATGTAATAGTTGGGTTTGGTTTTCCAGGCGGCGACCGTGATTTTATCGTCGAACGCCTTGCCCAGAATCGGCCCCTGGGTCACGGCAATCAGGTTGGCCTGGTCGGCAGGCAAGTCCTGGGCGAAGTTTTTCGCCACGGACGCGGCGGGCAAATACAAGTAGCCGGAAGCGTCGGCACTGATGGTCTCGATACCCGGCGGGGTTGGGTAGCCTTTCTCGGACTCGGCAGAGCTCTGGCCCTCGGACGGCGCGAACGCGGCCACATAAACCAGTGCCTTGACCTTGTCGCTGGTGCCGCCCTGAGTGATTACACTGCCGGCCCACGAATGGCCCACCAGAACCACTCGCCCACTCTGGGCATCAATCACCCGCTGGGCGGCGGCCACATCATCTGCCAGGGACGTCAGCGGGTTTTGCACCGCCACCACCTTCAAGCCTTTGGCCTGCAACAACGGAATCACCTTGTTCCAGCTGGAGCCATCGGCAAAGGCGCCGTGCACCAGCACCACGGTGGTGTCCGACAGCGCCGGGGTGGCGGCATAGGCCTGGCCGGTGAGCATCGCGGCGGCCATGAGCGTAGGCAGCAACAGGGTTTTGACTGTGGATTTAAGCATGTGGGGCACGTCCGTAAGTGAGGGGTTATCGGCCAGCACTCAAGGCGTTTGCAGCCTGCCTTAAGCCTGTAGGCAAGACGCACGGGGAGGGCGGTTATTCCAGGGAGCAGTAAAAAAACGCAGCGCCGGACGTCTCGATTGATTACATGGCATCACTAATGAAGTACTCCGACCCACCTTTATCCACCTCAAGCAACCTCTTAAATTGGCCTCACTGCCTGCCCACCATGTCGATGGGCAAGTCACTGGAGCCTTGTCATGCCATTTGTCAGCGTACGTATCACCCGCGACGGCGTTACCTCGGAGCAGAAAGCCCAGGTCATTGCCGAAATCACCGAAACCCTCGAACGCGTCCTCAACAAACGCCCGGACCTGACCCACATCGTCATCGAAGAAGTCGACACCGATAACTGGGGCTACGCCGGCATCACCACCACCCAGTACCGCAAACAGCTCGCGGAAAACCCGTCATGAGCACGCCTGTCACCATCGACTTCATCTCCGACGTGGTGTGCCCGTGGTGCGCCCTCGGCGCCACCGCCCTGGAGCAAGCCATCGACAACCTGGCGGGCGAAGTGAAGGTTGAACTGACCTACAAACCCTTCGAACTCAACCCTGACATGCCGGCCGAAGGCGAAAACGCCGTCGCCCACATGATGCGCAAATACGGGCGCAGCGCTGAAGAAGTTGCCAGCGGCAAAAGGATGTTGATGGAGCGGGGTGCGGCCATCGGCTTCACCTTCGACCTGGAAAAGCGCAGCCACTTCTACAACACCTTCGACGCCCATCGGTTGCTGTTTTGGGCGTTGCAGCAAGGGCGCCAGCTCGAGCTGAAAAAGGCGCTGTTGCGCGGGTATTTCAGCGATGGCCAGAACGTCAGCGACCACGAAACCCTGGCGCGTCTGGCCGCCGAGGGCGGGCTGGACATTGAAGGCGCACGACGGGTGCTGGGCTCTACCGCCTACGCCAATGAAGTGCGCGAGCTGGAAGCGTTCTACCGCGAGCACGGCATCAACTCCGTACCGGCCATGGTCCTCAATGGCCGCCAGCTGGTCTCCGGGTCGCAATCAGTCAGTTACTACGAACAGATGCTGCGGGAAATATCCGCTGCGGCTGCTTGAACCATCCCATTTTCCCTATAGAGGTTTCATCATGAGCAATTCGAAAAAAGTCGTTGTGATTACCGGTGCATCCCAAGGCCTGGGCGCTGCTGCAGTGAAGGCTTACCGCGAGCTGGATTACCGCGTGGTTGCCACTTCCCGGTCGATCAAACCGTCGACGGATCCGGACATCCTCACCGTGGCCGGCGACATCGCCGACCCGGCCACCGCCGAGCGCGTCATCCGCGAAGGCGTAGCGCGTTTTGGCCGCATCGACAGCCTGATCAACAACGCCGGGATCTTCGTTGCCAAACCGTTCACCAGCTACACCCACGAAGACTACGTAAACGTGTTGGCGGTGAACCTGAACGGGTTCTTCTACATCACCCAACTGGCGATTACCGAGATGCTGAAACAGGGCGCCGGGCACATCGTCAACATCACCACCAGCCTGGTGGACCACGCGATTGATGGCGTGCCGTCGGTGCTGGCCTCGCTGACCAAAGGCGGGCTGAACTCGGCGACCAAATCGCTGGCGATTGAATACGCCAAGCGCGGCATTCGCGTGAACGCGGTGAGCCCAGGGATTATCAAAACGCCGATGCATGGGGAAGAGACGCATGCGGCGTTGGGCAGCCTGCATCCGGTGGGGCACATGGGTGAAGCGCGGGATATTGCGCAGGCGATTGTGTACCTGGAATCGGCTGGGTTTGTGACCGGGGAAATTCTGCATGTGGACGGTGGGCAGAGTGCTGGGCACTAAGCGATACGGCTGAATAAAAAACGCCCCGGACCGTGATGGCTCGGGGCGTTTTTTGTGTGGCGGCTTCTAGCCAGACACTCTAAAACAAACAACAAAGAACAAATGTGGGAGCCGGGCTTGCCCGCGATGGCGATGGCCCAGCCAACACACTCACAACCTGACACACCTACAGATTATTGCCCGGCGACTCCAACACCTTCACCACATCATCAATCACTGCCTTGCTCATTTCCTGCAGATAGTGCGAAGCCCAGGCGTATCGGTCCGTATCCCGAATCATCGCCGCATCCTCCGCCAACAGCTTGGCCACATGCAGCAAATCGGAAACGTGAGACAGCGCTTCGCTCAGGGAAACCCCGCTGTTAACGCGGAACAGAGGTTGGTCGGAATGGAATGAAAAAGGGGTAACGCCGAGGGTAGTGAAGCCAGACGGATTTGGAGCGCTCATCGGTAAAACTCCCATATCAAGTGAGAGCTACCACGTTCGTTCTCAGGCGAATGGGTGGCAGCTGTGCGCAGGCTGAGAACCGGAGATACAGGAACCCGGCAGACCCGAAGGTCTCCCACGCACAGCCGCCATTGCACGAAACTACGGGCATAAAAAAACGCCTGCAAATCGTGATTGGTGGCGCTGTTGCGCCTGCATCATGTCGGGTTCTCAGGCCCGGTCGCTGAATTGGCAGCGACGGGGGGAGGGTAGCGTGGTGGTGGGGTGGGTGCAACTGGGGAAATAGTTGTTTCGTTTTGCTGCTGCCGTGCTTGGTTCTGGCGGCCTGAAGATGAGTCTGTCGCGTCTTCTCAAAACGCTGAGCTTGAAGGGCAGGTTTGCCATTCCTGCAGCCAGTTCAGGATGCAAAATCATGCGGCTCGTGCAGTTATGCCGTTTTATGGATACGTCATAATTATTGGCTACCCATAATTCCGCATAAAACTCTGAAGGCGGGACTTCGCTACGGGAATTGGTCTATCTGGAGGCTCACCGGCTTGTTCAGTTTGGGCGCCAGGCGTAGACAGAATATGAGCACCCCAGAAACAACAAAGCCCCCGCATTTCTGCGAGGGCTTCGTTTTGTATGGTACGGCACCAGACGAACGGTAGTGGTCGGCGGGGCTAGGTTTTATGCGGGTCTGGAAGTCTGTGGAAAATTTGGCGTACCCCAACTAGTAACTATAAATAAATCAGCTAGTTATGGCTTTCTGTGGAATCGAACCCGGGCCTTTCGAGGCATCAGCGACGTTGTCGCCGGAAGTGGCACCTGACAAGAGTGACGTCTGTGCTAGCGGCTGCATTTTGAATGATGTCAATATGACGCCTTTCAAAGCAGTAACTGAGGCAAGGATGGCATCGAAAGCTTTTGCAAAATTCCATAAGACCGCCAGGCGTTGCGAAACATTAGTAGACGCCTATACGACGATCCACACGATGAACGCGGCGGATGAAAACGTCCCGTCAGCTCCCAAGGATATAATCCGCGGAGCGGTCGTGCTTGCAGTGGCGGCTCTGGACGCCTATGTGACCGACGTGTTCGTCGAAAAGCTAGCCACGTACCTTAAAAGGCAGCGCCCCGACGACTCGCTGGTTGAACTGCTTTTGAAAGCAGGCCTAGATACGCGTGAAGCATTAAGCCTTCTGACTATGGAGCGTCCCTACCGTCGTATACGCAATTTAGTACGATCATATTACGCTCAATATACCACCCAGCGATTTGACGTTATCGACTCCGTATTTCTTGTGTATCGATTAAATAAGCTAACTGACGCCGCTTTCAGGAAGACTCGTCAGGCTCACATCAAGAGCCGGGTGGGGGACCTCATCATTCGACGCCATGAGATCGTTCATGCGGGAGATTATAATCAGGCAAACCGCATCCAAGATATTGACGAGGTTAAGGTCAAGCGATGGATTAAAGCGTTGGAAGACATGGTAACCGCTATGGACGAGATAATTTGCAACCGCATCCCGACTCCTGAGGCACGACGGGTGCCTGCGGTAGCGAATGACGCAGCGGCACCTGCCGCTCTGCCAGTCGCAGATGATGACCTAGAAGGGCCCATATTGGCCGAAGCAGGCGAAGATTGATGTGTCAACAATATTGGTGTTGATGCACTGGAATGGATAGCTGAAATGGAGCTTTAGTTTTCAATGATTGGTGCCAAGCTTCAGACTGCCTTTCGAAAAAATTCGAAAGGCGCACGCGGGGAAATTGCGCTCTTCCGTGCCGTCATAAGCGCATTCGACCGTAGAGAATAGGCTGAATCCGCCAAAAGCTGCCCGTGGTAACAGGCAGCAGACGGCCAAGTGCTGTCATCCGGATGTGTCAACAAATTTGAGGACGATTCATATTGTTTACAAATACTGGCGTGATATTCTCGTCGGCGGCGGGCTGTGTGGACGGCGCTTTGGAGACATTGAGCCGACAGATTCTAGGTTGCTAGAACAAGGAGGTTCGACTCCTCCCTCGCCAACCCAATGAAGGTTTGAAATGTCATACCATGTCGAATTAGGTTGGAAAATCTTCTCCAGTCTTTCCCCACAAGGGATTGAAAAAACTAGGCTGGCTAACCCGCTTTTCAATATCAAAGGGGCTAGCTCTTTTTTGCGTATGCTTGGAGGCAATCCACGCGTCCCTTACGCGCCCACAACACTTGAGCCAACAAAGAACTTTCATCACGCATTGCGGTCGTCGAAGAGCGAGCTAGGTGTTGAAGGAAAACAATTTACCTTCACAGTTTTTTTTGAGCAGGTACAACAACGCCTTCAAGTAACAGTAAGCTTGCGAAGATATTTATCTTGCATTTGCGCTTCAGTAAAAGTACAGGCTTTTGATGTCGAATGCCTTGCTACCATTGCCGGCCTGCAAGATATTAAATCCCATCATGGGTTGTTTAAATTCGTTTCTGAAATTCTTGCGATCACTACTACCGGCACCGCTAGTATAAAAAAACTTTCCGCGCCTCCTAAAATCTTTCCAGCCATTCAAATTATGAATTTAGGTAGCGAGGCGGAAGATACGTTACATCGTCTAGTCGAAATCCTAACGCGTCACACTATCGAAGAATCAGACATAGTTGATTCGGTTATCCAAAAAAACAAGATCCATCGAATCGATAAAACATTGGTGCTAATAGATAGGCAAGGAGTTCTTTCCTACTTGCCACCTCACTGTAGCACCAATCAAATTGAAGGGAATATTCAACGTTTTAAAAACGCGTCCTCATTAATGGAATTTGCATGCGCAATTAAACGAGATTTAAAGTCTGATTTTATCTCTGGCAAGATCATTGAACCAATCATTAATGATGCAAAATATTTTTTACCTGATAGCATTTCTGCTCAGCGAATGTGGGGGCTATTGACGAGCGAATTTAGTATCCGACATGAGCTAGAGCAGGGGAACGAATTAAAATTAACTCCAATCTCAGAAAACATCAGCGCTCATGAATCCTCGTCTCCGCAGCCTAAACAAGTTGTTTTTCAGTTCATTTCCAATGATCAATACAACGTAACAGGACAAGTCGGAGCAATCGGCCCTAACGCCCAAGCTGTAAACAATACGTTCACCCAAGTCTTACAACAAGCGGCATGCGGTCTCGACCTACCTGCGCTTGCTACGGAGCTTGCGATACTTCGCAACTCAATGCGTAATCAAGCTACCGAAATCGAACACGACCAGGCGGTTGCTAGCATTGGCGCTGCGGAGAGCTCGGCGAAAAAACAAGATGGCGCAGGGGCATTGGAACATTTGAAATCTGCTGGAAAGTGGGCATTCCATGTGGCAACGAATATTGGAACCAATGTCGCGGCTAAGGCAATTCAAACAGCAATTGATCTGTAGCAAATATCTATAGTTAGATTTTTTCAGGACATTAGCAATGCCTATCACCATCCCTGATTCTTCATGGTACAGAAGCAAAAGCTCAGAGAAAAATGCTCCCGCCTCGTGCCCCTACGCAAATGTACATAAATGCCCAAGATACTATGCGAGCATATATATGCTTGGCGAAGCAAGAATCATCACCTCTATAAACGATGATAAAAAAGCGTCTTTGGATGCTTTTTGGGCTAGCTCCGAGCTGCTACCAGTTATTGCTGAAGACGAAACTTGCATACATGGCATTCAAGGAAACTGGAGCGCTTTTTCAAATTTTTGCCCTGAGGTTACTTTCGCTTATCTTCATTACTACGCAAGCTACTTGGCGAAATACGTAGATGAAATTGATAGCGACTGCGGGCGCAGGATTGCTGAAAGGGAAAAAAAACCCAACGATTGGCGATATGAGTGGGGCTTTATATCTCCCTGCCACTTTTTAGATTGTAGTGTTTACAATCAAGTCCATGATTTCAATTCAAAAGAAATTGATGCCAATAAGCGTTTGTTTCCAAAACATAATCAGGTTTTTGTTCAGCAGTTCATTTCTCAGGAGATTTCTATGGGTGACCAGTACAACGTAACAGGGCAGGTTGGCGCGATCGGGCCCAACGCCAAAGCGGAAAACAATACATTTAACCAAGTAATGCAACAAGCAGCATCCAATCTCGATCTACCTGCGCTTACTGCGGAGCTTGCGACACTTCGCAATTCAATGCGTAATCAAGCTACCGAAGTCGAACACGACCAGGCAGTTGCTAGCATTGGTGCAGCGGAGAACGCGGCGAAGAGACAGGATGGCGCAGGGGCATTGGAGCATTTGAAATCCGCTGGGAAGTGGGCGCTTGACGTGGCAACGAAGATTGGAGCCACCGTCGCAGCTAAGGCAATTCAAACAGCAATTGGCCTTTAGTAACAGTCTAGCCAGTCAACTCAGCGAACTGCGTCGAACGTAAAGGGGACGGATTTATTTATCGCTCTGCGCTGTTCCGTCTCAACCCAAAATTTCGCATGTAAAGATCGATGCGAGCGTCGTTACAGAAGGTGGGGGTTTCGAAAGGATTGCAGAGGGGCGTGGGAGCAGATAGATGATCAGCGGAAAGTAGAGAGGCTGCCAGATCAGGATCTGTGGTAAGAGCAATCCAGAAACAACAAAGCCCCCGCATTTCTACGAGGGCTTCGTTTTGTATGGTGCGGCACCAGGAGTCGAAGGTGTACATAAGCACATGTTTTATAATGATTTAATGTTTTAGGTGAGATTCTATATCTCTAAAACTATCCTTTAGCATTCATTAGGTTTTACATAGTCGCAGGCAAAGCCAAGCTACGATCTATTTGCATCGGTTTCCGATCCTAAGCGCAGGCCGAGCGATAGTTGGAAATTAACTGACTCCCACCGAAAACTCCGCGCTCTCGCGAGTATGTCGTTCGCTTTGCCTATCTTGAATCGAGGATGCTTCAGGTCTTGCAAGATGTAGACGTGGGATACCAAATGCCTTTCCTCATAAGTCATGCGCTTAAGACTTGGAGCATACACTCAGTCATCCTTTCTGGCAGTTGCTAGCATCGTTGATCGCAGAGAGCGGCAGTGTCTGATAGTGATTGGAAGAGAACGGAATTAAATCACGGATCATTTTTGGAGCAGCCTTAGTGGCCAAGCTCTAATCGAGCACTCTTCTCTCGGGCAGGGTATAGCATATCTTCATGCAGCCCGAGCGACATTCCTATTGACCCTGACATAGCGTTTCGCGAGGGCTGAATTATCACTGGAGAGGCATTTAAGAATTTGCATTTTTTGCCGATATCTCAGTTTCGATGCCGCATTGATAGTATTAGGATACCAAACATGAAACTACATCAAAGTAAAATGTTGAGCATGGCGCGAAAGCTGGAGCTTTCCCATCCAACATCAAAATCCGGTTTAGATTTCCAAGAATGGCACAATATTTTCAAGGGTCTCGCAGACAACAACTCTCTTGATCGATCAATTGCTGAAGCCGCAACTTGGCTTGGTAATCATTTCAAACGCGTATCATTAACACGGCAGCACTACAGGTTAAAATCTGACGAAAACTTAATCCTGAAGGACTTCTTTCACATTCATCTTGCAGCTGCGAATTATGGATTCGCACAAGTGTCAGCGCAGCAGCGGCGCTCACTCAATCCTGACGACAAACCGTCGTTGGAAAAAATGATCGCCTTCAAGTCCGATCTCACGCAAGACGGCGCCAAGGTTCATGCAAACCAACTTGTAATGATGAGACTCGATAGTATTTGCCTTGCAATTTATGACGCATTAGACAACAAAGACAATTTATCAGAGAAGTATAAAGTCATCGCAGACGATCCATCAGGCGTGGACAAGGTAGATTTTTTACTCAATGATTTGAGCTGCTCTCAGCTATATCATAATGGTTCAGTCATCTGGCAAGAGATCCTATATGGAGATACGTACTTCTCGTTTATACCGGGTAAAAACATCATTTTCGTTTCCAAACTAAACGATTTGGGAAAAATGAAAGCTATTTGCGATTATCGCAGAGATCATCAAAACGGTACCGTTTCAATTCAAACCAATAATTTTATACATGACTCGATTGCATACCTAGGCCCCGCCGGGCCAAAGAAATTTATAAAATATGATCCAAACGGAATCTTGATGGTACGTGGAGTTCACTCTTTTGACGAAGCATTCAAGCGATACGTAAACGGAAGGTGGGTTGAGCAGTATTTTGGTATAGAAGAGCATCTCTTTGAGATTATGGAAGTAAAATGCCCTGAGGATATCAATGGTCAGACATACTCAGTGCGAGAAATCCTACTAGTATGGTTCCACCTGTCACTACTTGCCCACCAAATATCTGATGCACAGAGCGATACGTCCGTCGCCGATATTGCGGAGCTGCTCGAGTTCTGCATTTGGTTTAAGCGCGAAGAGCTGATACAGGTACTGGAGGGGGTCACACCATTTGAGGGGCCTTTAATCGACTCAATATTAAATTTCCTCACCTATAAGGCCGCACAACTACAAGATGATCTTTGGCTAAAACCGCTCCTCGAAATTGACGGAGAAATAGCATTATCGACCAGTTCACTACTGTCGGCTAGTCTTCGCAGGAACGTAGATATGTGGTTGCCGTTAGTAGACCCTAAAGCGCATCTCCGTGGGGGGCATTTCGAGAAGCACATGGTAAAAGTAATGGAAGCTTGTAGTTCAGGAGAAGGCCCTATCGGTAGAAAGTTGAAATGGACCAGCGCGGTCGATCTGGACTATGGTGGAGATGGAGAGGAAGTAGATCTCACGTTCAGCTTCGGCAAAACAATTGTCGTGGTGGAGTTACGTAGTCGAAGAGTACCGATTACCCCATTGGACTATCATAATGCTCTACACGAAAAGAAAAGTGGCATATATAAAAAGGTAAACCAGGCAAACAGAAAAACTCAATATGTCCGAACTCATCTAGAGAAATTCTGCGGGGAGCACTACCCGCACCTGAGCGACTGCTTGGATGAAGTGAACGTGCATCCATTAGTGATCATAAACGATCAATTCCATGCTGGCTTTCCTGTCGAGGGTACGCCAGTGTTAGACGAACATCTGTTGAAGCACTTCCTAGAGGACGGCCGAGTGAAATTCCTCGCGTCAAGCCCGGTGGACTACCGCTACGCGATTGTCTTGTATGACAATTTAGAGGAAGCAGAGCAAGTCTTTATGAGCTATGCGCTGTCTCCAACGATTATTGAGGTACACGCTGCGTCGCTCAAGGAAATTCATACTGTTCATCAGATTGCGGAGGGTGAGATGCCTATGCACTGGCACACATATGATGTTGTTGAGCCAGAAGATGAGAAGCAATCGCTCGCTATCCTGAGCAAACTTAGTGTTGGAAAACTCATTCATATGACTAGCAACCGGCCTTAGCCCCTAGAAGTGGTGAATCAACCATTTACCGCCTTAAATTGAGATGGACGGAACAGACGGGGATGGGGTGCTTCTCGCCCGAAGAGAGCCCCAGGTTTTGCGTAATCTGAGCAGTCATGGCCATCCACGCCGCCTTCAACGACCACGGCTCCCTCATACATCCCAACGGTGACCGAACCGCCCAGTGCCATGCTGGGCGGAACGCCCAGTAGGACGAGTGCGCCCTAAAATCGAAATATATATAACGCCTCAAGGCGTCACAGATGATGAACTCTGTCGGTGACTTCTAAAATTCAAAAAAGCCAATAACCATGAGCCTAACCACCAGGCGTCAAATAGTGGCAGCATTCCCCATATGGGGGCATCGAGACTAGGCGCTACGAGGAAGCTAAGCAGCCTCGAAGATTTATTTCACCCCTCCCAGCCTCCATTCAAGTGACTATCGATTAGGCGTCCTATATCTCAGAGGAAAATACCTCGCCCAAATTGAACCGCAGCCGGCCAGATGGGGGACATCCATACATAATCTAAAATTTAGGCGCGGTTCAGTTCATTAGCGAAAACACCGAAGTCAGAGCCTCCAAGGAGATGACCCATACCCCAATCGACCACATTTGCCGGCATTGTGACTCCAGTACCTATTTCTCCCTATTGACAGCTTAACGGGGCGCGGATATTTAAAATCAAGGATTCAACAACCCCAGCGATAAAGGAAGTCGACCATGAGTATCAAACCTGGCCCTAAAAGAACGAACGAGGATGGCACTCCGGACAAGCGGCAAAGAGTCACGCCTGAAAAGCAAAAGGAGCATCCAAAGCTGAAGCCCCATAAGCATAAACCGGGGGAATAGGATTAAAAGGCGGCTCACTAGAGCCGCTTTTTGTTAGTGCTCGAGTATGCCAGCCCCCATCACCGCAACGAATAATGGCGCAGATGTGTACGAGAGACACATAGGATCATCGGTATCGTTATCTAAGCGCTCAGCAAGCCAATAGTATTATCTTTGTTGTCATGCTGGAGGTGCCCGGTGGTTAGCTCCGGCTTTATGCGGGCGATACAGAGGGCGTAACCACGGATCCTTCTGCGGTCAGTGGAAATTTGAGGATCGGTCAGCCTGTTCAAGCTAATGGTGGCGTAAGAGCCCGCTTTTGCTCGCTCCAAAATTCGCCGCGGCACGTGATCGCGCTATTAACCCACTAACCGGAATCCGGGGCCCTCATGCCAGCACTGTGCTACTATTCAGAGCTGGCAGGCGACGTAAAAGCGTTCGCTATTTTAAGTTCCTACGGACGAACCTAGCATGGATGATCGCACATCATTTTCACCTCAGTCTCCTCATGAGGCAGAGGCTTCAAAACCTGAAGTGAAATCGCTAGTTGTATTAAACGCATGTGCAGCGAAATTTTTTAAGACCACGCTTGGCGGTCTGACCTTTTACGATAGCAACAAGGGCAACAACTGGGATCTCAGCTCCCCGGTATGCGTTGATTTTGTAAATCGCATCGGTAAAAAATTCTCCAAGAGCGGAAGAATTTATGGCTATGTTGATCCCGACATGCTTTCTGCTGCTGCCAACTTTTCGAAGTACGCCAGCGATCTAGAATTCGACACGTTTGTTAATGGCGTGATGGACCGGCTCTGTGACGAGGCAAACGACCCAGCCCGCCGCTCACTGAATGAAGGCTACGTGGTATTTTCGCACTACCAAGATCACCGGCAGGTGGATCATCTGCTAATTGTCATGCTGGGCAAGCAGGCTGGTTATGACTTCGACAACGACAACAGCCTCAACCCGAAAGATACGGAAAGCCTGAACTTACAGGACTTCCGCCAAGCTGCCTGCATGGATTTGACAGAATTCAAGAAAGGCTTCCCTAAAAATACAGGTGACTCTTACCTGTACTTCATCAAAGGGAATTCAAAAAGCGAGTTCTTTACTGTCGCGCTGGGCTGTTCTGACTCGATACCTGGAAAGGTGTGCGTTGATAACCTGAAAAGCGCACTGGGCGCATACCTCCAAGAAGAGGCTAATACCCTATCCCTCTCAGAGAAACGCAAAATTCACAAGCGCGTCGTCGAATATATCGAGAGCAAAGCGGGCGAACGTGTCCACCTTTCTGAAGTTCAGCACGTCATCAACAAGTGCTTGGATGAGGATTCGCCGCATCACGGAGGGCTCGTCAAATTTATTTCAGAAAACTCTGAGCGCTTCAAGGTAAGCGAAGAGTTTCAGCCTTCGGGTGTTACTGCAAAAAACATGGCCTTTACCAATCTTAAGCTCCCCTCTGGAGAGTTTGACGGGCGCTTCAAGCTGGACGCTGTGACGGTCGGCGAGAGTGATGCAGACCTTAGCGTCGATAAGGATTTCGTGTATCTGAAGATAAAGCTGCCCATAGAGGTATCAAACCAGCTCAGAAGCATCAACACTGTTAGTCGGGTCTCGGGCTCAGACGATGCTTGATCGCATATCTCTGGTTGATGACCAGCTCATACTCGACACGCGTTCGATTGGTATGGGGGAGGTTTTTGCGTTTCTGAAAGAGCATGGGTGCCATAGCCCTGAAAAATTGGAGCTGGTTGGTACAGATCTCTGCCTCTTAACACCTTCGGCCTGGGACGCCTCTTTCGTGCCTTTTTTTGCCAACACCGAAGACATGTGGCATGCAGTACGGACGCGTAGCAAAAAGCCAGAACACCTCCACATTATTGGCATGGGCGAGGACCAGCAGATCTCAGTTTCTCGACTGATAGACCTTTACTTTCTACTTAGAGACACGCTCAAAACACTTTGCCATAGCGAGGGTGATGACGGTCAAACCCATAAGTACATTTTTTTCAGTTCGAAAGAATCGCTTCTTACAAAATTAGAAATCTCCTACTTGATGACATGCGATGAGCTGCTAGCCATCCACGTAGGGGAAAAGGATTTAAAAGACGCTAAAAAAATGCATACGGCGATTATGGCCGATGAGGATGTTCATTGTGAAGAACGCCGTCACGTGATGCGCGAAACGCTGACGGAGCTTTTGAAGGACGAGAAGGACTGCAACCTTCGACTAATAATGGCATCCGTTTCAAAGTTCTACAAAAAGTATAACGAACGCTATAAAGTTTACGTCAGCAAATTCTCAGTAAATAAAATACTGACTGAGATCGAAAGTGATTGCGTCAGCTTCTTGGGAAAAGTTCAAGATGCCATTATGGCTCAGCAGACCAAGGCATTTGCTGTCCCAGGTGGCATTGTAGCTGCTGGTGCCATTTTAAAACCGGCTACAACTGCATGGGATTATCTAGTCATACTTGTCGGCTTGATCATTTCGACCTGGATGATAGTTTCATTAAACAGCAATGTCATTAACCACATAAATTTACTGGCAGATGAGTTCGATCGGTCCACTAAAAAATATGATGACATCATTGTGGGCGTAGATGAGATCCACGAAAAGATTAAAGCTTCTCGCGTGAAGCTATCATCCTCATCCGAGTCTGCCAAGTCAAAACTTCGTATCCTAACGCGAGTGTGCTGGCTAGTATTCATACTTGTAAGCTTGATTATGCTTAAACGCTTTTTAGAGACTTCTTAGCGGGAAAACGATAATACCAGAGAAGCATCTATATCGTTTTCATAGAATCTGAGTCCCGCATAACGACACATCATTGAAGGATCTTAATAATCCATATATACTCAAGAAAATCAATTTGACTTCTTATGAAATGACCAAAACCACAGAGCATGATGTTGCCAGCTACATCCTTGATAAAACTGGCGAAATATCGGCAATGAAGCTCCAAAAACTCATTTATTACTCGCAAGCCTGGGCCATGGTTTGGGATGAGTGCGCACTTTTCGACGCAGATTTTGAAGCTTGGGCAAACGGGCCGGTGTTGCCATCGATCTACGAGATTCATCGAGGCCAGTTTTTGGTCGATAAGTCGATGTTTCCCAAGGGTAATCCGAAAAACCTCGATGACGATGCGCGAGATACCATCGACCAAGTTCTTAAGGTCTATGGCAAAAAGACTGCTCAGTGGCTCAGCAATTTGACCCACGAAGAAGCCCCATGGAAAAACGCCCGAGGAAATCTTGGCCCTTTGAATCGCTCAAACACGGTGATCGAAAAGGGAAGCATGCATGAGTACTATTCGGGACTATAACCGTGGCAGGAAGCAAGGCTGAGAAAAGGGAAGAACGACGGGCTGCCAAGAATGAAAAAGCTCAGAAGCTGGCGGGCACAATCGACAACAATGAGGCCAGTTCCAAAATCGCTGTGGTGCCCAACGATCCTCCGCGACCAAAGTGCCCTGTTACTCCCGAGGCTCGCAATGAAGTCTTGAAGGGCATGCCCAAGCTGGCTGACAAACCAGCCATCTACCGCTCGCGTATGACATGGTGCATTTCTGTATCCGATACGGAAGGCGACTGGTCATGGAAAGAGTCCAGAGCCTGGACGGAGGAGGAATGGACCACCGAGCTTAGCCGCGAACTTGAGCCTCTAAAACAAATGACGTGGTCTGAGATTGCCCGCCTTGAAACCGGAGAAGGCAAAAAGCGGAAGCGTCGGAAAAGGCACCATCCCCAAGATGTGGCAACCATCACCCCAGAAGCAAAAGCTCGCTGGGCGACGCTGGAGCTTGAACAGTTTGATACCGCATATCGCTTCCGTTTGGGTGGAACTAAACGAGCATGGGGATTCCAGTATGGGAGCCATTTCTACCTCGTTTGGTACGAGCGTCACCATAAGATTTATCCCACATCATAAGGGTGAGGTGCACATTTGTGCCCTTCCTTAAGCATAATGATGGCAGCTGATATGACTCGCAGCCTCTTCGCTCGGCCAGCTTGCCGCCGGATTTTGCCCATTGGCATATTTAACGTTGATGAGCATGCCCTTCCTCCCGTAAGCAAGATTTGGCAATCAAACTAGTCAGTAAGGTAGTCGATTGCCGTATTACTGTCGCAGTATTGGGTGTTGTGATTTACTCGGTACGTGAAGCTAGCGCAAGGTCTAACATACTCACAATCTTTTTATCCAATCGACATAGTGGAGACTTTTCATGAGTCAGCATCCATTCCATCGGATACTCCCCCATTGGGTAAAGCTCGTCCTCAATCAAAATATTACCCCACCTATTGTATCCGATGTATGGGATATCTATGTATTGAGCATCACACTTTTTACCATTCAACGAAAAACGGACTTCGTGCATTAAGCAATCAGATTTTGAAATCTCGAAATATCCCGTTTTGGCAATAACTTCAATTGCATCCTCTGGGCTAAGACCTATCACCCCTTCAAACTTTAATCCTTTCCCTGCATAAGATCGACTAAAGTGCTCAAAGCATTCGGCGACGTAATTAGTAATAGCATCATGCTTAGAAATATCGCCATCGAACACGGGACAGGTATGAAATGAATAAACACTACTGCGCAGCTTTTCCATCAGTTTCTCTACGACTCTGAACCTAGCCTTGGCAAAAAACTCTTTACCCTTTGGATCTTTATCATAGAAAGTTACTTCCACTTGATCTTTAATATCAGATTCATGAATTAGCGATAGAGGTATTCTCAGCTTAAAATTGTGATGACTAACGGCATTGCGCAGACGCGTGACAACTCTAAGTATTGGCGGATTTTTAACCGCTTCATCCTCAATAATATCAAATTCGCTAAAGTACCAATCGGATTTGAGCTTGTCACTGATTTTGTTAGGGATTTTATCTGATGCTATTTCTTTTGCGATGCCCAAATTAATACTCATATACGCTGCCAAGGATCCTAGCCCCATTGGGAACTTTAAGTTTCGAATCGCCTGTTTTTCATTTGGGTTATCCGCCCTCCCTCCAACCACCCTCGGATAGTCATCATGCGTATTAATCAGACCAAGGTCATATAAATAATCTCTGTATACACTTAAAAGAGAGCGATGCTGTTGCTCTCGGTCGAAGATTGCTGCTTGGAAATACTCTAGAAATCTTATGGTCGAATGATAGCTAGTCATCAGATCTAACGCTTCACGCTTTGGATCTAATTCATCTTCTTCAAAAAGCGCCTTCAATGACATATTTATGCACCTCAGAAATGATGATTATGTAAATAATGAAAGATCATACAGATCGCCATAGAACTATCATGGATAGACTTAACCAAATCCAAGCAACCGGCGACGCAATATCATTATGCTATTATAGCAGGCATCTTTCAACCGTCCGGAAGGTCTACCTTCGGTAAAAGCGACTGGGCAAGACTTGCGACTTTCCAGCTAGGTCGATATCACTCTGTTTAAGTTCGGCAATCGCACATTGAGATCCTCACCTGAATAGCTGGGTGATTATTGCAACAACACATTATTCTGCCGTTGCAAGTTTGGTGCGCTGGGAAAGTTTCAGGGATACGAGTCATGCTCATTCAGCCGTACAGACTAGTTTAAGTTCGGGTTTGATGCATCGCCGCTACATAGCAAGAAGACGTGGTTCAACAACATATGGAAAGACGACAGGCATTGCGAATACCATCGCGACCGTAAATGTTGAACAAATAAGCCGCGTTGCCCGGCGCCCCACAGCGCTCCTGAACGCCTTTTACTTTTGGATTGAAACGGTGAGCAGCACGAATAAGTAAGGAACACTCGACGGGGGTCATAGCCGGCATGCGTCGGTTCGAATGCCCTATGCCCGCTGCGCGAGCCCACCATATCCAATGGGCTCGCGAGATATCCGACGTCCTCAGCCTGCCTGGTGATTACGCCCTTGCCCTTGAGCATTCACTGCAATTGCTACCTCCACAGCAGCTTGAGCAACATTCGCAAGTGCCGCTGACATAGTTCGGAGTTGCAGCTGATTCATTGCCTCAAGCGTCTCTACGATTATACGAACGAGGTGTTGATCGTAATCATCGCGATTCACCTCCTCGTGGATACCTTTATTCAGGTAATGCCACACATTGGATGGTGCCGGCCCCCCCAAGACGGCTCCGAGCCCCTGCACAACACCTGGCTTGTCTGGATGTATGAAAGTTTTTGAGTCATCGAGACGTTTTTTCAGCGCTTCACAAAGGTTGCGCAAAGCAGGCTCAGCGCCGCGAGCTGCCAACGGAACAGTCAGCATTCCAAGGTCGTTTTTACCGAGCCATTTCCACACCCTATCCGAGAACACCTCAAGGTTCTGTCTGGACGCTCCTAGCGCATTTCGCCAGTCCCCCATATCCAATGCCGCACGTGCTTGCGCGAGATAGTTGAAGGTATGCTCATTGCCCTTTACCCGCGGGCGATAAACAAGTCGCACAGGTACGCTGCGTAATCCACCAACATTTTTCGTTCAATCTGGCGCGCATCATTGATACCGGGCCCCTGTTCGGAACGGCACCACTTCACGAACGCCTGCCACCGATCACTGTGTGCCTTGACCGTGCCGTAGTGGCCACCGCCGAACACGTCTTTCAATGCCTGGGGCCCTGCATAACTCAATTGCCTGCCGTAACCGAAATTACGACCATCGCGTCTACCCACTAATGCCATGTCGGTCACCTCATGTTCCGTTCTCCCGTTCTCGCCCCACGTCATCCCGCCAAGAATGCTGAGTGTTATCAGGGATCAAGGCCCCTGCGACCTGTGGGGTTTGTCCACTACGCAGGACTGGCGGCTCCTTACGACCGGGAGCTAGGGCATCTCATGATCTGGCCTCCTGAACACTTCCGAAGAAGCGGGCGGGTGGAGGCAGCGCTGGCTGACGAGAGCAGCGCCGCGAGATCCTGAGTCGGGTAAAGGCAGTGAAGAGATGACCGGGGCGTGCCTGACTGTCAGTCAGGTGCAGTCCATTCCGAGGGCTGCGGCACCATCATCTGCATCGCTGTTGCTGGCGACTTCGGTGTTTGTCACGCCGATTGTCACTAGGGGGAATGCCGCAAAGTCTTGTACGAGTTGGGCTGCAGCAACGGTAGGAGCGCCCGTCTCTTTCCGGAAGAAAGAGACGGGCGCAGGTTGGCGCACGGGAATGGCCAAGCGGATAGGTTGCTGCAGGGCAGTTATGAAAGGGATGAGTTGCCACAGTGGGCACACTGGTAAAAGTAGGCATCCATCACATCGCTGTGACCGTGCGAGCCGCCGGACGCTAATCGCACTTTGGGAGAACCATCACGGTGTGGCGTAGCCTTAAAGGTTCTGGCTACCTGGGTTGCTGTCAAAGACAGCGCTTTGCCCGATCTTCTCTACGCCTGTGGATAATTTGGGTCAAGGCTCCAATTTTCGGGAGTTCTGCGGCTGTGCATGAAATTATCCATCGGTGGAAATCAGTGGTTTTCCACAGACAGTTGCGTGGGCTTTGGATTTTTTAAGTGAGGTCCATCTAAACAGGGCGGCTTTGCAGCCCTGTTTAGATGGACCCGCGTGGCAGAGCAGATTGCGAGAGTCTTACGGATGTACGCTTACTTTACTGCGGCACTTTAAAAGCCAAAGCAGTGTCAGCACCGTCGGCCAAAACAACGTGTTGAGAACGTCGTGAGCGCTTGCCTGCCAGCGCCAGTATCCGAAGCTTCCAATATCGACTCGCCGATCCACCCACTCGCCAGCACACGCAATGATTAAAACAACCAGCCAGCCAAGGTATGGCCTGAATCGTCGGGTGCCAACGATCAACGTCAAATAGACCGCCATGCCCAAATAGATATGCAGCGCGTCTTTAGATAGTCCGGTTGCCGACACAATGGCGAGCTTGATGCTTTGTGCGGTTGAGATATCCATATCAACTCCTCCTCTCTGCGCCAATGCCAGGCTTCGCCTTTATCCGAGTAACGTTATCTCCAATCTGGTTGGCGAATTCGTGTGGAGTGACATGCTCCTGCCGGTTGGCCTCCAGGTACCGGCTCCACCAGTTCATGATCAGCCTGCGCTCCTCGATGAACTCGGCCTTGTGGATGTAAGCGGCGCGGACGTTGTTGCGCTCCTTGTGGCTCATCTGCCGTTCAATGGCGGTCTCCGACCACAATCCTGACTCGATCAGTGCGCTGCAGGCCATCGAACGAAACCCATGCCCGCAGATATCGGTTTTGGTGTCGTATCCCATCGTCCGAAGCGCGTTGTTCACGGTATTTTCGGACATGGGCTTCCAGGGTTTGGCATCCCCTGCGAAGACCAATGCGAATTTGCCTGTGAGTGCATGGATTTTTTCGAGTAGCGCCACTGCTTGCGGCGATAAGGGTACTAAATGGATATCCCCTGCCATCTTCGTACCCCTTGTGGAAAAGGGTACTCCCTCCAACGCTGGCCGAGTGTCCGGGATTTCCCAGACGCCACGCTTGAGGTCGAACTCGCTCCAGCGTGCGAAACGCAGCTCGCTGGATCGTACAAACACATGCAGCGATAGCATCACCGTCAGGCGGGTAAGTGCACGGCCTTTATAGGTGTCGATCCGCTCCTGTAGTTCCGGCAGTCGCGATAAGGGTAGAGCGGGGCGATGCACCACCCGCGGGGCCTTAATCAAGCCTTCAAGGTCGTAAGCAGGGTTTACGGTGATAAGCCGGAGGCGCTTTGCCTCGCGCATGATGCTCTGCAGGTAGTTTTGTACCCTTAAAGCAACGTCTATCGTTCCGCGCTTCTTGATCGCTTCCAAGGGCTGCATGAGGTCATGGGTGTCGAGGTCGACAATGGCGCGGGCGCCGATCAGCGGGAACACGTGGGTTTTGAGGCGGCTCATCACAGTCTTGGAATGGCCTGGTGCCCACTTGGCCGACATTTCCGTATGCCAGTCGAGCGCAACGCTTTCAAAGGTTCTGCCTT
>NZ_JBIUVK010000014.1:55615-134526 GCF_044742865.1 Pseudomonas sp. NPDC087814 | reverse complement strand
GCACCGAGTGGTGGGGCAAAGACCTTTTGGTTACTTTTGGGGCGTTTGCCAAAAGTGACCCGCTGTAAGAGCGGAACCATAAGTGGCCGTTACCGCAGCAATGGATATGTACACAAACCCCACTCCTCACCCAGCCGCCAAAGAAGGCTCCAACTGCCGCTGAGCCAACCAAATCTCCTCCTGCAACCACTGCGCAAACACCTGCAACTGCGGCGTATCCGTCTGCTCCGGCCGGGTCACCAGCCAATACGACTGATGCCCCTCCACATGCACATTCAGCACCTGCGTCAACTGCCCACTGGCCAACTCCGAAGCGACCATATGCCAATCCGCAATGGTAATCCCCAACCCATCGATCGCCGCCCGAATCGCCAAATCCAGCAGGTCAAACTCATACCCCCCCTCGATATCAACCCCACTGATCCGCGCCGCATCCAGCCAATGCTTCCACGTCAGATACCGCTGATCCTCCCGCGCCAGCACATGCAGCAGCGTCATGCGATTCAGATCAATCCCGTCACTCCACTCCCGGGCATACAACGACGGCGCACACACCGCGATATGCCGCTCCTGAATCAACAACGAGCTGTCCAACCCATCCCATTCCCCATCGCCAAACCGAATCGCACAATCCAGCGTACTGGTCTCCGCCAGGCTGTCCTGCAACCGCGTGGTAATGCTCAACTCCAACTCCGGATGCTGCTCGCGCAAGCGCCCCAACCGCGGCATCAACCAACGATTGGTAAACGTCGGCGGCGCATTGATGTGCAGCCGATTGGCATGGGACTTCTGCTGGATACTGCGCACCGTCAGCTCGATCTTGTCGAACGACTGATGCAACGCCCGCAGCAACACCCGCCCGGCACTGGTCAATTCCAGGTGATGGTGACGACGCTCCAGCAGGGCCTCGCCCAACTGTTCTTCAAGCTGGCGCACCTGGCGGCTGACCGCACTCTGCGTGACGTTCAACAGCTCGGCGGCCCGGGTAAAACTGCCGGTACTGCCGGCGACTTCGAAAGCTTTGAGGGCGTTGAGACCGGGCATTTTGCGTTTCATGGACGACACTCGGGAGCACAGGGGAAATAACCTGCACAACATACCTTTTTGTATTGGGTCAGCGGTAGCACCCCAGCCTGACAAACAATTAATCGTCACAAACGCTGAAAGTGTCGTTTATCGCTACAGACCGTCGCTCACGAATAAATAGCCTGCGTATAACGCATGCACACTTAGACAATTAAGCATTGGTCGTCGCCAGGCTATAAACGCTAGTCTGCCGATGTACTTCCTGTAACTTCGCCCCTCTCTTTCGCGATTAACTTATCGAGTCATCGCCATGTCCAACGCACCCGTTTCATCCCGGCGAAGTATTGGCTTGCTGGCACTGGTGTTTACCGCCTGCAACGCCACCACCCACGGTTTCAGTGTGTTCCTGTATTCGGCGCTGTTGCCGCAGATCCGCCTGGCCTTTGAGCTCAGTTACAGCCAGGCCGCGTTGATTGCCGCGCTGTTGCAGCTGTTCTACATGGGCGCCTCGATTGCCAGCGGCCTGGCGGCGGCGTGGATCAGCCCGCGCAATATGGTGCGCCTGACCATCGTCCTCAGCCCCGCCCTGCTGGCCCTGGCCGTCGCCACGCCGTGGGTGCTGCCGTTTGCCCTGTGCCTGGCACTGGTGTCGGCGTGCGCGGTGTCGAACTGGAACGCGATTTCGGCCCTCGCTCAAGAGGTGATCCCGACTACACATCGCAGCCGGGTGCTGGGGCTGGCGTCCTCGGGCTCAGCCTTTGCGCTGTGCTTGAACGGGCTGTTGATCGCGCTGTTGCAGGGGTTGTCGTTGCGCCAGTTCTGGCTGATCTGCGCCGGGTTGACGCTGGTTGTCACGCTGTTGACCTTGTGGGCACTGGCCCCGATCAAGCAACCGGCACCACGCGAGACCATGGCGCCGGCGCTGAACCAAGTGCTGCGCCAATGGCTGAAGTTGTGCGTGGCACAACCGGTGGCAATGCAGATCGTCTTGCTCAGCGCGTTTATCGGCGCCATCAGCGGGCCGTTTCTGAATTTCCTGTCGGCGTTCGTCAGCGAGCAGCTACAAGCCAGCGCCTCCGTCACCGGCTCGATGTGGACGCTGATCGGGATCGGCGGTGTGATCGGCGGCTTGCTGCTGGGCACGCTGGCAGACCGTTGGGGGGCGTTGCGGGTGATGGCCCTGAGTATCGGCGCGTTTGGTCTGAGCATGCTCGGCTTGCTCGGGCACCCGAGCCTGGTACTGAGCTGGCTGGCGGCCGGGCTGTTCGCGCTGTTCTATTTCCCGTGTTGGGGCTTGATGGCCGCCTACGTCGGTGCCCGGCTCAGCCCGGTGCACAGCCTGCAAGTGGTGAGCCTGAGCATGGTCAGCTACGGCCTGGCGAGTGCCACCGGCAATGCCCTGTGCGGCTGGCTGCTGCAACTCACTGGCGAATTTGCGGTGGTGCACGGCTGGATCGCGGCCTGGGTGTTGGCCAGCCTGTTATTGCTCAAGCGCATGGCCCAGCGACACACCCGCGAAGCGCTGGCCGCCCAGATGCCCTGAGTGGCCCAGTTGCCGGCGCAGAATCTCCACCAGGGCATCCACTTCCGGCACCTGGCAACCGGCTGAACGCCAGAACATCAGGCGCGCCGGCGCAATCGGCGGGAAGCCCTGGCGCTCGTCCAGAATCTGCCAGTCGGGTGGCACCAGGCGCCGCGCCATCACGCCCACCGACAAGCCCTGCTCGATCGCAATCGCAATGCCGCGCGGGCTTTGGCTGGTGTAAACCACCTGCCACGAGCGCCCGGACTGGGCCAGCGCCTGCACGGCGTTCGCACGGAACGCGCAGCCCTCGGCGTACACCGCCAACGGCACCGACTGACGCCCCACGCAACTCCAGCTGGGCGCCGCGACCCACACCAACGGCTCGTCGCACAGGTATTCCCCGCTCTGCAAACCTGCGTGTTCCACCCCCAGCACCAGGTCCAGCTCGCCCCGTTGCAGGCGCCCCACCAGGGCCGTCGACATCTCGCAGCACACATCGGGCCGTACCTGGGAGAACTGCGCCTGGAAGTCCTTGAGCATCCCGCCCAGGCAGTACTCGGCGTAGTCCTCGGGCATGCCGAGGTGGATACACACCTGTTGATTGGGCAATTGCGCGGCGCTGACGGCCTCGCTGTGCAGCTTGAGGATCTGCCGGGCGTAGATCAAAAAGGTTTCGCCACCGGGGGTCAGGCCCACCGAGCGGCTGGTACGGCGGATCAGTGGCGTGCCGACGATGTCTTCCAGGCGTTGCAGGCTCTGGCTGACGGTGGATTGGGTCTTGTGCAGGCGCTCGGCGGCCGCCGAAAACCCCTGGCACTCGATAATTGCCACAAACACTTTAAGCAGGGTGCCATCCAGTTCGCCCGACATAACTATCGCCCTCGCCGATGGATTCGATCACAACTTGTAATTTCCACTTTGCACCTCGTTCAGCAACTATCGGGTCAGCCAAAAAACACCAACTGATAGTTCCGGGAGTCTTGCATGAGCCTTCAACTTGCTGACGCTGAAGTGGGCGATATCAGCGACATTATTAATACCGAGCTGTATCCCATACATGATTCGGGCCATGTTCAATTACAGGCCCTGATCGAACACGCCCGGGCCGAACTGGCCGAAGACGGTTGCTGCCTGCTGAAGAACTTCCTGCGCCCCGCGGCGCTTGAGCAGGCGCGCCTGGAAGGTTTGGCGCTGTCGGGCAAGACGTTTTATTCGGTGCGCAAGGTCAACGCCTACTTCACCGAGGACGACACCTCCCTGCCCCACGATGACCCGCGCCGCACGTTCATGGAGCGCACCAGCGGCTTTGTGACCCGCGACATGATCGCCCCGGACGCGATCATCCACCGGCTGTACGTGTCGCCGATGATGAAACGCTTTATCGGTGCCTGCCTGAATGAGCCGGAAATCTTCGAGTACGCCGACCCGTTCGCCGGGCTGGTGATCAACGTGATGCCGGACGGCACCGAGCAGCCCTGGCACTTCGATACCAACGAATTCATCGTCAGCATGATGACCCAGAAGCCCGAGGCCGGCGGCCTGTTCGAGTACGCGCCGATGATTCGCTCGCGCACCCAGGAGAACCTCGGCGCCGTCGGCAAGGTGGTGCGTGGCGAGGACCGTTCGCGGGTGCAGGAACTGGAGCTGAATCCCGGCGATTTGCAGATATTCAAAGGGCGTTTTTCGGTGCACCGGGTGACCCGCGTGGAAGGCGCCACCGAGCGCAACACGGCGATCTTCGCCTACTCCGAAAAGCCCGGAATCATCGGCCGTGCCCAGCGCACCAAGCAGCTTTACGGACGCCTGTCCGAAGCCCATCTGCAAGCCGAACGCAACCTGGTCCGCAGCGACCAGTTGCTCGACTGATTCATACCTAAAAAACCTTGAAACCGTATTTGCCCTGCGAGGAACACCCCATGAGTCTGTCCGGCCCCAACCGCAACCCCGCTGACTGCGAACCTACCCATGACGAGATCCAGCAGATCCAGCTGGACCGCCTGCAACGGGTACGCAACGAGCTGAAAAAACGCGACTACGCCGCCTGCGTAGTGTTCGACCCTACCCACATGCGCTACGCCACCGGCTCACGCAACATGCAGGTGTACTCGGCGCGCAACCCGGCCCGCTATGCGTTTATCCCGGCAGAAGGCCCGGTGGTGGTGTTCGAGTTCGGCGGCTGCCTGCACCTGGCCGAAACCCTCAACACCGTCGATGAAGTGCGCCCGGCCAAAGCCATCTCCTATTACTTCTGCGAAAGTTTCCTGGGCAATGTCACCGCCGACTGGGCCGCGGAAATCGATGAGCTGGTGCGCAAATGCGGCGGCGGCAAACGCATCGCCATTGAAAGCGCCACCTCCGCTGCGGCCTTCGAACTGCAAAAGCTCGGTTACCAGATTTTCGATGCCCAGGAACCGCTGGAACGTGCGCGCTGCATCAAGGTGCCGAACGAACTCAAGATGATCCGCGCCAGCCTGCGTGCCACTGAAGCCGGGGTGCGCCTGATGGAAAGCAAACTCACCCCCGGCATCAGCGAGAACGAGCTGTGGTCGCACCTGCACCAGCACGTGATCGCCACCGACGGTGATTACGTCGAGACCCGCCTGCTGTCCTCCGGCCCACGCACCAACCCGTGGTTCCAGGAGTGCAGCACCCGGCCCATCGAAGCCGGCGACCTGGTAGCGCTGGACACTGACGTGGTCGGGCGTTTCGGCTACTACGCCGACTTCTCGCGGACCTTCCTGTGCGGTGAACAAGCCGCCACCGCCAAGCAGCAGGAGCTGTACAAACTGGCCTACGAGCAAGTGCAGACCAACATGGAAATGCTCAAGGCCGGGCGCAGTTTCAAGGAGTACGCGGAACTGGCCTGGAAGATTCCCGAGCATTACAAAAACAACCGTTACTTCGCCCTGGTGCACGGGGTTGGCATGACCGGTGAATACCCCTACGTGGTGCATCGCGAAGACATTGATGCCCTGGGCTACGACGGTGTGTTCGAAGCCGGTATGACCATCTGCGTGGAAAGCTACATCGGCCACGACGACGGCGGCGAAGGGGTCAAGCTCGAAGAGCAGATCTACATCCACGAACACGGCATCGAGTTGCTCTCCGACTACCCGTTCGACCCGCGCTTGTTGAGGTACTGATCGTTCCCACGCTCTGCGTGGGAATGCATCCCGTGACGCTCTGCGTCACCGTTTCGCAGAGGGGACGCGGAACGTCCGGGGCGGCATTCCCACGCAGAGCGTGGGAACGATCGGTCGGTGGGGAGCGACATGTAACATGCGTTTATAGAACGTTCCAACGCAGAATTTGTCGTTTGTCGATCTTTGCGCAAATGACAAAACTGCGGGCATCTCTAATAAAAACAACATGAGAGCTGCCCTATGTCCTGTCCCATTGCCACCCTCCCGACTTCGTTGCGCCTTGTTCTTCTGCCGGCTTCACAGCGGTCACGGTCGCGCCTTCGCGGCGCTTGCCATTGACCCTTGCGGTTCAACAAAAAAACGCATATTCGCAAGTACCGGAGAGGCTTATGAAAGAGTTGACTACCCTGGACGGCGCCGCGCCGCATCCAGCCGTAAATGATCTGTGTGCCCAAGTGCAAAGCGGCGAAATCAACCGTCGCCAATTCCTGCGCACGGCCGCGCTGCTGGGCATCACCGTCGCCAGTGCCAGCACCTTTCTCGGTTCCGCACTGCTGGGCAATCACGCCCAGGCCGCCGAGCCACGCCAGGGCGGCAGCCTGCGGTTTGCCTGCGCGATCCAGGAAATCCAGGACCCGATGCTGATCACCTGGATCGAAGCCTCGAACCTGCTGCGCAACTCGGTGGAATACCTGACCTGGGTCGACGCCGACAACATCACCCACCCTTACCTCGCCGAGAGCTGGAGCCCGTCGGAAGACCTCGCTACCTGGACCTTCAACCTGCGCCAGAACGTGAAGTGGAGCAACGGCGACACCTTCAACGTCGACGACGTGCAGCACAATATCGAACGCTGGATCGCCGCCGATTCCAAGTCGGTGAACCGCACCGCGTTCCAGGACATCAAGGCCTTCGAAAAAGTCAGCGAGTTCCAGTTCCGCCTGGTGCTCAAGCGGCCGATCCTGGCGATCCCGGAGATGCTCAACGCCTTCACCTGCGCCATCGTGCACCGCAGCTTCAAGGCCGGTGACGACTGGGCGAAAAACCCGCTGGGCACCGGGCCGTTCAAGCTGGTTTCATTCGCCGTGAACAAGCAGGCGACCTTCGCCAAGCGCGCCGATTACTGGGGCAAACCAGCCAACCTTGACGAGTTGCGCTACATCGACATGGGCACCGACGTGTCCACCCACCTCGCCGCCCTGCAAGCCGGACAAGTCGACGTGCTGTACCGCGTGACGGTGGCTGAACTGGACCTGGCCAAGCGCTTGCCCGGGGCCCAGTTGCTGACCTGCAAGTCGGCGCAAACCGTGGTGATGCGCATGGCCTGCGACCAGAAGCCGTTCACCGACCTGCGCATCCGCAAGGCGGTGGTGCTGTGCGCCGATAACGCGCAGATGCTGAAGATCGCCTATCGCGGCATGGGCACCCTCGGCGAAGACCATCATGTGGCGCCTTCCCACCCCGAATATTTCCCGCTGCCCAAGCGCAACCGCGACGTGGCGGCGGCCAAGAAGCTGCTGGCCGAAGCCGGCTTCCCCAACGGCATCGACATTGACCTGATCGTCGGCAACACCCAGGGCCGCTATGAACAGGACTGCGCGCAGATCCTGCAACAGAACTGCCTGGAAGCCGGGATCCGCATCAACCTCAAGGTGATCCCCGCCGCGCAGTACTGGCCGATCTGGGACAAGGCCGCCTTCAGCCTGACCTACTGGGCCCATCGCCCGCTCGGTGTGATGTCCCTGGAGCTGGCCTACCGCGGCGGTGGCGCCTGGAACGAAAGCCATTACAGCGACCCGGCGTTCGATGCCGCGCTGGACAAGGCCATGGGCATCATCGACCCGAAACAGCGCGCCGTGGCGATGGAAAATGTCGAACGCATCCTGCAGGACGCCTGCGTGATCGTGCAGCCGTTCTGGGGCGACAAGTTCACCGCCGTGAGCAAAAAGGTCCAGGGCTTCCAAGTGCACCCTTCCGACTTCTACCCGATGGACAGTGTGTGGATGAGCGCTTGATTTAGCGCACGCCCTCCTCCCTGCCCGCACACGGGCAGGCATCCCTTGAACAGTCGGAGCATGCACCCATGGCTCATTTTCTGATGCGCAAGTTATTGGCGCTGGTGGCGACCCTGCTGTCGGTGTCATTGATCGTGTTCCTGGCCCTGGAACTGAATATCGAAGACGTGGCGATCAACGTCCTCGGCCCCTACTCCGCCGCCGACCAGCGCGCCGCGTGGCTGGTGGAACATGGCTATAACCAACCCTTTGTGTGGCGCTACCTGGTGTGGCTCAAGGACTTTGTCAGCGGCGACTGGGGCACCTCGGTGTACTTTCGCGAATCAGTGATCAAGCTGCTGCTGCCGAACCTTGCGCAAACCCTGACCCTGGCCGGCCTGGCCTTGCTGGTGATGGTGCCGGTGGCGTTGACCCTCGGCGTTCTGGCCGGGATTCGCCAGGGCTCGGCGCTGGACCGCCTGGTGTCGTTCCTGTCGATCGTCACCACCTCGATTCCCGACTTCGCCAGCGCGGTGTTCGTCTCCGCGATCTTTGTGTTCTGGCTTAACTGGCTGCCCGGTGTGAGCAGCATGAGCGAAGGCTTCAGCGTCGTGCAATTGGTGCTGCCACTGATGGTGCTGTGCCTGTTCGGCATCGGTTACCTGGCGCGCATCACCCGGGCCTCGATGGTGGAAGTGATGCAGGCGCCGTACATCCGCACGGCGCGACTCAAGGGCGCATCGACCTCACGCATTGTGCTGCGGCATGCCCTGCGCAATGTGCTGATCGCGCCGGTCACGGTGATCATGCTGTACATCCCGTGGCTGCTGTCGAACGTGATCGTGGTAGAGGTGTTCTTCGCCTACAAGGGCTTCGGCTCGCTGCTGTACACCGCCTCGCTGAACCATGACGTGTACCTGATCGAAGCCTGCGCGATGGTCAGTGCCGTGGTGGTGGGCATCACCAAGATTTTCTCGGACCTGGCCTACACCTGGCTCAACCCGCGCATCACCCTGCGCAGCCTCGGCGGAGGTGCCCAATGAACCTGCTGCACTCGTTCAAACATCCCTTGGCATTGCTCGGCCTGCTGCTGGTGGGCGGCTGGGTGCTGATCGCGCTGTTCGCACCGTGGATCGCGCCCCATGATCCGCTGGAAAGCTTCACGCCCTTGCTCACGCCAATGACCGTCGGCGACAACGGCCAGAGCTTCCTGCTGGGCACCGATATGATTGGCCGCGACATTCTCTCGCGGCTGATCTGGGGCACCCGTACCGTGCTGTTCTGGTCGATCCTCGCCACGCTCACCGCGTTTGCCGTGGGCATCGC
This sequence comes from Pseudomonas sp. NPDC087814, assembly GCF_044742865.1. Lineage (NCBI taxonomy): Bacteria > Pseudomonadati > Pseudomonadota > Gammaproteobacteria > Pseudomonadales > Pseudomonadaceae > Pseudomonas > Pseudomonas sp. NPDC087814. The sequence goes on along the minus strand of NZ_JBIUVK010000014.1, from coordinate 125,512 downwards.
CATGGGCCTGTGCGCCGGCTACTTCAACGGCTGGGTCGACAGCGTGCTGTCGTATGTGGCCGACACGGTGCTGTCGTTCCCGGTGCTGGTGCTGTACATCGTGATCATCATCGCCCTCGGCGCTTCGGCGCTGAATATCCTGATTGCGGTGACCTTCACCAGCGCACCGGCGATCTTCCGGATCATGCGCGCCCTGACCATCGATATTCGCTCGCGAGACTACGTGCTCAGCGCCATCACCCAGGGCGAGGGCTCGCTGCGGATCATGCTGGTGGAAATCCTGCCCAACTGCGGCGGGCCGCTGATTGTCGATTTCTGCCTGCGCATCGGCTACACCGCGATCATGATCGGCGCCCTCGGCTTCCTGGGCCTCGGGCTGCCGCCGCCCACACCGGACTGGGGCGGCATGATCAATGACGGCCGCGCCATGGCCATCGCCTTCCCGCACCTGGTGATCTTCCCGTGCATCGCCATCTCCACCCTGATGCTGGGCCTGAGCCTGTTGGCGGACGGCCTGGATGAACACGCCCAGAAAGGCGCAAGGAGTTGAGCATGAACCACACGCAAGTACTGCGGGTGCAGAACCTGTCCATCGAATTGCCCGCCGGCGCCGACCGCAGCCACGCGGTGCAAGGCATCAGCCTGGAGGTGCGCAAGGGCGAAATCCTCTGCGTGATCGGCGAGTCCGGCTCCGGCAAGTCCGTGCTGTCGGCGGCGATCATGGGCGACTATGCCAAGGGTTTGCGGCATACCGAAGGCGTGATCGACTTCCTCGGCGATGACATTTGCACCCTCGACGAGGAGCGTTTGCGCCAGCTGCGGGGCAACCGTATCGCGATGATTTTCCAGGAGCCCATGGCGGCGCTGAACCCGGCGATTCGCATTGGCAAGCAAGTGGAAGAGATCTTCGATATTCACGCACCGCAGATGCCGGCGGCGGAGCGTCGCGAGCGCATGTTGGCGCTGCTGGAATCCACCCAACTACCGGACCCGCCACGCATCGCCAACAGCTTTGCGCACCAATTGTCTGGCGGCCAGTGCCAGCGAGTGGTGATTGCCATGGCGCTGGCGATGAACCCGGACCTGCTGATCGCCGACGAGCCCACCACGGCGCTGGACGTGACCACCCAGGCGCAAGTGCTGAAGCTGGTGCGCGAGCTGCGCGGCCGCGGGCAACACGGCATTCTGTTTATCACCCATGACTTCGGCGTGGTGGCGCAGATTGCCGACCGTATCGCGGTGATGGAAGGCGGCCGGCTGGTGGAAATCGGCGAGCGCGACCAGGTGCTGAATGCCCCGGCCCACGCCTACACCCGCAAGCTGATTGCGGCCGTGCCGGCGCTGCACCCGGAGCTGCACAAGCCGAGCGCCGACGGCGAGCTGGCATTGCGCATCGAGCACCTGACCAAGACCTACACCGTCGGCGGCAGCTCGGTGGCGGCCTTGCGCAATGTCTCGCTGCAACTGCCACGGGGCAAGACCCTGGCGATTGTCGGCGAGTCCGGTTCGGGCAAAAGCACGTTGGTGAAAGCCGCGATCCGCCTGGTGGACAGCGACAGCGGCCACGTATGGGTCGGTGACACCGACTTCCTGGCCCTGCGCGGCTCGGCGCTGGCGGCGAATCGTCGGCGCATCCAGATGATTTTCCAGGACCCGTATGGCTCGCTCAATCCTCGGCACCGGGTGGGCGACATCATCGCCCGCGCCGCGCAATTGCGCGGGTTGTCGGCCAAGGATGCGTGGGCTGAAGCCGGTGATTTGCTGGAACAGGTGGGCCTCAAGCGCGACGCCCTCAAGCGCAAGCCCCGGCAGTTCTCCGGCGGCCAGCGCCAGCGCATCGGCATCGCCCGCGCCCTGGCGATGCGCCCGGAAGTGTTGATCGCCGATGAGAGCGTGTCAGCCCTGGATGTCTCGGTGCAGAAACAGGTGCTGGAACTGCTGGCCGAACTGCAGCAGCGCCTGAACCTGAGCATCCTGTTCATCACCCACGACCTGCGGGTGGCGGCGCAGATCAGCGACTACATCGCGGTGATGCGCCAGGGCGAAGTCGTGGAATACGGCACTGCCGAGCAAGTGTTGCTGCGACCTCAGAACACTTACACCCAGACCTTGCTGGCCGCCGCCCCCGGCGCCTCGGAGCTGCCCACGGCAGGCCCGCCGTTGCGGCTGATTCGCCCGCAAGCGCACTGAGTCAACCCTTTACCCCGCGTCGCAGCGTTCGTTGCGGCAAGGGGCTGCTGTTGCAAAAAAATAACCAATAACGAGAGCAAAACCATGCGACCAACCTTCCGTTACATCGCTCTGGTCCCTGTGCTTGGCGCCCTTGCGGCACCGGCCATGGCCATTCAAGTCACCGACAACCTCGACCTCGGCGGCGCCGTGCGCGCCCGTTGGGACTACGACCCGGATCGCGACATCCAGAAGTTCGGCCTCGACACCGCGTACCTCAGCGCCAAGTACAACTCCGACACTTGGATCGGCGAGGCGCAGTACCGCTTCTACGGGCGCTCCTACCCGTACCAGTACACCAAGAACTACGGCGATATCCAGTTCGCCAAGTTCGCCTGGGTGGGCTACAAGTTCAACCCCGACCAGCAGGTGCAAGTGGGTTTGAACACCGTGCCGTTTGGCTTGCAGCCGTACTTCGGCAGCACCTTCTACGAAACCCTGGGCAACGTGATCGGCCTGGAAGATGTGCAGCAGGTCGGCGCCAAGTACATCCAGCAAAGCGGTGACTGGAACATCCAGGCCGGTTACTACCTGCGCCCGGCGTGGCAAGGCAAAGGCACGAGCAAGGGCGTGACCTACTCCAGCGTGATCTCCGAGGCCGACAGCTACGTGGGCGACGGCAGCAACAACCAGGAACGCAACACCGTGGTGGTGCGGGTAGCCAAGGCCATGGACCTGGGCGGGTGGAAATCGGAAGTCGGGCTGTCCGGCCTGACCTCCACCCTGGAGAACAAGGACACCAATGACGATGGCCGACGCAACGCGGTGGCGATCCACTACCTGGGCAAGAACGGCCCGTGGGGCGTGCAATTGCAGGCGGCACGCCAGCAGATGTCGCCGCGCAACCCGGGCACCGACAGCGTGGTGACCCTGGGCGGGTATGACGGCACGTTCAACGTGGCCAGCCGCGGCAATCTGTATGTGGCGGATTTGAGCTACGACGTGGGTGGCAAGTACCTGTTTGACCAGGTCAGCGGTGTGAAGCTGTATGCCAACTACAGCGCGTTTGACAAGTCCGAGGATCAGTTCAAGACCTCGCAGCGGGTGATCCTGGGCACGTCGTTTTCGGTGAGTAAACTGTGGGTGGCCACGGAGTGGTTGATCGGCAAGAACGATCCGTATATTGGTGGGAGCAGCTATACCGAGAGCTTGGGAGCTGGGGGGAGTAACCAGTGGGAGAATCAGTTGTATATGAACATTGGCTACTACTTCTAAAATAGGCGGCGTCTTCACTGACGCCTTCGCGAGCAAGCCCGCTCCCACATTTTGACCGCGGCGCCGATCAAATGTGGGAGCGGGCTTGCTCGCGAAGAGGCCGCCAAAAACACCATAAAAACAACAGGTGTGGAATCCATTTCATGCGCCAACTGCCCTCCCTCAACATGCTCCGTGTCTTCGAAGAAGTCGCCCGCCACCGCAGCTTCAGCCAGGCCGCCGTGGGCCTCAACGTCACCCAGGGCGCCGTCAGCCGCCAGATCAAACAACTGGAAGACTACCTCGGCGTCGCCCTCTTCATCCGCACCCCCCAGGGCCTGTCCCTGACCGAAGCCGGCTTCGCCCTCTCCCCGCACCTGAGCGACGCCTTCGACCATATCGAGCGCGCCCTGCACGCCGTGCGCGTGCCCAACCTGCGCCAGCGCCTGCGCATCGTCGCGCCACCCACCTGGGCCACCCGCTGGCTGTCCGCCCACCTGCGCAGGTTTTGCGAGCGTTACCCGGACATCAACCTCAGCGTCACCCACCAGAACACCCATGCGAGCCTGGCGGAAATCGACTGCCAGGTCCGCTTCGGCCTGGAAGCGGCCACGCAGTGCAACAGTGAACTGCTGGTGATGGAACGCCACATCGCCGTCGCCAGCCCGGAACTGTTCAGCGACGGTCAGCCACCCGACCTGCGGCGCTTTCCGCTGCTGCACATCCTGCACGACGGCAAGCGTTTGCAGGTCTGGGAGAACTGGCTGGCGGCCATGGGCCGGGAAGATATCGATGCAGGCCAGGGCCTGGAATTCAGCACCCTGGACCAGGTGATCCACACCGCCCTGGCCGGCGGTGGGCTGGCGGTGATCGACCGGCAGATGATCGAGCGCGAACTGGCGAATGGCAGCCTGCTGCCGATCACCCCGGTGGAGGTAATCGGCCCGTATGGCTATTGGCTGGATGTGGCAAGTGACAAGCAGGGTTTATCCAAGGTTCGGTTGTTTACGCAGTGGTTGAACCGGGTGAGCAATCCCTGAACGCACAGTGGAAACCAGAGCCCTCTACTTGATGACTGCATCAATGATCATATGTCTTCTGGAAGCGTCAATTGAAGGTACTCAAACTTCAATCCGAACTCAGCATTCATCCTTTGAAGGAACTGCGCGGTGACAGAGTCAATCGGCGGTTCAGCGACAATGAACAGTTTTTCCGGCTCAAGCCCCGTCGGTCGGTAGGCATACTCAAGCAACTGTCCAACAGCCTCTCTCACCGCGCCAGCAGCCGTTAAAGACACTTTTACTTCATACAAAAAACAACTCGCATTGCTGAAACGAACGACCGCATCCGCATAACCGCCAGAGCCTGTCGGATGCTCGGTGCCGACAAGATCCTTACCGTATTGTTCGCACAACAAACTGTACAAGTACGTTTGTAATTTGTTGTGTCTTAGCAATATTCGACGCTGAGCCGCCGGAAGCTGCGCAGTCGCTGCAAGAGGTCGCTCTTTGTGCCCAGCTCGGAATGGAACTACACGATCTTCGTCCCGAAGATGCTCGAACACAAACCAGGGGAACATATTGCGTTCAAGGCTCTCGTCGTCAAAAAACTCAATTTGGCTCAGGTGCTGAGCTACTGCCACGGCTTTCTCAGCCCAATTCCCCTCAGGAGAAGAAAATCCGGTTTTAGCCCGCAACCATTCGATTACCCGCTCTTGTTTATCATCTACAACAAGCGTGTGATAAATCAGCGGATGGATCGCTGCAAACGCACGACCTATTAACAACCTCGGCAACTTAATTATCAGCCCCTCATCTCGCCACTCCTCTAGTCGAAGCAGGACCTGTTGATATTTTTCAGGGCTGGCGTCTGCCGCAATCTCACGAGTCAGAGCCTCAAACTTCGGGCGTAGAGAATCAATAGCTTCTTGACCTAGCAGCCCCTGTCCCGCGTTGCTTACACCGTTATCTTTATCACTCCAAATAAGATCAACGATCTCCGCTAATCGGTCACCTCCAATCGCTTCTCGTACTAAAGCTATGGTCTCTGTGTAATGAGGTTTCCAGGACATCTGAAAGCGATTTTCAGGATCTTTAAACCGTTGAATGAATAGCAACGCCTCTGGATCAAGAGCGGGGGGAGGAACATGAGACGCACCAATATCAGCCGTCTCCAACGAGATTAAGGCTTGAGGTTTAAAACCTGTGAGGCGAGCACGAGCAGCAAGGACCGCTTGCGCAGAGAACTCTTCCGGGTACTTATCAATAATTGACTCAAAACTGGCTGATCCCAGCCCCGCCTGCGTTAACACTGCGTATCCCTGCGAAGGACGTGGGCTCAGTACCATCCTTTCCGCTGCTAGTAATGGCCCGTGCACACGAAACATATTGCGTGTGCGCTTGGCCAGGTATTTTTTTTGGCCCTTTGCCCTTGCTTGCTCTGCCTCATAAACATATAACGCTCGCGCAATCGCAACCTGCGCTGCTGTCACAAATCCGTCTTCTTGCGCCTGGAGATCCATCGCACGATCAAGTGCCTTGGCTTCAGCGGCGACGTTCCCGAGAGTCTTCGCATTCTGGGCGAAAGTTCTCGCTTCTTTTGCTGTTTTGATTCGAGCGATGATTTCGTCCATAAAATGACTCCGTTCGCTGGCAGGCCGATGAAATTTCGCCTGTACGGTACGCGGTTCATGCGACCTGTCATAGACAGATCATCACGATTCCCCACAGGTCCCTCAGGTAGGCAATACGATCTTCACTGAACTCACGGGTAAATTGCCTTCCACAGGACTCTGCACCTTGCACGCCTGGCTCAAGGTCAACGCCTTGGTTTCCGGCGCCCAGGCCCAGGAGATGATCGCCCCCAGCACCAGGATAGCGGCGAGGATGCCCATGGTCGGGCTCAGGCCGATCCCCGCTACGCTCACCGGCAACAGGAAGGTACTCACCGCCGAACCCAGGCGGCTGACGGCTGTGGCAAGGCCGATGCCGCTGGCCCGCACTTCGGTCGGGAAGCTCTCCGCCGGGAATACGCCCACCAGGTTGCTCACCGCCGACAGCACCAGGGTGAACACGCCGAACGTCAGCACCATCAACCACGCCATGCTGCCCGGCAATACCGCCAGCAGGAACAGCGCCGCCGCCAGGATGATGAACGAGTTGATCAGGAAGCCCCGCCGGGAGAATTTCACGGTGCACCAGATGCCGATCAAGGCGCCGATGATCAGCAGCAGGTTGAGCATCAGCTCGGTGCCAAAACCTTCGGCCAGGCCCATCTTCTGCAGGATCGACGGCAGGAAGGTGTAGATGGCGAAGTACGGCATCACGATGCACACGAAGAACAGGCAGTTGAACGCGGTGCGCTTGCGGTATTCACGGCTGAACAGCACGCCGTAGCCGGAACGGGTTTGCGTCGACGGTTCTTCATCGAGGACCACGTGTTCGCCGAGGTGTTTCTTGACGATGGCTCGGGCCTCGGCAATCCGGCCCTGGTTGATCAGCCAGCGCGGCGATTCGGGCGTGCCGATGCGCGCGATCAGGATCAGCCCGGCAGGAATTGCCGACGATGCGAGCATCCAGCGCCAGGCATCATCGCCGAGGCTGAGCATGGCGGTGCCGACGAAAGTCGCGGCCACGTAACCAACCGTCCACACGACGCTGAAGGAGCCCAGCAATACCCCGCGATGTTTCCTGGGCGAGAACTCGGCGAGCATTGCGTGGCCGACGCTGAAGTCGCCGCCCAGGCCGATACCGATCAACACCCGGCAGAGGAACAGGCCCATGGCGGTTTCGGCGTAGAACTGCATCACCGAGGCAACGGTGATCAGGACGAAGCTGACCAGGAAGATTTTCTGCCGGCCGAGGGTGTCGGAGATCCAGCCAAAGAACAGGCTGCCCATAAACAGGCCGATCAGGGCCGAGGCGCCGATCAGGCCTTGCCAGAAGGCGTCCAGTTGCATCTGTGGGCTGAGCAAGGTGAAGGCAATGCCGATCAGGCCGAGGATGTAGCCGTCGGTGAAGTGGGCGCCGAAGGTCAGGCCGGCGATTTTAAGGTGGAAGCGACCGATGGGCAGGTCGTCGATTTTGATGGGTTGAGTGGACATGGTGTTCTCCATATTTTTGTTTTTGACGGAGTAACAGCGGGCAAGCCCATTTCCCTGTGGGAGCGGGCTTGCTCGCGAAGGCGGTGTGTCAGTCAATGCATGTGGTGGCAGGCCCACCGCTTTCGCGAGCAAGCCAGCTCCCACATTGGATCGGGGTTGTTTGGGTAAATGGGGTCAGAGACCGCCCATCAACAGGTATTTGATCTCCAGGTAATCCTCCAGGCCGTACCTGGAACCTTCACGGCCCAGGCCCGACTCCTTGATCCCGCCAAACGGTGCGACTTCGGTGGAGATGATCCCTTCGTTGATCCCGACCATGCCCGCTTCCAGGCCTTCGGCCATGCGCCATACGCGGCCGATGTCGCGGCTGTAGAAGTAGGCGGACAAGCCAAACGGCGTGTCATTCGCCCGTTGCAGCACTTCGGCTTCGTCCTTGAAGCGGAAGCAGGCCGCCACCGGGCCGAAGGTTTCTTCCTGGGCAATCAGCATCTCGCCGTGGGCTTCGGTGAGGATGGTCGGTTCGAAGAACGTCCCGCCCAAGGCATGGCGACGGCCGCCGCACAGCAGCTTGGCGCCTTTCTCCAGGGCGTCGCCGACGTGGGCTTCAACCTTGGCCAACGCGGCCGCATTGATCAGCGGGCCTTGTTCGGTTTCGCCCTCGAGGGCGCTGCCGACGCGCATCGCAGAGACCGCTTCGGCCAGCTTGCGGGTGAACGCATCGTACACAGCGTCCTGGATAAAGAAGCGGTTGACGCAGACGCAGGTCTGCCCGGTATTGCGAAACTTGGAAGCCATGGCGCCTTTGACGGCAGCGTCCAGGTCGGCATCGTCGAACACGATAAAGGGCGCGTTGCCGCCCAGTTCCAGGGAGACCTTTTTCAGGGTGTCGGCGGCCTGGCGCATCAGCAGCTTGCCGGTGCGGGTGGAGCCGGTGAAGGACAGCTTGCGCACAATGCTGGAGGCTTGCAGTGCGCCACCGATGGCCACGGCATCGCCGGACACGATGTTGAACACGCCCGCCGGAATCCCGGCCTGTTCTGCCAACACCGCCAGGGCGAAAGCCGACAGCGGGGTTTCTTCCGACGGTTTGAGAATCATCGTGCAACCCGCCGCCAGCGCCGGGCCAACCTTGCGGGTGACCATGGCCAGGGGAAAGTTCCACGGGGTGATCGCCGCGACCACGCCAATGGCTTCCTTGGTCACGATGATGCGGGCGTCGGCCTTGTGGCTCGGGATCACGTCGCCATAGGCACGCTTGGCTTCTTCGGCAAACCATTCGAGGAAGCTCGCGGCGTAGACCACTTCGCCCATGGCTTCGGCCAGCGGCTTGCCCTGTTCCAGGCTCAGCAGGTGGGCCAGGTCCTTCTGGTTGCTCAGCATCAACTCGCTCCAGCGCTTGAGGCGCTGGCTGCGTTCCTTGGCGGTGAGCTTGCGCCAGGCTGGCAACGCGCGGTTGGCGGCGGCAATGGCCAGGTCGGTTTCTTCAGCCCCGGCGCGTTGTACTTCGGCGATCTGCGCACCATTGGCCGGGTTGCGCACCGGGTAGACCGGCCCACCGCTGGACCATTGGCCATCAATGAAATTGCCTGTGCGAATCAGCGGGTTCATGCCACGGCCTCTATCAGGTTAAAACGGTCCAGGCCCGGACGGGCGCTGCGCAGGATGCGTTTGCCGGCGGTGTAGTCGTTGATCACATCGCACGGCGTGTAGTTGCGTTCCAGCTCGTGCAGTTCTTCGGCATCCAGTCGGGTGTCCAAAGCGGCGAGCGCGCTATCAAATTGTGCGGTGGTGTCGGCGCCCACCAGCATCACGTCCACACCCGGATGATTGGCCACCCAGGCCTGGGCAATCTGTGCGTTGGACACGCCACGGGCACGGGCCACACGTTGCACCGAGTGGGCGATGTCGAACGACGCCTGGTCGCTGTACATCTGCTGGGTGAAGAAGTCGGTCTGGTTGCGGGTCGACTGCACTTCGCCGGTGAGCAAGCCACGGGCCAGCGGGCTGAACACCGACACGCCCAGGCCCTGGTCGCGGCAGAACGGGATCATCTCGCGCTCTTCCTCGCGGTAGGCGCAGTTCAGTTGCAGCTGCATGTTGATCGGCTTGACCCAGCCATTGCGCTCGCAGGCCATGAGGATTTTTGCCAGTTGCCCGGTGAGCATGGTCGACACGCCGATGTAGCGCGCCTTGCCGGAACGCACGATGTCGTTGAGGGCGCCCATGGTTTCTTCCACCGGGGTGTTCACGTCGAAGTAATGCAGCATGAACACGTCGACGTAATCCATGCCAAGGCGGCTCAGGGACGCGTCGATGCTGTCCATGATGTGCTTGCGCGAATGGCCGCTGGCATTGATGCCGCTGCGGGTGCCGTAGCCGACCTTGGTGGTGACCACGATGTCTTCACGGCGCGCAACGCGCTTGAGGATGCGCCCGACCACTTCTTCGCCGACACCTGCGGAGTAGAAGTCCGCCAGGTCGATGAAGTTGACACCGTTGGCCAGGGCATGGGCAACGATGGGTTCGCTTTGTTTCTCGTCGAAGATCCACGGCTTCCAGTCCGGGGTGCCCATGTTCATGGTGCCCAGGCACAGGCGCGAGACTTGCAGGCCGGAGTTGCCCAAACGGATGTATTGCATGGGAATGTCCTCAGGCTTTTGGCGTGTAGAAAGGGTTGCTGATGTGGTTGACCACATCCGCCAGTTGCGCGGTGTGCGGCAAGCCTGTGAGGGCGGCGCGGATCGCGGTGCGGCAGGCGTTGTAGTTGTTGAGGTAGACCGCATCCAGGTCATCGCAGGCCGGGTTGACCCAGTTGGCGGTGACAATCGCCCACTCGTCTTCGGCTTCCGGCGGCAGGGTGCCGTCGAGCAGGGCTTCGAGCACCGCCTTGGCGATCCCGGCCTGGGACGCGCCCCAGGTGGCATTGCCGTGCAGGTCGCTGCCGATGGCGGCCTTGTTGACGTAGAGGGTCATGGGTTTGACCGGGATGTTCGGCTGGGCAATCACCATGAACGGGCAATGGCCCTGGCTTGGCGACGCCAAACTGTTGGCAAACGCCTGGCCGGCCGGACCGTTGCGCGGGCCGATGAGGATGTTGATGTGGGCAGCATTGACGCCTGGGCCTTCGAAGCCTTCGCCGATGTACAGATCAAGTGCTTTCATTTCGCAAACGCTCTTTTTTGTTATGGGGAGCTGGTTGGCGAATTTTTAGCACTGGCCCGGGTAGCGGCCGTAACCATTAAAAGTCATGGGGCTGTGAGTTTTAGTCATGGCCCTGCGACCATCGGCCTGGTCTTGTGCGTTGACCATCGTTGTTACACCCCATATAGTGTGCCCACAAACACAGACAACCACTACATAGTGTGCAAGAACGCTGAACACCGACCACACTATGCGCAGTATTTCAATGCCTTGAAGCCTGCAAAACGCACATTTTTGAACACGCTGGGTGAATCGAAGCCCACGCCGTCAGACGGACCACGAAGGAGCAATTCAATGCTGAGTTGGGATGAAGCAGATCAACCAGACACCGGTGACGTAGTCATCCGGGGCGCCAACGCCGGCCACGCCACCGAAGCCAACATGGACCGCCTCGACGGTGCCGGCGCTGCCGCCGCCATCGAAGCCCGCGCCGTCACCGCCAATGACTCCGCCGCCATCGTGCGCGCCAAGGCCGCCCTCGACAAACTCGACGTCGCCGAAGGCCTCGCCGAGCTGGAAGGTTCCGCCGCCCGCGTCGCCGTTGACGAAAAGCGCATGATCAACTGCCGCGCCGACCTCAACCAACTCGTACCTTTCAAGTACGACTGGGCCTGGCAGAAATACCTCGACGGCTGCGCCAACCACTGGATGCCGCAAGAGGTCAACATGACCGCCGACATCGCCTTGTGGAAAAACCCCGAAGACCTGACCGACGACGAACGTCGCATCGTGATGCGCAACCTCGGCTTCTTCTCCACTGCGGATTCGTTGGTCGCGAACAACTTGGTACTGGCCGTGTACCGCCTGATCACCAACCCGGAGTGCCGCCAGTACATCCTGCGCCAGGCCTTCGAAGAAGCGATCCACACCCACGCCTACCAGTACTGCATCGAATCGCTGGCCATGGATGAAGGCGAGATCTTCAACATGTACCACGAGATTCCATCGGTCGCCAAAAAGGCTGCCTGGGGCTTGAAGTACACCCGTTCGATCTCCGATCCGAAGTTCGAAACCGGTACCGTCGAGACCGACAAAGAGCTGCTGCGCAACTTGGTCGCCTACTACTGCGTCCTGGAAGGCATCTTCTTCTACTGCGGCTTCACCCAGATTTTGTCCATGGGCCGTCGGAACAAGATGACCGGCGTGGCCGAGCAGTTCCAGTACATCCTGCGGGATGAGTCGATGCACCTGAACTTCGGTATCGATGTGATCAACCAGATCAAAATCGAAAACCCGCATTTGTGGGATGCCGAGATGAAGGAAGAAGCGACCCAGATGATCCTGCAAGGGACTCAGCTGGAGATTGAATACGCGCGTGACACCATGCCACGCGGTGTACTCGGCATGAACGCCGCGATGATGGAGGACTACCTCAAGTTCATCGCGAACCGTCGTCTGTCGCAGATTGGGTTGAAGGAAGAGTATCCAGGGACGACTAACCCATTCCCGTGGATGAGCGAGATCATGGACTTGAAGAAAGAGAAGAACTTCTTTGAGACCCGTGTGATCGAGTACCAGACTGGCGGCGCGCTGAGCTGGGATTGATTCCTTAGCCAACTGAAAAGCCCTGACTTGTTCAGGGCTTTTTTGTATTTGCAGAGTGCCAAATCCTACAGTCTCGTAGGAAATTTCGTAGACGTGCTAGTGGCCACTCAGTATCGTCCGAGGACTTTCTACCCTCGGCGACTGTATGGATATTACAAAAGACAGCATCGACTGGAGCGACGAGGAATTAGCCGCGGCAGTCGAGACCTACTTGAAGATGTTGGCGTTGGAGAAGAACGGCCAACCCTTTAATAAAGCCCATGAAAACCGATTGCTACGTCAGGGACCAATCGCAGGTCGTACAGAAGGCTCCATCGAGTTTCGCATGCAGAATATCTCTGCGGTTCTGGTCCAAATGGGCCTGGATCGGATCAAGGGGTACAAACCTGCAAATAACGTGGGCTCGGGAGTAGAACAACAGATTCGCAAAGCCCTCACTGCCCTTCGTATATTTGAATCAGATGAAACAGCGCAAACTGCAGATGAACAAACCCTCGTCCGCCGAGCATCCAAGCTACTGCAGCAGCCCATCGAGAAGGTGCCGGACGGAATTGCGAAGCCACAGAAAGTGTCCATTGTCGGTACGGCTTTTGTTCGCGATCCCAAAGTACGCGCTTGGGTATTGAATGAGGCCAATGGCATTTGCGAAGGCTGCGGTTCAAACGCTCCCTTCGAAGTGGATGGCTTGCCATTTCTTGAAGTACATCACGTCAAGCACCTCGCCCAGAAGGGTTCGGATCGCATCACCAATGCTGTAGCCTTGTGCCCGAATTGCCATCAGCGTTGTCACCGATCAAGTGACCGCGGTGACTTCACCAAAGGGCTTTACTCGAAAATCGAAAGATTGAAAGAAGAGTAAACTTCTGTGGTCACAACTGATGTATTACCAAAATTACGAGATAGGACCGAGACCCGCCCGTGAACCCAGACATGCTCGAATCCGGCCCCTTGGATGCCAAAGTGCTCTCCGTCTTTGACTTCGACGGCACCCTGACCCACCACGACAGCTTCGTGCCGTTCCTGAAGTTCGCCTTTGGTAAAGGCGAGTTCGTGCGCAGGATGGTGAAGCTGGCGGTGCCTGGCGCGCAGTTTCTGTTGCGCGTGATTAGCCGTGATGAGCTCAAGGCGCAGTTGATCCGCACCTTTATGACCGGCGTGGATAAGGCGTGGGTTCAGCAGAAAGCGGAAGCGTATTGCCAGGCCTATTGGAACAAGTTGATGCGGCCAACCGGGCTGCAATCGGTGGCCGATGAGGTGAAGTCCGGGGCGGTGGTGACGCTGTGTTCGGCATCGCCAGCGTTGGTGTTGCAGCCGTTTGCGGATCGGCTTGGGATCAAGTTGATAGGCACTGAGCTTGAGGTGGTTGACGGAGTATTGACGGGCAAGCTCACCGGGAATAATTGCCGGTGTGAGAATAAGGTGCTTCGGCTTGAGGCGGTTTATGGGGATCTGGGGGAGTATCGGCTCAGGGCCTGGGGTGATACGCGCGGGGATCGGGAGTTGTTGGCGGCGGCGCAGGATGCGCATTTTCGGCATTTTCATGCGAAGAAGAAACGAATCAAGCAACGCTGAATCGCCTGGACGACCTATCTGTGTGCGCTGGATTGACTGCCTTAGGCGGCGATCCAGTTTTCCACGATCAAGCCATTCACTCGCTTGAACTCACCTTCGTTGTTAGTCACCAAGACCAATCCTGAGCTTCTGGCGTGGCCCGCGATGTGCAGGTCATTTACGCCGATTGGAGTGCCCTTCTTTTCGAGATCGGAGCGGATCGAGCCGTAGTGAAAAGCGGCCTTGTCATCGTAGTGAATGACGTCAAGCCGGGAGATGAAGTCCTCCACCGCCCGAGTATTTCTCTCAACAAACTGGCTTTTTTCGGCCCCGTGCATCAGTTCCGCAAGGGTGATCGAAGAGATCACCATACGACCTACATTCGCATTGAATTTTTCCAGTATTTCCATAGGCCGACGCTTGATGATGTAGATCACGATGTTCGTATCAAGCATGTACTTAATCATCAAAGGACTCTCGCTCTTGCTGGGTTTGGTCGGCGCGCTCCTCCATAAAATCATCAGATACCGATTCGCTTGCAAGGAAAAAGCTGTCCCAAGTGTTTTCAACCGGCGAAATAATCAGTTCGCGCCCCACGGCACGCACCTCTACAGTTTTCACCCCAGCGGGAAAACGCATATCAGCAGGGATGCGGATATTTTGTGTACGGTTATTGGTGAAGATCGTTCCAGTAGACATAAGGAACACCTCTCTAGGCATGGGAAGACAGGTAAGAATGATAGTTTGCAGGTGCTCTATTGCATAGCTCTATAGCAGCTACCCGACGAGCGTAGCCGAACAGGTAGCTGTTGGTAGCGGCGCAGGAAGCGCATTTTCATGCGAAGAAGAAGTTGGGCAAGTTGCGGCGGTGATGCGAGTGGATATGGTCTGCGGGTAGACCGAGTTGATCCCATCGCAGCCTCGCTGGGGCTCGACAGCTCCCACAGGGGCTCTCTGTAGGTTCTAAGGGTGGTGTGAATTCGTTAGATTGGCGCTTTGAGGTCCACGCCAAGTGCCGTTGCGAAGGCTTTGACCAGCGGGCTTCGTGGGGCGTTGTGGCGCAGGATGAGGTTGAACGGTGTGCTCAGGTGGATCTGCTCCGGGCATAACACGCGCAGGCGCCCTTCCCTCACCAGCGGCGCGGCGTAGTGTTCGGGGAGGAAGCCCAGGAAGCGGCCGGTGAGGATGAGGATGGCCACGGCTTCAACCTGTGAGGCCGAGGCGGACTGGCTGTCGTAGCTGACGAAGTTGGCCTTGTCGCTGTGGATCGCGTAACGATGGTTGACCACTTCATGCTGGCGCAACACATCTGCGTTGATGTCACTCGCTTCAAACAGCGGATGCCCGACGCCGCAGTACGCGTGGGACTTTTCTTCGTACAGCGGGAAATAATCGAATTCTTCCCGTCGCTGGTACACCGGGACGATGCCGACAATCAACCGCCCTTCCACCACGCCCCGTTCAACTTCGTCCAGTTGCGAGGCATGTAGACGTAATCTTATTTTTGGCGACTCTGTATGTAATCTTCCCAGCGCGTTAATCAATGGTGAATTAACGTCGGAGACGGTGTTATCAATAACGCCCACACTAAGGTCGCCGATCAGTTCATTCTGTGCCGAACTAAGCTTGTCTCTGAAACTGTCTACCGAGGCAAATAATTCAATGGACGCTTGATAGACTAATTTGCCTTCTTCGGTCAGGCCAAACCCTTCCCTCCCTCGCGTACACAGGCGCATGCCGATGCGAATTTCCAGGTCGGAAATCTGCTTGCTGATCGCCGCCAAGCCCACATTCAGCTCGTTCTGCGCCGCGCTGAAGCCGCCCGCTTCGACCACAGCCTTGAACACCCGCAGCAATTTGAAGTCCAGGCCGCTGAGTTGCAGGGGCGGTCTTGTGCCGGGTTTTGGCGGTATGTTTCCAGAATTGGAAAGTGGGGTTTCCATAATACGTGTTGACCTCAAGTGCCATATTCAACAGGCTTTGACCTACTCCATGAACATCGCCGGGCGGCAATAATGAACATACTTAACCGCCCTTGGCAACCTTGAATATAGCGGGTTGAACAGCTTTTACCGGCTGATTTAACGCCCATAAAAACCTGACACTACGATCAGGACTTTTCGTTTTGCTACTGCCCTCCGAATCCATAAGGCCAAGCCACGTCCATCGGGCTTGTCACTTCTAAAAACAAGCGTGAGGAACACCATGTCTCAGCCCACCGATCGCCTATGGGGTGCTCGTTTCAAGTCCGGCCCGTCTGCTGCTTTGGCGGCGCTGTCCCGTTGCCCCGAGCGCTATTTTCGCCTGACGCCCTACGACCTGGCCGGCTCCCGGGCCCATGCCCGTGAGTTGCAGCGCGCCGGGTTGCTGGATGAGTCGGAAACCTTGCGCACCCTGGAAGCGCTGGACCGCATCGGTGAGGACTTTGCCGCTGGCCGCCTGCACCCGACGCTGGATGACGAGGATGTGCACACCTTCATCGAGCGGGTGTTGACCGAGCGTTTGGGCGCCCTGGGCGGCAAGTTGCGCGCCGGACGTTCGCGCAATGACCAGACGGCCAACGATTTGCGCCTGTTCCTGCGAGACCACGCGCGCACCATCACCACCGAGGTGTTGGGCTTGCAGCAGGCGCTGGTGGACCAGGCCGAGCAGCATATCGAGAGTATCTGCCCGGGCTTCACCCACTTGCAGCAGGCGCAGCCGATTGTGTTCGCCCATCACTTGCTGGCCCATGCGCAATCGATGCTGCGGGATGTGCAGCGCCTGGTGGATTGGGATGCGCGTACGGCGTTGTCGCCGTTGGGTGCTGCGGCGATGGCCGGCTCGGCAATTGCGCGCCAGCCGGAGCATTCGGCCAAGGAGATGGGTTACACCGGGCCGTGCGAAAACTCTATCGACGCTGTAGCCAGTCGCGACCACGTGGCGGAGTTTCTGTTTGTGGCAGGCATGCTCGGGGTGAATATTTCGCGGCTGTCGGAGGAGTTTTGCCTGTGGTCGTCGCGGCAGTTTCGCTGGGTGCAGTTGGACGATGCCTACGCCACCGGTAGCTCGATCATGCCGCAGAAGAAGAACCCGGACATTGCCGAATTGGCGCGGGGTAAAGCGGGGCGGTTGATTGGCAACCTGACCGGGCTGATGTCCACGCTCAAGTCGTTGCCGCTGTCGTACAACCGCGATTTGAGTGAAGACAAGCACAGTGTGTTGGACAGCGTGGATACGTTGCTGCTGGTGCTGCCGGCGATCGCCGGGATGGTCGCGACGATGAAGGTGCAGGTGGAAGAGCTGCGGCGTCAGGCGCCGATGGGTTTCACATTGGCAACTGAGGTGGCGGATTGGCTGGCCACTCGTGGTGTGCCGTTCAAGGAGGCCCATGAGATTACCGGTGCCTTGGTGCAGGCCTGTGAGAAGCATGAAATTGAATTGTGGGAAGCCTCGCCGGCGTTGTTGGCAGAGGTGGATACGCGGCTGACGCCGCAAGTGCGTGAGTGCCTGACCCTGGAAGCGGCGATTGCGGCGCGCAGTGGTTGGGGTGGGACGGCACCGGAGCGGGTAAGGGAGCAGATTGGGCGGTTGAAGACTGCGTTGGCTGTGCAGCAAGAGTGGGCACAGAGTTACACCGGTTTTCGGATTTGAGACAGCTTCACTTGTAGGAGCGAGCTTGCTCGCGAAAAACTCAAGAACGCCGCTGGGTGTCAGGTTTCCAGCGTTATCGTTCACGACCATCGCGAGCAAGCTCGCTCCTACAGGGTTAAAGATCGTTCCCACGCTCTGCGTGGGAATGCCGCCTTGGACGCTCCGCGTCCTGCCGCCAATGCAGGTGGTGACGCGGAGCGTCACGGGATGCATTCCCACGCAGAGCGTGGGAACGATCATCAGCGTAGTCAGTTGTTTGGAGAGTCACCATGAAACAAACCCCGGCAGAGCGCTTGCAAGCCGAGCGCCAGCAGACCGAGAACCAGTTCGATATCACCCAGTACGAGCACGTGCCCCGTCGCTATTACGGGCGGATGTTTTTTGCCACGTTGATCGTGATCGCACTGGCTGCCTTGCTGCGTGCATTCGCCAACGGTCAGATCGAATGGTCCTACATCGGTCAGTTCCTCACGTCCGAGGCGATCATCTGGGGCCTGGTGAACACCATCATCATGTCGATCCTGGCGATGGCGCTGGGCGTGGTGATCGGGGTGATCACGGCGATCATGCGCATGTCGGCCAACCCGATCCTGCGCTACGTGGCCATCACCTACACCTGGCTGTTCCGGGGTACGCCGCTGATTCTGCAACTGCTGTTGTGGTTCAACCTGGCGCTGATTTTCCCGGTGATCGCGATTCCCGGCCTGTTCAGCATCGATACCGTGGACCTGATGACGCCGTTCGTGGCCGCCCTCCTCGGCCTGAGCATCAACCAGGGTGCCTACACCGCTGAAGTGGTGCGCGCCGGCCTGTTGTCGGTGGACACCGGCCAGTACGAAGCCGCCAAGTCGATCGGCATGCCGAGCCTTCAGGCGCTGCGTAGGGTGATTCTGCCCCAGGCGATGCGGGTGATCATTCCGCCTGTAGGCAACGAGTTCATCAGCATGGTGAAAATGACCAGCCTGGCGAGTGTGATCCAGTACTCGGAGCTGCTGCACAACGCGCAAAACATCTACTACGCCAACGCCCGGGTCATGGAGCTGCTGATTGTTGCAGGCATCTGGTACCTGGCGGTGGTGACTGTTCTTTCATTCGGTCAGAGCCGCCTCGAGCGTCGTTTTGCCCGCGGCGCCGGCAAGCGCTCGTAAGCCCTGACTGAGGAGATTTGCCCATGAGAAGCATCGTCAAGGCCGTGAACCTGAACAAGTATTACGACCAGTATCACGCGTTGCAGGACATCAACCTGGAAGTCGAACAAGGCGAAGTGCTGTGCATCATCGGCCCGTCCGGTTCCGGCAAAAGTACCCTGCTGCGCTGCGTCAATCAGCTGGAAAAAATCGACAAGGGCGGCCTGTGGGTCGATGGCGAACTGGTGGGTTACCGGGTCGTCGGCAACAAGCTGCATGAGTTGAATGAATCACAGATTGCTCGTCAGCGCCTGGCCACCGGCATGGTGTTTCAGCGCTTCAATCTGTTCCCGCACATGACCGTGTTGCAGAACATCATCGAGGGCCCGTGCCAGGTGCTCAAGCGCTCGCCCAAGGAAGCCACCGAGGACGCGCTGGAGTTGCTGGCCCGCGTCGGCCTGGCGGACAAACGCAATGCCTACCCGGTGGAGTTGTCCGGCGGCCAGCAACAACGTGTGGCAATTGCCCGTGCGTTGGCGATGCGCCCCAAGCTGATGTTGTTTGACGAACCCACGTCAGCCCTCGACCCGGAGCTGGTAGGAGAAGTGCTGTCGGTGATGCGCGATTTGGCCACCACCGGCATGACCATGATTGTGGTCACCCATGAGTTGGGCTTCGCCCGCGAAGTGTCCAACCGCATGGTGTTTATGGATGCCGGCCAGATTGTGGAAGCCGGCAGCCCGGAAGAAATTCTAATAAGCCCACAAAACCCGCGTACCCAAAGCTTTATTTCTGCCGTTCGCACTTAACTAAAAAACTAACGAGAACGCCCCCATGAAAAATCTGTTTCTTCCAAGTTTGCTCGTAGGCCTGATGGCCTCCACTTCGGTTTTGGCGGCATTGCCGGCAGCGATCAAGGACAAGGGTGAGATCAGCGCGGCCATCGTGCCGAACTACCCGCCGATGGATTTCAAGGACACCGCCACCAACAAGCTCACCGGCCTGGACTTTGACCTGGGCAACGCCCTGGCCGAGCGTTTGGGGGTGAAGATCAAGTGGCAGGAAACCGGCTTCGAACAAATGCTCAGCGGCCTGACCACCAAGCGCGTGGACATTGTGCTGTCGGGCATGACCGACACTGCCGAGCGTCAGAAGGCGGTGACCTTTATCGACTACTTCACCAGCGGCCCGCAGCTGTACACCCTGGCCAAGCGTGAAGACCTCAAGGAATTGACTGACCTGTGCGGTAAAAAAGTCGGCACCAGCCGACGTACGACCTGGCCGTCGGAAATTGCCGCATGGAGCAAGGAAAACTGCGAGAAGGCCGGTAAGCCAGCCATCGTAGTGATTGGCACTGAGGGTTCGGCGGATGCGCGGGCACAGTTGCAGCAGAACCGTCTGGATGCGGCGATGCAAGGCAGTGAAACCATTCCTTACCTGATGTCGCTGGACAAAGGTAAATACAAGCCGGTGGGCCTGGCGATTTCCAAGCAGTTCACGGGGCTTGGGATTGAGAAGAGCAATACCGAGTTGGTCACGGCCATCAGTGAGGCGTTGCAGGGCATGATTGATGACGGGACGTACGGCAAGATTCTGCAGAAGTGGGATCTGGAGCAGGGTGCGGTGGAAAAAATCAGCATCAATGCCGGCCAGTAACTCGATCTAAATGTGGGAGCGGGCTTGCTCGCGAATGCGGTGGATCAGCCAGTACAGTTGGCACTGACACACCGCATTCGCGAGCAAGCCCGCTCCCACACTGGATCTTCATCGCCTTGAAAAAAGAATAAGGACATCCGCCCCACCGTGGCCACATACTCCCTGGTAATCCGCCGCCTGATGATCTGCTCGGTGACCATCGTCGTCAGCCGCGCCATGACCAGCCCATTGCTCGCCCTGTTGCTGAGCACCCGCCTGGGCCTCAACCAGCAAGACATCGGCTTGCTGATGGGCATCGCCGTCTTCATCGCCACCCTGCTGGGCCTCTACGGTGGCTACATCATCGACCGCCTGGAAAAGCGCAAGCTGCTGATCCTGGCGATGCTTTCCAGCTCCATCGGTTTTCTGTTGCTGACCTTTGCCAGCAACCTGTACCTGACCACCCTGACCCTGGTGATCACCGAAGCCGCTTCGGCGCTGTTCCTGATCGGCTCCAAGGCGATCATCAGCGAGAACCTGCCGGTGGGCCAGCGGGCCAAGGTGTTTTCCCTGCGCTACACCCTGACCAATGTCGGCTACGCCACCGGCCCGATGCTCGGCGTGGTGATTGCCGGGCAGATGCCCCTGGCACCGTTCCTGATCGCCAGCGCGATTGCCTTTGGCAGCCTGTTCCTGATGATCGGCATCCCACCGACCCAGCGCGACGACAGCAACAAACCCTTAAGTTTTCTCAGCACCCTGAGGACGCTGCGCAGCGATCGCACCTTGATCCTGTTCACCAGCGGCAGCCTGTTGAGCACCATTGTCCACGGGCGCTACACCCTCTATCTGTCGCAATTTCTGCTGGTGGCCTACAAGCCGGAGAACGCGCTGAAAATTCTCTCTGCGGTGCTGGCGTGCAACGCCATCACGGTGATCCTGATGCAGTACCAGATCGGCCGCTTCCTCAAGCGTGAACAACTGCGCTACTGGATCGTGCTCGGCACCTCACTGTTTATTGCCGGGTTGATCGGCTTCAGCATGGCGGACGGCCTGGTGTCGTGGTGTGTCGCGATGTTTGTGTTCACCCTCGGGGAGATGATCATCTACCCGTCCGAGTTCCTGTTTATCGACACCATCGCCCCGGACGCCCTGCGCGGCAGTTATTACGGCGCACAAAACCTGGCGGCATTTGGCGGCGCCTTGAGCCCGGTAATCTGCGGCTACCTGCTGATCAATGCATCCCCCGCCTCGATGTTCTATGTACTGAGCGGGTTGACGGCAGTGGGTGGCACCTTGTGTTTCCTGAGTGGCCGGCGTGTGGTGGTCCGTGCGTAATTTCTACTGATATTTGCTCGATATCCCGCTATTAATAGCGAAATCTCTCACGGACCCGAGCCCCATGAAATTCGACACGGCCTACAGCCTGAGTCTCGACGACAAGCTGTCGATCTATGACGTGCGCGACCTGAATTTCGACGAAACCGCCGCCTTCGATTCCGACAAGGACTGTTTCCTGTGCCCCAACGACGAATGCCGGGCGGCGTTTGCGGCGGGCAATGTGTTGGGCACGTTCAATGCAAAAAACGTCAATTACCTGCGTACGCCCCACTTCAAGAACATCCCCAGCACCCGGCATATTGAAGGTTGCCGGTACGCCAGTCGCCATGCCGGAAAAGGCGAAGCTGAAGACGGGCCGGAAGAAAATTTCCCGTCGGAATTTGTCCTGACGCGGCGCCAGTACGAACGCAAAACGCCGGTCATCGGTGCTGAGGCTGGCACCCCACAAGAACCACCGAAAACGCCGGCAACCCGCAACGCCTTGTCTCACAGCTCAAGCGACACCACCCCGGACAAGACCAGCGTCTTTGCCCACCCGGTGGAATGCTACGTGTCCAATATCGGCGATAAGGAAAAGCTGAAAAGCATGCCCTTGAAGATCGGCGATCACACCGCGACCTACTGGACGTTTTTCAAGAAGATCGAATACCTGCAAGACAATAAAGGCCTGATCTACTGGGGCAAGATCAAGGAGATCAAGGACTACACCAGCAGCTTTCGCATCGACTTCGAAAAGAAAGCCTGGCTCGACAAGAAGCCCTATTCCATCAACGTTTACCTGAGCAAAAAACTGATCGAGAACTACCGCAAGCGCAAGGCGTTCCTGGAGCAGATCAAGGCCGCGGTGGACAGTGATCGGCCGTTGTATTGCTTCTTCTACGGGGTGACGCCGGAGCTGAAACAGGTGCCAAGCAAGAAAAACCCCGAGCAGACGTTCGGGGTATTCAGTGCCAATATCGAGAACCTCGATCACCTGATTATTCGCGAGGCGCCGGGGTTGGGAGAACGGTAATGCGATTCCAGGTCAGGCCCTTCGGCTGAATAAACGGTACTTTTCACGTGCAAGTGCGGCGCCCGCAGGGTCCAAGCCGCCTACCGTGACCAACCAGTGAATCAGCATTTCCTCATCCGGTAAATGAAGCCCCTTCACATCTTTCAAGCTTCGAGGCGTATGGTTGATTCGAGCGTCGTAATGCAGAGCGCTCCAAGGCATTGCAACAAGATCCACGCCTTCTGCGTCCATCTCAAAACTCCGCAATATTTCGTTGATTTGAGTCTGCGCACTCCGATCACCCCGCTGCTGTAGAGAGTACGACTCGACCAAACTGACGAATTGCTGCTCAGGCACAGACGGATCAACCAAATCCAAAACATCAGACTTCAAGGCGAGATCCAAAACACCACTCATCCACCGATTAATAAAGGTGCGCACGAAGCCATCGGCGTCGGCTTTTTTCATATCAAAAAACAGCATGCAATAGCGGGTTTTCAGATGTATCGCCAACAGCACATGTTTACGTTGCACCGTCGCGGCATGGACCAGCCACTGATGAGGGTCGGCGTACAGGTCATCGCCCTGGCGCTCTTGTGTCGGCAGTTTTTGAACCGGGGTAATTTTTTTGCCTTTGTGAACCCGGCTAAAAAAATTACCAGCCGCCTGCGTACAATTAAAACTAAGCATCAAGATATTTCCTGAATATTCTGACTGAAGTCTAAGACAAGACTCAGTCGCCTTGTACGTGTGCAGCAACCCACTCGATTTCGTAACGCTGCCTGACCGCGTAGCCGATAGCGCTCAATGTCTCTTCGCTTAATACCGACAACTCTGAATCACTCAACAAATCATGCCTGATCATTTGCGCAAGGCTCTCGCGGGCTTTCGAACGACTGTAGAGATCAAACATTCGGACGACATCGTTATCGCGATCCCTGGTGAGGCTATACAGCGTCCTGTACCGAGCCTCGGCAGAAAGCGTTTCGCGCTCGCTGATGGTCTTTGCATCAGCCAGTACGCCTAGGTAAAAGCGTTCAAGCGCCAATGCCCTGAGGACCTTGAACTTCTGCCAATCGCTTTCGGAAATGGACATGACATCCCCCGGTCACTTTCTTTTGAATAGAGAAGTAACCCTAGCCTGCGGCTAAAAGAACGCAAAATCCACTTGCGTCAGACCAGCATGCTCACCATCACCACGCCCAACAACCCGATATACACCCGCGCATGCAGTGCATCCGGGATGCGACCGATCCACGGCGTGGCCAGGCGAATGCCCAGCAGCGAGCCCAGGGTGAGGATGGCGAACGCCAGCAAATCGACATAGCCGACATACCACGTGCCCAATTGCACCTTGGCGAATCCCGCCATGAGCATGTAGGTAAATGTACCGGCCAGCGCCACCGGCACGCTCAGCGGGTTGGCCATGGACGTGGACTGGGACATGCTCAAGCCACAACGGCGCAACAGCGGCACGGTCATCACGCTGCCGCCCACCCCCAGGAAGGTCGCGATCAGGCCAATGGCGATGCCGCCGCCCGTCACTTCCATGCCGCTCAGGCGTCGTGGCTGGAGTGTGTCGTCCTGGCTGAGAAAGCCCCTGCGCAACAGACAATCGACGATGGTGATGGCCAGGTAGGCGATAAAGGCGTACCGCATGAAATCGCCGCTGGCGAACATTGCAGCCCCTGCCCCCAGCACGGCGCCAACCCCGATGTACCCGCCCAACGGCCACAGGTAGTGGCGAATCAGATTACCTTTGCGACGGTGTTTTCCAGTGGCGATCAGCGCGTTGACGATCATCACGCAGGTCGAGGTGGCGACCGCGATATGCATCGCTGATCCACTCACGCCCGCGTCGTGGCTGAGCTTGAGCATGCCGTACAGCAACGGCACCACCACGAACCCGCCACCGAAGCCGAACAGCACAGCGGTTACGCCGGTCATGCAGCCGAACAGTGCCAGTAATAGATAGAACATCGAGAATCGCCTTCAGTATCAGGGAGAGCTGTCGACGATAGAGACTCAAGGCTTGGCCCGCTTGCGCATGTCGGCCAATAATGTGCGAGATATTGCCACTTCCGGAATCAGCTCCATGCGCAACGTTTCCATCGCTCAGCTCGACCTGACCCCGCGAACGGTCGTGGCAATCGGCACCGACTATCCCCACGGCTATCTGCTCAAGCGCCACAGCCATCGGCGCGGCCAGTTGTTGTATGGCGCCACCGGGGTGATGCAAGTCAGCACCCAGCAAGGCAACTGGGTTGTGCCGCCCCAGCGCGCGGTGTGGATTCCCGCCCAAGTGCCCCATGAAGTGCTGATGCTCGGCGTGTCGACGCGCAGCCTGTATATCGAACCGCACGCCGTCACCGACTTGGGCACCGACTGCCACGTCATCAACGTTTCCCCCCTGATGCGCCAGCTGCTGATGGAGGCGGTGGAGCTGCCGCTGGAATACGACGAGGCCGGGCGCGACGGTGCGCTGGTCAGCCTGCTGTTGCATGAACTGGCACGCGCCACGCACTTGCCCCTGCATATCCCGCTGCCGGAGGAACCACGGCTGCTTGAGCTGTGCCTGACGTTTCTGCAGCGGCCGGACGTGCACCAGTCACCGGTTCAATGGGCGCAACAATCGCACCTGAGCCTGCGCACCTTCAGCCGGCATTTCCGCCAACAAACCGGCCTGAGCTTCGTGCAGTGGCGCCAGCGAGCCTGTGTTGTGCAGGCCTTGGCGCGGTTGGCCAGCGGTACAAGCGTCACCCGGATCGCCCTGGACCTGGGCTATGAAAACCCGGCGGCATTTTCCAGCATGTTCCGCCGGGTGCTTGGGCAGTCACCGAGCACCTACCTGGAAGGGGCGAAATAGAGCGGCGGCAGCGCTATCGGAAAATCCAGTTGATGAGCGGTCAAAACAACTGTACAAAAACACAGTATAGTTTGCCCTCCCCCGTCGAACCTGGAGAAAGTCCATGTCCTCTCTGGCAATGAGCAGCACTGTAGAACAGCAGATCGTCCTTCATCAATTCACCCCACGGCACAGCGTCCAGGCCCGCCTGATGCTGGGCTGGAGCCGGGAAGACCTGGCTCGGGAAGCGGATGTGGAAGTGGACGCCCTTCAACGTTTTGAAAGCCATGGCGATGTGGACGATGCTGTCCGCCTGAGTGTGGCGTTTCGCCTGGAGGCTGAAGGGTTGGTTTTTTTCCCGGGCTTTGCGCCGGGTTGGGGGATGAATGTGCGGGGCTCTTTGCCACTGTCGTCAGAGCATTCAGTGCTTGAAACGGTTGAGTAAGATTTCTCTTCGCGCTGACGCTTATCCCTATTTAGGTATATCCTCTCATGAGTTCATGGAAGCCACTCCTCTGGGTGGGCGGTAGCAAGAAAGATCTGCAGCAAATGCCTGGGCCTGTTCAAGATGTGTTTGGCTTTGCGCTCCACCTCGCCCAAGGAGGAGGCAAGCACTCACAGACCAAGGCATTGAAAGGGTTTGGCGGTAACGCGGTACTTGAGGTGGTGGAGGATTTCGACAGCAACACTTATCGTGGTGTGTATACCGTCCGTTTCGACTCAGCTGTTTATGTCCTTCATTGCTTCCAGAAAAAGTCGACGAAAGGCATCGCTACAGCACAGCACGACATACAACTGATCAAACAGCGACTCAAGGCGGCGCAGGATCATGCACAAGCATCACAACGCGATTGAGATCGAAGAAAGCACCGGCAATGTCTATGAAGACATCGGGCAGCCCGACGCCAGTGAAATGCAGGTCAAGGCACAGCTGGCGACGAAGATTGGTGAGATTCTCAAGGCACGTAGCCTCACTCAGGCACAAGCCTCCGTCATTCTCGGTTTATCCCAACCCAAGGTGTCTGAAATGCTGCGTGGCAGGTTTCGGGGTATCAGTGAAGCCAAAATGCTTGAGTGTTTGTCGCGCCTGGGGCGCGATGTGCAAATCGTTATTACGGCTGCGCCAGCTTCACGTACTCAAGGACGTATTGAAGTGCTATTCGCCTGAGTTGCCCTAGGTTCTGGCTCCCGCAAGTTCACGCCTGCAACTGCAACGCCCGACGGATCATTTGTGGCGGTTGGCCAAACGCTCGCAGGAAGGCTCGACGCATGCGCTCCGGGTCACCGAAGCCCGTCTCCCGGGCGACAACGTCGATGGAGTGGCTGCCGGATTCGAGCATCAACCTCGCCGCTTCAATGCGCAGGTGTTCTACCGCCTTGGCCGGCGATTGCCCGGTTTCGGCGCGGAACAGTCGGCTGAACTGACGCGGGCTGAGGTGTGCCGCTTGCGCCAGTTGCTCTACCGAGAGGTCCTCGTGCAAGTGCCCTTTGGCCCACGCCAGGGCGGTTTGTACGCGGTCGGACTTTGGGTCCAGTTCCAGCAACGCCGAGAACTGTGACTGGCCACCGGCACGGCGATGGTAAACCACCAGTTTTTTCGCCACGTCGCGGGCCACTTCCACGCCCAAATCGTGCTCGACCAGGGCCAGGGCCAGGTCGATGCAGGCGGTCATCCCGGCAGAAGTCCAGAGCGGGCCATCGACGGTGAAGATCCGGTCTTCCTCCAGCTTCACGTTGGGGTAGCGCTGGCGAAACGTCATGGCGTGGTACCAGTGGGTGGTTGCCTTGCGCCCTTCCAACAGGCCGGCCGCTGCCAGGTGGAACGAACCGGTGCAGGCCGATGTAACCCGGCGCGACGCCGTCAACGACGCTTGCAGGTACTCCACCATGCCAGGAGTGGGCTTAAGTAGTTCGTTGTCCCCCAGCACCAGGATCGTGTCGTAGACCTGCTGCCCGAACGCCAGGCTATCAATGGCAAAGCCCATGGAGCTTTTTATCGGCCCGCCATGCTCCGACAACAAGTCCACGCGGTAGAACGGTCGCCCCACCACGAAGTTGGCAAACTCGAACACGCTGCTGGTGGACAGGCTGAGCACCTGGAAACCGGGAAAAAGCAGGATACCGACGGACACCATGGCCAAACCTCATGTCTCTAAAGGAGGGATATACGACATTGCAGCCACCACATTACACCCATAATCTTGGT
This sequence comes from Pseudomonas sp. NPDC087814, assembly GCF_044742865.1. Taxonomy (NCBI): domain Bacteria; kingdom Pseudomonadati; phylum Pseudomonadota; class Gammaproteobacteria; order Pseudomonadales; family Pseudomonadaceae; genus Pseudomonas; species Pseudomonas sp. NPDC087814. The sequence continues at coordinate 97,912 of NZ_JBIUVK010000014.1, read as the reverse complement.
TCCAACAAGGCCGCCCCCCTCCCCGGCCCATTTGGAGCAACTGCCATGTCGCAACACAAAGGTTATGCCCTGATTACCGGTGCCTCGTCAGGAATTGGTGCGGTGTATGCCGACCGCCTGGCCCGTGCCGGCTACGATCTGATTCTGGTGGCCCGCAACCAGCAACGTCTGGAGCAGTTGGCAACACGCTTGAAAGCCAATACCCAGCGTGACGTGCAGGTGATAGCGGCCGATCTCAATCTGCCAGCCGACTTGGCGCGAATCGCCCGGATCGCGCACGAAGACAGCCGTATCAGCCTGCTGGTGAATAACGCCGGTGTGGGCGCCACCGCTTCGTTGCTGGAGTCGGATGCCGACAAAATGGACGCGATGATTCTGCTGAACGTACTGGCGCTGACCCGCCTGGCCAAAGCCGCGGCAACCAACTTTGTCGCCCAAGGGCGTGGCACGATTATCAATATCGGCTCGATTGTCGCTCTCGCTCCCAAAGTGCTGAACGGCGTGTATGGCGGTACCAAAGCGTTCGTGCAGGCGTTCAGCGAATCGCTGCAGCATGAGCTGAGTGACAAGGGCGTAGTGGTCCAGGTGGTGCTGCCAGGCGCTACCGCCACGGAGTTCTGGGACATCGCCGGCCTGCCTGTGAACAACCTGCCGGAAGCCATGGTGATGACCACCGAAAACCTGGTGGACGCCGCCCTGGCAGGCCTCGCCCAAGGCGAAGCCGTGACGATTCCGTCCCTGCCGGACAGCGCCGATTGGGACACCTACGAAAGCGCACGGCTGGCCCTAGGCCCGAACCTGTCGCACCGTGAACCCGCCGCTCGTTATGGGTTGAAGTAATCCGGACTAGCGCAGGCCGGGCGTAAACGCAGGCTTCCTGATTGCATGGGAGGCCTGCTCATACCCGTAGGCGACCGACAGCAACGTGGCTTCGCTCAAATTTGCCCCATAAAAGTGAACGGCCGTTGGCATCCCTTCGTCGTCCATTCCCGATGGCATGGAGATACCGGGATAACCGGCCACTGCCGAGTAGTAGTAACTGTACGAGTGAAAATTGGACACTATTGCGTCAAGCTTATGCTCGGCCAGCGGCTTATCGATGGTGCTTTTGAAAATCGGGCCGATGGCAGCCCATAACTCATTGCGCGCCTCATCACTGATATCCATCCCGTTGATCATGGTGAGCATCTGTTGATCCGGCACACCCGGACCGCTGTTGCGCTCGTTGAATTCAATCAGCTCAGCCAGCGACTTCACCGGCAAGCCTGCCCGTCCGGCCAGGTAGGCTTCAAGCTGGTGTTTAACGTCCGATAACAACGCGTCGTTATATTGTTCATGGGTTTCGTACGGGACGCCCTCACCCAGTTGACCCACGGGTACCAATGTCGCGCCCTTGCCCCGCAGCAACGTAATGGCATCCTCGAAGTGCTGCCTGTCGGCTTTTTTCGCCGGGTCGTTGGCATCTTCTGCTGATAACTCAGGCAACGGCGTATAGCCGATGCGCTTGCCCACCAAGGCGTCAGGCTTGATTCCCTGGGTGTAGCGGTTGGTATCCGTCATCGCATCCAGTGCTTGCGCCGCATCACGCACGTTACGGGTGAAGGTGCCCACCGTGTCCTGGCGGGAACTGGTCATCACCCCTTCAGTGCTCACTAACCCTTCGGTCGGTTTGAAACCAATAACACCGTTGTAAGCCGCCGGCGTAATGATTGAACCATTGGTTTCGACCCCCAATGCCAAGGGCACAATCCCTTGAGCAACGGCTACCGCAGAGCCCGTACTCGAGCCCGCCGCCTGGCCATCCAGCCGATGCGGGTTGAGGGTCAAGCCGCCCCTGGAGCTCCAGCCATCAACCGGCGCCTCAGAGCGAAAATTGGACAATTCGCTCATGTTGGTTTTTCCAATAATCACAACGCCAGCCTTCAGCAGGTTGTCCACCACCTTGGCGTTCCTTGAAGCGGGCCTGCCCACTAGCGCCATGGAGCCACCGCTGGTCTGCATCTTGTCGCTGGTTTCGAACACATCCTTGAGCGCTATCGGAACGCCATGCAAAGGCCCGCGCACTTTGCCTTCGGCCCGTTCCAGATCCAGCGCACGGGCGTTCACACGAGCGTCAGGATTGATTTCAATGAACGCATTGCCGCCCTGCAAGCCCTTGTCCATGTTGGCGATCAGCTTCAGCGAGTCCCTCACCACCGAATCGGAACTGGCCCCATTGGGCCGGGTCATGGCCACTGCCAAATCGTCGGCACTCCTGTAGGCCTGTGGCGGGTTCACCACTGCATCGAAAAGCCCCGCTGCCCATCCCGCGCCCAAACCTGGTCCGATCATAAATACTCCCCGCCTGCCTGAATGTTGGGAATACCGTTCGATATCCCTGCCTCAGTCTAAGAAGCGAAATACTCGATGACTCGGGGGCAACTCTTACCGCGGCGTACGATCACTCTCCCCATGGCGTAGGCCCTTAAAGCCGCCCTAGAACCTGCTGACAACCTCGCACCAACGCCGCCAGACGATCTCTGGACCAGTGCGCACCATAGAACCAGACGACCCTCGACACTCCGTCGACGTCGGTGCCCGCGGGCACGCTGAAGCGTGGGTTATCGGCAGTCGCTGCTTTGTGGAAAGCAACACCTTGCGCATCCGCCACCACCCCATCCAGGCGGTTTTCCGTGACCCGGTCGTTAATCTCATTGCCGGGGTCCAGGGTGAAGTGACGTGTGTCATCGGTCACCCGCGCCGTCACAGGCACCAATTGCGCACCGGCTGCACGCAGTACGTCCAGTACCCGGGCAAAGTGCGGGCTGTGTTTGGCGGGTTTGCGCACATCACCAGTAACGTACTCGCTGGCAAAACCAATACGGCTGCCAGCCAAAGGCGGTGTGTTGATCAGATGACCCGGATCAGCGACGGGTGGAATCTCCACCATCACCCGCCCCTCGGGGTCGACACCGCTGAGGGCAATCAGTGATAACGCGGGATCGCGCACGCTGTGCATCATGGGGCCAGGGAGGTCGAGCCTGGGGCCGTAACCGCCCGTGGAGCCAAACTCCAGGCCGCCCTGGTGAGTGGCCGAATTGACGATCGTACCGGCCGCATGACTGCCAAACACGACGCCCTGGCTGGCAGTGGGGGCGCAAGGCTGGGGAGTACAACTGTCCCCCGACCCTGAAGGCTTGAACAGGCAGCGCACGCCCGGCCCCGTGACCTTCCTACTCTTATCGTCCATACACTCCCACGCCCCGGAATAAAGTTTCGAGGCGTGATTGCATCCCTTAAGCGAGGTGGATGTCTGTCGGAAATGGCTGGTTATGGCTCGTTCAAAATCCCTGAGCGCGCGATCAGACGGTGATTATCCGCTGACGTGCGCTTCACTGCCCTGATGCTCGACGTCCAGCCACCAGGCCTGCCCGCGCTCCGGCTGGTTGAGCATGAACGCCTGCCCCATCGCCGGTGTGGTGATCGACACGTTACGCTCCCATGCCAGCGCCATGATGCGGTCGAAGGGTTCGTGCCATGCATGAAACGCCAGGTCGAACGTGCCGTTATGGATCGGCAGCAGCCAGCGGCCCTTCAAGTCGATGTGCGCCTGCAGGGTTTCTTCCGGTTGCATGTGCACGTGGGGCCAGTCGACGTTGTAGGCACCCGTCTCCATCAGGGTCAGGTCAAACGGGCCGTACTGCTCGCCGATACGCTTGAAGCCCTCGAAATAGCCGGTATCACCGCTGAAGAAAATTCGCCGTGAGCCGTCGATCATCACCCACGAACACCACAGCGTCTGGTTGCCATCGAACAGGCCGCGCCCGGAAAAGTGCTGGGCCGGCGTGGACACAAAACGAATCCCGTCCACTTCAGTGCCCTGCCACCAATCCAGCTGCCGCACCTTGCTGGCATCCACGCCCCACTTGACCAGGGTATCGCCCACACCCAGCGGCGCGAGGAAATAGCGGGTCTTGTCCGCCAGTTGCACCACCGCCTTGTGGTCCAGATGGTCGTAGTGGTTGTGGGAAAGAATCACCGCCTCGATCGGCGGCAGGTCCTCAAGGCTGATCGGCGGCTGATGGAAACGCTTGGGGCCCGCCCAACTGAACGGCGAAGCACGCTCGGCGAACACCGGGTCGGTCAGCCAGAACTTGCCGCGCATTTTCAGCAGCACGGTGGAATGGCCGAGGCGGAAAACGCTATGGTCCGGGGCGGCAAACAGTTGCTCGCGAGTCAGCGGCTGCACCGGGATCTCACCCACCGGGCGCGTGCTACGGGGCTTCTGGAAGAGCATCTTCCACATGATGCCCAGGGTCTTGCCCAAGCCGCCATGCTGGATGGGCTTCTGATTGGTGAAGTGACCTTGATGCTGTTCGGAAGACTTGGGCGCTGTAGAAGAACTGTCGAGACGGGTTGAGATCGTGGCCATTACCGAGGAACTCCTGCAGACTGCTCTAAAAATTACACTGCACAGTGTAGTTTCTAGATTGCAACAAAACCGGGAGCAAGTAAACTACCGAGTGTAAGTTTCCCTTCAGAGCCGAACTCCCACCATGACTGTACCCCTGCGCCTCACCGACCGTAAACGCGAAGCCATCGTGGCAGCCGCCATTGCCGAGTTTCGTGACAACGGGTTCGAGGTCACCAGCATGGACAAGATTGCCGCCACGGCGGGGGTTTCCAAGCGCACGGTGTACAACCACTTCCCGAGCAAGGAAGAGCTGTTCGCCGAGATCCTGCATCAACTGTGGGCCAGCAGTGTTGCGCAACTGGACGTCAGCTACGCCAGCGACCGCCCGCTGCGAGAGCAACTGCGCGGGTTGCTGCAGGCCAAGATGACGATGATGTCGGACGCCAACTTCCTCGACCTGGCCCGGGTCGCGATTGCCGCCACCATCCACTCGCCGGAACGTGCCCAGGACATGGTCAACCGCCTGAGCAAGCGTGAAGAAGGCTTCACCCAATGGGTGCGCGCCGCCCAGGAAGACGGCCGGCTGAGCTGCACCGACCCATGCTTCGCCGCCCACCAGGTGCAAAGCCTGCTCAAGGCCTTTGCCTTCTGGCCACAGATCACCCTCGGCCAGCCGACCCTGGACGCCGACGCCCAAGCGAACGTCATCGAGTCGGCCATCGACCTGTTCCTCGCAGGCTATGAGGTCGTGCCGCAGCACTGACCTGTTGCAGGAACGACATCCAAGGTCGTTTTTATCTGATTCGCCGCGTGTCCTTTGCAAATGGCCTGGAAGGACACTGATTATTCCCACGCGAATAACTGACAATATTCACACGTATTATCCGACCAGTGGTTTTCCCGATCACGTGTGCCGTCGTACCTGCAAAAAAAGAATCGACCCAGGAATCTATGGAAAACCAACGAGGCAAAGGGCTGTCATTTGCCAGACGTATCTACAGGCCAAGGATCATCGGCCTGGGCATCGGCTGCATCAGCGTCATCGCCGCGCTCTACCCACTGCAAATGCCAGGCTGGGTCTGGGCGTTGCTGCTGTTCAATGGTTTTGGCTGGGCGCACCTGGCCTATCAACTTTCGACCCGCTCCGATTTCCCCTACAAGGCGGAACGGCGAAACCTGCTCTACGACTCACTGCTCGGCGGGTTCTGGGCGGCGACTACACAATTCACGCCACTGACGGCCGTGACCATCCTGTCGATGATGACCATGAACAACGTCGCCGCCGGCGGCAAACGCCTGTTCCTCCACGGCATCGTGGCGCAACTGGCAGGCATCGGCGTGTCCTGGCTGCTGTTTGGCATCCACTTCAATCCCGACGTCAGCCTGGTCCAGGTCTACGCCTGCCTGCCGATGCTGACCCTGTATCCCATGGCGCTGGGCATGGTCTGCTACCGCCTGGCGATCAAATTGTCGGAACACAAACGCGCCCTGAGCGCCTTGAGCCGCACCGACAGCCTCACCGGCCTGCTCAACCACGGTTCGTGGAAAGACCTGCTGCACCTGAAGTTTCACAAGTGCCAGCAACAACATGGGAACGCCACCATCGCGCTGATCGACATCGACCATTTCAAGCAGATCAACGACAGCTATGGGCACATCATCGGTGACCAGGTTCTGCGCCAACTAAGCCTGGAACTTCGACGCAACCTGCGGGCAAACGACCTGGCCGGGCGATACGGCGGCGACGAGTTCTGTGTGATTCTTCCGGACATGCCCATGGAACAGGCCGCGCAAGTCATGGAACGCATGCGCGAGGTGTTCAGCAATTACCGCAACCCGGAAATCCCCGAACTGCGGGTCAGCCTGAGCATTGGCCTGGCGTCTTTCCAGAGCACCTTCACCGACGCGGCCATGTGGCTCAACGCAGCGGACCGCGCGCTGTACGCGGCCAAGGACACCGGCCGTAACCGAGTCAATATCAGCGACTACGTGGTCGCCCATTCCGCCTGAATCCCGCCCTCTGCATCTCGTCTGAATTAAACGCGCCCGTCGCCGACCGATAGCATAATGCCGCCATTGGTCGACTGGCGTAGAACTTCTTGCCGGCCATACGACTCAGAACCCGCTGTTCCACCCCGCTGCCAGCACAAGGAAGCTGGCAATGAGCACGTTTGCCGTATGGCCAGGCCTTACGGTGGCAGGCGCCCCCATGGATACCCCTGACGCTTGCTTCCCCCGAGCACACGACCATGCTATTCAACGCCCATAAAAAAACCATCAGTACCCTGCAAGCCACCCTTGCCCAGCAAGCCAGCCTTCTCGACGCCATCGACCGCTCCATGGCGGTGATTGAATTTGATCTGCAAGGCACAGTCCTGCGGGCCAACGAGAATTTCCTCAAGGTCATGGGCTACACCGCCGACCAAGTCGTGGGCCAGTCCCACCGCCTGTTCTGCACCCCGGCCTTTGCCCGCAGCGCCGAGTACGGCCAACTGTGGACGCAATTGCGCAACGGCCAATTCCAGTCCGGGACCTTCGAACGGGTGACCAGCGGCGGCCAGCCGATCTGGCTGGAGGCCAGCTACAACCCGGTGCGCGACGAATCCGGCAGCGTGGTGAAAGTGGTGAAGTACGCCATGGACGTCACCCCGAAAATGCAGGCCGAGAGTGAAGCCAACGCCAAGTTGCAGGCCATCGACCGCGCCATGGCGGTGATCGAGTTCAATCTCGACGGCACCATCATCAGCGCCAACCAGAATTTCCTGCAGCGCATGGGCTACAACCTGGCGCAGGTGCAGGGCAAGCATCACCGCATGTTCTGCACACCGGAGCTGGCCAACAGCAGCGCCTACAGCGATTTCTGGCGACGGCTGAACCAGGGTGAGCTGTTCAACGGCCAGTTCGAACGCATCGACAAAAACGGCCAGGTGGTGTGGCTGGAAGCCAACTACAACCCGGTGTACGACGCCAGCGGGCGCCTGTGCAAGGTGGTGAAATACGCCTCCGACGTCACGGCCATGGTGGAGAAACACGCGGCCGACGCGCAAAGCGCCACCCAGGCTTATCACATCTCGCTGCAAACCCGGGACATCGCCGAAAAAGGCGCCGAGGTGATCCAGCAGACCGCCACCGGCATGCGTGAGATTGCCGCCAATATCGACGGTTCTTCCGCGCTGATCGCCAAGCTGGGCGAGCGTTCGCAGCAGATCACCGCCATCGTCAACACCATTCGCGGGATTGCCGACCAGACCAACCTGCTGGCATTGAACGCTGCCATCGAAGCCGCACGCGCCGGCGAACAAGGGCGTGGCTTTGCGGTGGTGGCCGATGAAGTGCGGCAATTGGCGGCGCGCACCAGCGGTTCAACGGCCGAGATTTCGTCGATGATCGAGATGATCCAGACCGAAACCCGCCAGGCCATCGACAGCATGGACGGTACCCGCGACCGCGCCGCCCAGGGCGTGGACCTGGCCAACCAGGCCGGCACGGTGATCCTGCAGATTCGCGAAGGCGCCAGCGAGGCGGTGCAGGCTGTGAGTGCGTTTGCCAATGAACGGGGCAACAGGTAAGCGACAGGCTTCTTCATGTGCCAGGCCGAGGGCTCGGTCTATAGTGGTGGCTTGTCTTACGCCACGGATTCGAGCCCGCCATGACCCCGGATAAACCTGAAGCCAACGTTGACCACCTGCGCTTTCATCGTAAACACGCCCATCTCGCGCCGACCTTTGGCAACGACACCTTTGCGTTGAAAGCCGAAGCCTTCGCGCGCTTCTTTGGCACCCCGACGTTCCTGGGGGCGCAAACGGCAATCGTGATTCTGTGGGTCGTGCTCAACATGACCGGCATCACGCACTTTGACGTCTACCCGTTCATCCTCTTGAACCTGGCGTTCAGCCTGCAATCGGCCTATGCCGCCCCCTTGATTTTGCTCGCCCAGACCCGCCAGGCCGCACGGGACAAGGCCCAATCCGACGCCGACGCCCAGCACCGCGAAGCCCTGGCCGTGGCCAACACCGAACGCCAGGCCCAGGCGGCGCAGACCACCAAGCAACTGCTGGAACTGTTGGAGCAGAACACCAAGCTCACCGAGATGACCAAACAACTGACCGAACGCATCGAAGGGCTGACCAGCGAAATGCACGACCAATTCGTGCGCAAGACCTGACCCTCCCACGCATCCCGTGTGGGAGCTGGCTCCCACAGTTATCTCACCGGCAAACGCACATGCTGGCCCAACTGATCAAATAACGTCACCACCGAGCGCAAGGCCCGGCAATCGGGGCGCGTCAGCAGCCACAGGGCGGTGTCGTGCCCCACCAGCGGCGGGCTCAACGGTTGCAGGTCCGCGCCCAGCAGGTAATCCGGCAACGCGGCCACGCCGAGTCCCGCGCGCACCAACTCGGTTACCGAAACCATGCTGTTGCAGCGATAGGCCGGCATCACTCCCGGCAAGTGCTGGCGCCGCCAGGTGACGGTGGGGTGATCCGGCAGGAAGTCATCCGGCGCGATCCAGTTCAGGGCCGCCAGTTCCTCCCCAGCATGCTGGCGGGCATAGTCGGCACTGGCGCACACCCGATACGACACCGTGCCCAGGCAACGTCCTACCAGATGCTCGGGCGGTGCCTTGGTCAGGCGCAGGGCAATATCCGCATCGCGGCGGCTGAGGTTGGCGAAGTCATTGGACGTGCTCAGCTCCAGGGTCAACGCCGGGTAGCCCGGCATGAACTGCGCCAGGGCCGGCAGCAACAGTGACTGCAATACCGAGTCCGTGCACGTCAGGCGCACCGTACCGCTGATCACTTCACCGCCCTGCTCCACTCCCACACGTGCTGCCTCCAGCGCCTGTTCGGCACGTTCGGCCTGCTCGGCGAGGGTGGTGGCCAAGGTGGTGGGCAGGTAGCCGGCGCGGCTCTTTTCGAACAGCGTCTGGCCCAGTGCCGTCTCCAGCCGCCGCACCGCGCGAAACACCGTAGACACATCCACCCGCAGCAACGCCGCCGCCCGCGCGAGCGTGCCGCCGCGCACCAGGGCGAGGATCAGGGAAAGGTCTGGGTAGTCGATCTGATAGTGCGCCGCTGCATTGAACATGTGTGTTAACGCCAATATTGATTGCGTGAACGCCAATCTATAGTGAGCGCCAGGACTCAACAAGCCACGGACACCCTCGATGAATAAAACCACCCTGCACCTGGCCCTGATCGGCGACTACGATGCACAGGTCACCGCCCACCAGGCCATTCCCCTGGCGTTGCAACAGGCCGGCGCGGCGCTGGGCCTGACGGTGCGGTTCGACTGGCTGGCCACCGACACGATCAAATCCACCGAACAACTGCAGCACTACGACGGCTTCTGGTGCGTCCCCGCCAGCCCCTACCGAGACCTTGACGGCGCGCTGCTGGCCATCCGGTATGCCCGTGAACAAAAGCGCCCGTTCCTCGGCACCTGCGGCGGTTTTCAACACGCGGTGCTGGAATATGCCCGCAACGTGCTGGGCTGGGCCGACGCCGAGCATGGCGAACTGGCCCCCGACTCGCCGCGTGCAGTGCTGACACCGTTGACCTGCGCGCTGGTGGAAGCGACCGACACCATCCGCTTGATGGCCTATACCCGCATCGCCGAGGCCTACGCCACCCTCGATATCCATGAAGGCTACCGTTGCCGCTATGGCATCAATCCAGCGTTCGAAAGTGCATTGCTGGAAGCCGACCTGATTGCCAGCGGCCATGACTCGGCGGGCGACCTGCGAGCGGTGGAGTTGCTGGGCCATCCGTTTTTTGTCGCCACCCTGTTCCAGCCGGAACGTGCGGCGCTTAAAGGCGTCACCCCGCCGCTGGCCATTGCGCTGCTGAAGGCCTGCGCATGATCGCCAAGACACCCAAACCGCCGTACTACGCCGTGGTGTTCAGTTCATTGCGCACTGAAGGTGACAACGGTTACGGACAAGCCGCCGACCGCACGCTGGAACTGGCCCGGCAACAACCCGGTTTTCTCGGCGTGGAATCGGCGCGCGGGGACGACGGGCTGGGCATCACGGTGTCCTACTGGAGCAGCGAAGCCGCGATCCTGGCCTGGAAGCAGCACGCCGAACACACTGAGGTGCGCGAACAGGGCCGCGCCACCTGGTACTCGGCGTGCCATACGCGGGTGTGCAAGGTGGAGCGGTCTTACGCGTTCGAGCGCTGAAACCTCAGCCTGTGTAAAACACTTAATGTGGACAAGGGAGGCTCTGTGGTGAGGGCGCTTGCTGTAGTGAGGGAGCTTGTGTGGTGAGGGAGCTCCCTCACCACAGCAAGCTACCTGCCACAGCAAGCTCCCTAGCCACAAAAAGCGCTCCAGCCGCAGGGCTATGCGGCACTCAACTGACCAGACTGCGCACCGCACTGATCTGTGGAATCTCCACCCGACGCATGTACACCCGCAGCGGTTCGGTGATGTTGATGCGATCGTCGATGTTCTGGTCCAGCAACAACTGGATCCGCTCGCGGGACAAGGTCATGGCCTGCCCGTCGATCGGCAGCCAGACAAACTCGGCGGTCGGGATAATGCCGTCATCGGCCACGTCCATGCCGAAGGAGTCTTCGCTGAAACGGACGATGTACTGGCCAGTCTTGCGGTTCAGGCCGACAAAACCCTGGAGTTGGTCGGCGGCCTGGCAGATAAGCTCGGAGGTGATGCGCATGGTAAACCTCACTGAAAAGTCCTACTTGGACTGGAAAGATGGTTTACACGCGTGGCAGGAAAATCTGCCCTCTGATGGGGCATTTCAAAGCAAGAGTACTGCATCGCACCGCACAAAAGTGCAGAAAAATGGCCGGTGAACACGTTAATGTCGGTTTGGTGATAGCGCCATTCGCAAGCAATTGTTAAAAAGGAGCCCTTCTCAAAGTTACCTCCACGAAAGGACTTCGCATATGCCTGTCACGTTTACCAAGAGTGCCCTGCTGCTGGCCCTGATGCTGGGCCTTGGCCAGGCACAGGCGGCAAGCCCGATCTGCCCTACCGAACTCGCGGCCAACGAAGGCATCCCGCACCCTGCCGTGATTGCCCACCGTGGCGCCTCCTTCGATGCACCGGAATCCACCGCCGCCGCCTACAAAGTCGCGCGCGACCTGGGTGCCGACTACCTGGAAATGGACCTGCAACGCAGCAAGGACGGCGTGCTATTCGCCCTGCATGACAACAACCTGCAACGCACCACCGACGTCGCCACCAAGTTCCCCGAGCGCAAGGACAGCCCGGCCAACGAATTCACCTGGGCCGAGCTTAAAACCCTGGACGCCGGCAGCTGGTTCAACGCCGCCTACCCGGACCGTGCCCGCCCGGGCTTCGTCGGCCTGAAAATCCTCAGCCTGGACGAAATCATCAAGATCGCCGAAGGCAACCCGCAGCACAAACCCGGCCTGTACATCGAAACCAAAGAGCCGAAGCAATTCCCGGGCATCGAGGCCGACCTGAAGAACAAGCTGCTGGATAAAGGCTGGTTGAGTTCCACCGGCTCCAACCAGGCCCAGAAAAACATCGGCGTCGGCCAGGGCAAGGGCCGCGTGGTGCTGCAAACCTTTGAGAAAGACAGCCTGAAAGAACTGCAAAAAGAGATGCCCAACACCCCGAAAATCCTGCTGTTGTGGGTAGGTGAAGGCAGCATCGAACCGAAATCCAAGGTGCCCTTCGCCGAGTCCGGCGAGCCGAGCAAAGCCGCCTACTACGCCAAGCAGGAGCCGAAGGACGCCGCCGAGTTCGAAAAATGGATCGACGAGGCCAAGAGCCTGGGCGCCATCGGTACCGGCCCTTCGGCACAACTGACCAACCTGGGCGACCAGAGCTACTCCGACCTGGTCAAACCCGAGATGAACCAGTTGACCCACGACAAGGGCTTGCTGGTGCACGTGTACACCGTGGATGAGCCGGTGGACTTCGACAAGGTCATGAAAGCCGGCGTCGACGGCATCTTCACCAACCGCGCTGCCGAACTGCTGAAGTACTACAAGCGCTGGCCGTCCTCGAGTGTGGCCGACCTGCTGCAGGACAACGGTTACTGAGTGAGCCCCGAATGGTCAGGTCGCCTGTGGCTGGGGCCTGACTACGGGCTGATCCAGGGCACACCGGGGCGCACCGCGCCCCATGCACACTATGCCCATCAGCTGATGTTCTCCGCGGTCGGGCCGGTCACGGCCAGCCTCGATGGCCGTGCCACCACGGCCCATCGCCTGTTTATCCCGTCCAGAATGCCCCACGCCATCCTCCAAACCCATGGTGAGGTATTGATGGTGTATGCCGAACCCGGCGCCTTTGACTTCGACTCTTTGCAGGCCGCCCTGGCCGACAGTGAACGGTCCCTGGAAGCACTCGAGCGCACGCTGCGCCAATTGCCGAGACGCGCACTGGAAGATGCCAGGGTGGAGCGCGCGCTGTCGGCGCTGGATCAGCAACTGAGTGGCAAGGTCTCGGCCCACGCCCTGGCACAGGCGGCGCACGTTTCGTTAAGCCAGCTGGAACGTTTGTTCGCCAACCAACTGGGTTTGCCCGTGCGTCGTCTGGTGTTGTGGCGGCGCTTGCGAGTGGCGCTGGGACTGGCGCTCGGCGGCAGCACCCTGACCGAGGCTGCCCATGGCGCCGGGTTCGCCGATTCGGCGCATTTTTCCCGGACCATGAAACAACTATTCGGCGTCACGGCCGGGGCGTCGTTGCGCAACCTGCACGTACGAATCCTCGACTAGACCCGCGGGAACCGGCGGCTCCTTGCTCAAGCGCACCGTCCTGAACGGGTCGCGCAACTGCGCCACATACTCCCGCGGAAAATCCGGCCGGCTGCCAATCCCCAAGTCGCCCTGCCCCATTCGATAGTCATGGCTGTAAAACGCCGTACCCAAGAGCCAATCCCACAGATTGAAAAACAAGCCGAAATTCACATCCCCAGCCCGGCCATATTTCATGTGATGAAAACGATGCACCGGCGCCCAGGCGAACACCCAGCGCAGCGGCCCCAGGCGCATGTCGACATTGGAATGCTGCAACAGCAGCTGCACGGCAATCGCCAGGGCCAGCAGCAGCGCCACCTCCGTGGGAATGCCCAGCAGGATCAACGGCGCCAACCCGGCCGTGGCTTCCAGCATCTGGTGCAACGGATGCTTCATCAAGCCATTGAAGCCATACAGCCGTTGCACGCTGTGGTGCACCGCATGCAGGCGCCACAAGACAGCGACTCGGTGGCTGGCGTAATGCATCAGGGTGATGCCCGCATCGGCAATGAAGATCGCCAGCAGCAATTGCGCCCAGAGCGGCCACGCCCGCGGCCATACACCGTCGACGGCCAACAGCGCGGTCAGCACCGGCAAGATCAACAAGCCCGCCGCATTGAGGCCCTCATTGACCAACGCGTGAATCAAGTCGCGACGACGATCACCCTGGTTGCGATTCCACTGCGGCTCATAGGGCAACCACCACTCGGCGATAAACGACACCGCCACCGCCAGAACAAATACCAGCCCCAGCCACTGCAGCGCATCCCTCTGCACCAGCCACAGCGCCCACCCGATAAACCCCGCCCAGAACAAGGGCGCATACACCCAGGCCATTAACTGTTTCATCTGTGCCTCCCGTAAGTGAGACGCCAGCATGAAACCCCGCACTCGCCGCCGATTGAACAAACGGCGCAATCTTAAGGGTGAGTTAAGTTGCGCTGGTTAACCTGATCCCACTTAAACAGCTCACCCCAAAGGATCACATCATGAAAAACCTGACCGCTCTGTTCGCTGCTGCCGCCTTGACCCTTACCGCCGGTTTGGCCCAGGCCGATGTTCGCCCGGACCAGATTCCGAGCCTGCTCAAGTCCGGTGCCGTGATGGATTTTGAAAAGCTCAACGCCAAGGCCGTGGCCCAGCACAAAGGCGCCACCATCGTTGACACCGAACTGGAAGACAAAGCCGGCCGCCTGGTCTACGAGACCGAACTGCGTGACACCAGCAACGTGAAGTGGGACGTGAAGCTGGATGCCAAGACCGGCGAAGTCCTGGAAAACAAGCAAGACACTTGAGTTGAACCGCAAAAACGCCGCGCCGCCTTCGGGCCGCGCGGCTTTTTTATGCGCGCTCGTCGCCCAGAAGAGCAATTAGTCTAATTAGCGTGAACGAATTTGTACCTTACGCCGCCAAGCTCGCTAGAATCCCAACCATCAGCCAAGGCACAACGCCAGCAGCATCAGGACCGGAACCGTTCGCCATGGGGCAAAAAGCCGTCGACATTGCCACCATTGGCAGAATCAGCGCCGTCCCGGCGATTCTCCAGGTAGTCAGCGAGATGACCGGCTTGCGTTTTGCGGCCGTGGCCCGGGTCACCGACGATTCCTGGACCGCCTGCGCCGTGCGCGACCAACTGGACTTCGGCCTGCCCGTGGGTGGCGAGCTGGACCTGACCACCACCCTGTGCCACGAAATACGCGACTCCCACGTCTCGATCGTGATCGACAAAGCCAGCGAAGACCCGCTGTACCGCGACCACCACACGCCGCGCATCTACCACTTTGAAAGCTACATCTCGGTGCCGGTGTTCCGCACCGACGGGCGTTTCTTCGGCACCATCTGTGCCCTGGACCCGAACCCGGCGCAACTGCGCAGCAGCACGATCCAGTCGACCATGGAGTCGTTTGCCCGGGTGCTGTCGCTGCAGATCGAAGCCGAAGAAAGCCTCCAGCAGACCGAAGCCGACCTGCAGCAGGAGCGCGAAACCGCCGAACTGCGCGAACAATTCATCGCCGTGCTCGGCCACGACCTGCGCAACCCGCTGTTCGCCATCAACGTCGGCGCCGAACGTCTGCTGCGCAAACACCCGGACCCGGCCACCGACACCCTGGTGCGGCACATGCTGGCCAGCGGCCGCCGGGCCTCGCAACTGGTGGAAGACGTACTGGACTTTGCCCGTGGCCGAATGGGCAGCGGCATCCCGGTGAACATCAGTGAATGCACCGGGCTTGAAGACACTTTGCAGCATGTGGTGGAAGAGGTGCAGCACGTGCACCCCAAGCGGCTGATCCACGCCCGCATCGGCAATCTCAAGGGTGTG
Source organism: Pseudomonas sp. NPDC087814 (assembly GCF_044742865.1). Lineage (NCBI taxonomy): Bacteria > Pseudomonadati > Pseudomonadota > Gammaproteobacteria > Pseudomonadales > Pseudomonadaceae > Pseudomonas > Pseudomonas sp. NPDC087814. The sequence continues at coordinate 82,461 of NZ_JBIUVK010000014.1, read as the reverse complement.
AAAGGCGACCGCGAGCGGCTCGCGCAATTGCTCTCCAACCTGGTCGCCAACGCCATCAGCCACGGCAACCCGCAAGGGCCGGTTGAAGTCAGTGCGCAGGTCAACGCCGGCACGTTTGAGTTAACGGTGAAAAACCTTGGGCTGATCAGTGAGCAAGCCATGCCGTTGCTGTTCCAGCCCTACTCCCGACCGACGGGCGCCCTGCCCCAGGCAGGGTTGGGCCTGGGGTTGTACATCGTCAAGCAGATTGCCGACGCCCATGGCGGGCGGCTGGAAGTGTCTTCCAGCGAGCAGGACGGCACGGTGTTCAGCTTCAGTTTGCCCGCGGGCGATTGACGGCCACCTCAAACCGTCACAAAAGCGTCAAATTCAGTTGCCATGATGCGCTCAGGTGAACCTGTGAAATTTCCTACAGGCACTTTCCCTGCGAGCCTCCATGAACCACAGCATCGACCACAGCCACCAGGACTCAGACCTGTTTGGCTTGCTCTACGGTTTTCGTTTCCGCCCCGGTGAAAAGGGCGAACAGATTGATTCAGCCACTGCCCTTGCGGCCTTGCAGCAGCCCGGAGACCCCAACGAATTTCTGTGGCTGCATTTGAACCTGGCCCACGCCGCCTGTGAGCGCTGGATGCAGGCGCACCTGAACCTGCCGGAAGAATTCTTCGAAGCCTTGCACGAAGGCTCACGCTCCACCCGCATCGAACACGTGGACTCGGCCTTGCTGGCGGTGGTCAACGACGTGGTCTTCAACTTCAGCAGCATGGTGTCTTCAGACATTTCCACCTTATGGGTGTGCGCCCGCAGTCGGCTGCTGATCAGCGCGCGCCTGCAACCGCTGCATTCGGTGGACAAGCTGCGCTCGTCGGTGAAGGCCGGTGAACACTTTCGCTCGCCGCTGGAACTGCTGGTGCATTTGCTGCGGGACCAGGGCGAGGTGCTGACACAGATCGTGCGCAAGACCAGCCTCAGCGTCGACCAGATCGAGGACCAGTTGCTGTCGTCACGCCTGTCCACCAACCGCGCCGAACTGGGTGCCGCGCGCCGGGTGCTGGTGCGCCTGCAACGGTTGCTGGCGCTGGAGCCGGGCTCGTTGCTGCGGCTGCTCAATCGCCCGCCCCAGTGGTTGCAGAAGGAAGACGTGAAAGAGCTGCGCAAATCCACCGAGGAGTTTGCGCTGATCATCAACGACCTGATGGCGTTGGGTGAGCGCATCAAGCTGCTGCAGGAAGAGATCGCCGCCAACCTCAACGAACAGAGCAACCGAACGTTGTTCACCCTGACCGTGGTCACGGTGCTGGCGTTGCCGATCAACATCATTGCCGGTTTTTTTGGCATGAACGTTGGTGGCGTGCCGCTCTCCACAGACCCGGAAGGCTTCTGGATTCTGGTGGCGCTGGTGGCGACATTCACCCTGATTGCCGGACGCTGGGCATTTCGCAAGCGCAAGGATTATTGAATTTGAAATGCGATCAATGTGGGAGCTGGCTTGCCTGCGATAGCGGTGGTGACTGATACACCGCTATCGCTGGCAAGCCAGCTCCCACATTTTATCGGCGGTGTTTTATAGACCGGCGGCAACTTCAATTCCCTAAACACTGATTTACCGCAGCATCTCTGTAACATTCTGCAACGATCATGACGGATATCCTCCCTCAACACTGGATGTTCCGGCATGGCAACCCCTTCGCTGACCGCCTCCACCGCCTCCGTCACCAACGATCCCAAACCGCGCCTGGACAAAAAACCGGGCCTGGTGACGGTGATCATTTTCTTCGCCGTACTCGCCATGGGCCTTTTGTTCACCGCCTACAGCCTGATGCACGACATGCACGAGCTGGGCACGGTGGTCACCACCTGGACGCCGTTCCTGCTGCTGGGCGTGGCGCTGTTGATCGCCCTGGGCTTCGAGTTCGTCAACGGCTTCCACGACACCGCCAACGCGGTGGCCACGGTGATTTACACCAACTCATTGCCACCGCATTTCGCGGTGGTGTGGTCGGGCTTTTTCAACTTCCTCGGCGTGCTGCTATCCAGCGGCGCGGTGGCGTTCGGCATCATCGCCCTGCTGCCGGTAGAGCTGATTTTGCAGGTCGGCTCCTCCGCCGGCTTTGCGATGATCTTCGCGCTGTTGATCGCCGCGATCCTGTGGAACCTCGTCACCTGGTGGCTGGGGTTGCCGGCGTCGTCGTCCCACACCTTGATCGGCTCGATCATCGGCGTGGGCGTGGCCAACGCACTGATGCATGGCCGCGACGGCACCAGCGGTGTGGACTGGGGCCAGGCGATCAAGATCGGTTATGCGCTGCTGCTGTCGCCGCTGATCGGCTTCGCCTTCGCTGCCCTGCTGTTGCTGGCGCTGCGGGCCTTCGTGAAAAACCGCTCGCTGTACAAAGCGCCAAAAGGCGATACCCCGCCGCCTTGGTGGATTCGCGGCATGCTGATCGCCACCTGCACCGGTGTGTCGTTTGCCCACGGGTCCAACGACGGCCAAAAAGGTATGGGCCTGATCATGTTGATCCTGGTGGGCACCCTGCCGATGGCCTACGCGTTGAACCGCACCATGCCGGCCGGTGAGTCGTTGCAGTTTGCCGCGGTGGCCGAAGTCACCCAGGCCGCCCTGGTAAAAGCGGCGCCGCAACTGGCCCCCGCCGACTCTCGCGGCACCTTGTCGACCTACGTACGCACCAAGGAAGCCACCCCGGAACTGGTGCCCGCCCTGGCCGCCATCACCGGGCATATCGGTGAGGAAGTGAAGAGCTACGGCTCCCTCGCCGCCGTTCCGGCCGAGGCCGTGGGCAACGTGCGTAACGACATGTACCTGACCAGCGAAACCATCCGCCTGATGGACAAGGGCAAGGTCGGCAACTTCGATGCCGACACCCAGAACAAGCTGCAACTGTTCAAGCAACAGATCGACAACGCCACACGGTTTATCCCGCTGTGGGTCAAGATCGCCGTGGCCATCGCCCTCGGGCTCGGCACCATGGTCGGCTGGAAACGTATCGTGGTGACGGTGGGCGAGAAGATCGGCAAGACCCACCTGACCTACGCCCAGGGCGCATCCGCCGAGATGGTGGCAATGCTGACCATCGGCGCGGCAGACATGTATGGCTTGCCGGTGTCCACCACCCATGTGTTGTCGTCGGGTGTGGCCGGGACCATGGTGGCGAACGGCGGTGGCTTGCAGATGAAGACCATCCGCAACTTGCTGATGGCCTGGGTGCTGACCTTGCCGGCGGCGATTCTGTTATCGGGTAGCCTGTACTGGCTATTCACCCAATTGTTCTGACACAACCCGATAAAAATGTGGGAGCGGGCTTGCTCGCGAATGCGGTGGCTCAGTCACAGACTTATTGACTGACACTCCGCTTTCGCGAGCAAGCCCGCTCCCACATTGGGTTCAGTGGTGAGTTCAGGTGCTAAACAACCCGCCCATCAGCTTCAACCGCTTCTTGTACACCCGCCGCGCCTCCAACGCTTCCTCCAGCGTCACCGCCACAAACCCCGCCCGCTGGTTCGGTTGCATCTGCCCGATCAGATCCAGGTCGGCACTGATCACCGTGCCAATCATCGCGTAGCCCCCGCCCGACACCGCGTCCCGGTGCAGCACAATAGGCTCCAGGCCCGCCGGCACCTGGATCGAGCCGATGGGGTAGCAACTGTCGACGATGTTCGACGGATCGGACCCGGCGCCAAACGGTTGTTCGCGTGGCTGAAAGCTCAAGGCATTGCCGCCCTTGAAGCGATAGCCGATGCGGTCGGCCTCCGACCCTACCGTCCAGGGCTCGGCAAAAAAGCTGCTCTTGGCGGCGGGCGTCAGGCGCTCGTAATACAGCCCTGGCACCACCCGCAGGGTCACGTCCCCACCCACCGATTGGCGCAACGCCATGGGCAAACTGTTCCCCGCCCGGCCTTTGCCGCTGGCTTCGCCCACGGGCAGTTCATCACCCTCCACCAGCCGCCGCCCGTGAAACCCGCCCAACGCACCCAGGGTGTAAGTGGACCGGCTGCCCAATACCAGCGGCACGTCAATACCACCAGCCACCGCGAGGTAAGTCCGTGCGCCGGCCTTGGGAAATTCAAAGCGCAGCACTTGCCCGGCCCGCACTTCAAACGCGGTGTCCTGATGCACCACTACGCCGTCCAGGCGCGGCGACATCAGCGCCCCGCACAACGCCACCAAGGCATCCTGCTGAAACTCCAGCTCCGGCCCGATCAACGTGCATTCCAGCCCGGCAGCGCCGATGGGGTTGCCCACCAGGTGGTTGGCCGCGCTCAACGCGTATTGGTCCAGGGCGCCGGATGGCGGGATGCCGAGGTGGTAATAACCTTCGCGGCCAAGATCCTGCACGGAGGTGGCGAGGCCGGGTTTGAGTACCTTGATCATGCCAGCGCCTCCTGCAGGGTTTTCGGGTAACCGATGGGGTCGGCGAGAAAGGCGTCGAGGGAAAACTCCACCGGGCGGATGCGCAGGTCGAAGCGCCCTGCGTCCACTTCTGCCACGGCCAGGTCATAGGCGTCGCGGTCCATGGGTTTGAACTGCACGATGTCGCCGGGACGGAAGAACACCATGTGTTCCTTGAGGTACGCCAACTGCTGTTGCGGGTCGTAGATCGGCGCCGGGGTGACGCCGAACATCTGGTAGCCGCCGGCGCCGCGCACCGAATAAATACAGCCGAAGCAGCCGCCGTGGCCGAGGGTCAATTTCGGCGTGTCGGTGCGCGGACGCAAATACTTGGGCACCTGCAACTGCCGCTCGCGTTCCACCATCTGGAACATGAACGGCAAACCCGCCACAAACCCCACCATCGAGACAAACCACGGCGCGCCACTGTGGGCCGCGATAAATGCTTCCACGTCTGCCAGGCCGTTGATCCGCGCGGCGTATTCCAGGTCGGTGCCGGTGGGGTCTTGATGGCGGTCGCGAAAACGCATCAGGGTTTCATGGGTCCAGGGGTCGTTGTACAGCACCGGGATTTCGATGATGCGGGTGTGCAAGGTGCGTTCGGCCACGGCTTGGGCTTCGGCGCTTTGCACCGCGTCGAGCAGCACGTGGGGCGCGATGCGGTCCGGGTCGAAGCGAATCTGGAACGAGGCATTCGCCAGGCAGACATCCAGCACACCGTCCAGGGCCAGGCGTTCCACCGCTCGGGTGACGGCCATGCCCTTGAAGAAAGCCTCCAGGGACATGCTCTCGCTGACCTCGGCAAACAGGTGTTCATCACCGCCAAAGCTGTAGCGGATCGGGGAAGATTCAGCCATGTCTGTTCCTCTTGGAATCATTGTAGAAAGGCAGGCAAAAAATCAGTCAGACCCGGTGTCTGGGCACCGGTGTCGGTCAGCGGGGTGTGCGTACTTCGATGCCCGCCTGATCCAGCGCTTCACGGGTGGCTTCCACCAGTTCAAGGGCGCCGGGGGTGTCGCTGTGCAGGCAGATGGAATCGAATTCGATAAACAGGTCTTCGCCTTCAACCGTACGTACCAGCCCGGTCTGGCAAGCCCGTAGTACGCGTGCCGCGACCGTTGCCGGATCCAGCGCCCGCACATTGCGGGTAAACACGATGGAGCCGGTGAGATCGTACTCACGGTCGGCATAAAACTCCCGCACCACCGGCTGGCCGAGTTCCTTGGCGATACGCCAGATCACCGAATTCGGCATGCAATACAGCAGCAGCGTGGGCTCCAGCCGTTGCAGGTTTTCCACCAGCAACCGCGCCGCTTCTTCGTCCCGCGCCAGGTGCATGTACAGCGCGCCGTGGGGCTTGATGTGTTGCAGCGTGAGGCCCTGCACCCGGGCAATTTCCCGCAGGGCGCCGAGTTGATAGAGCATGTCGTCCACCAGCTCCTGGGCCGGGGCGTTGATATGGCGTCGGCCGAAACCTACGAGGTCGCGAAACCCCGGGTGCGCGCCAATCGCCACGCCCAACTGCTTGGCGCGTTCGACGGTACGGCGCATGGTGCCCGGGTCGCCGGCGTGAAAGCCGGTGGCGATGTTGGCCGAGCTGATGTAGGCCATCAGTTCGCTGTCGACGCCGTCGCCGATGGTCCAGGGGCCGAAGCCTTCGCCCATGTCCGAATTGAAATCCACTGCCTGCATCGGGGTCGCTCCGTTGAAGTTCTTGCGATGGAAATTAGGCTGCCCCTTGACCCCTTGGGAAGATCTATTATCAGATGGCCCATCTTCTGAAAATCAGATACCCGATACTGATCGTTCCCACGCTCCGCGTGGGAATGCCGCCCTGGACGCTCTGCGTCCGCCTTTGAAATCGTGACGCAGAGCGTCACAGGATGCGTTCCCACGCAGAGCGTGGGAGCGAGCGGAGAAACCAATGTCCCTGACCCTGCGCCAAATCCGCTACTTCGTCGCCACCGCCGAAATCGGCCAGATCTCCCAGGCGGCGATTCACCTGAACATCTCCCAATCGGCGGTGACCACCGCGATCAAGGAGCTGGAAGCGATGCTCGGCGCGCAGCTATTCGTGCGCTCGGCCCAGGGCATGAGCCTGACCGACGCCGGGCGGCATTTCCTCAACCGGGCGTATGTGATTGTGCGCAGCGTCGACGATGCCCTGAACAGCCCGCTGCCGGACTACCGCGCCAGCGGCGTATTGCGGGTGGCCGCCAGCTACACCGTGCTCGGTTACTTCCTGCCGCACCACTTGCAGCGCATGGAACACTGGCACCCGGACGTGACCATCGAGGTGTTCGAACAGGAACGCCAGGCCATCGAACACGGCCTGCTCAACGGCCAGTTCGACATGGCCGTGGTGCTCACCGCCAACCTCACCCACGCCGATATCGTCTCGGAAATCCTCTTCAACTCCGAACGCCGCCTGTGGCTGCCCAGCCATCACCCGTTGTGCGAACGCCCCGCCGTGAGCCTCGCCGATGTGGCCAGGGAGCCGTACATTTTCCTCACCGTCGACGAAGCCGAACAAAGCGCCATGCGCTACTGGGAACAGGCCGGGCAAACCCCCACGGTGCGGCTGCGCACCAGTTCGGTGGAGGCAGTGCGCAGCATGGTCGCCAACGGCAGCGGCGTGGCGATCTTGTCAGACCTGGTGCATCGCCCGTGGTCACTGGAAGGCAAACGCATCGAAACCGTGAGCGTCACCGACAAGGTCACGCCCATGAGCGTCGGCCTGGCCTGGCACCGCGAGCGCGATTTCACGCCGGCGATGCAGGCGTTTCGGGATTACTTCCATGATGCATTCCTGGCGCCGCAGCAGTTGTCTGCCCGGCGTTGAAAGCAGCCTGCAAGGTGGCGGCCAGCCAATCCATGAACACCCGCACCCGCAGCGGCAAATGCCGTTGGCCGGCGTACAGCAGGGACACGTCCAGTGCCGGCGCCGGATAGTCCGGCAGCACCGCCACCAACTCGCCGCTGGCCAGTTGATCGTGAATGCCCAGGGCGGGCACCTGGGTCAGGCCAAAGCCACCGATGCACGCCGCCCGGTAAGCGTCGGTGCTGTTGACCGTGACGCGCCCGGCCATGGGAATCCGCTGCACCTTGTTGCCTTGTACGTATTCAAACCCTGGAGAACGTGAGCCCAGCGGGCGTACGTAATGCACCAGTTGATGGTGAGCCAAATCAGCGAGCGTCCTGGGTACGCCGTGGCGTTTCAGGTACGCAGCACTGGCGCAGTTGATCATCGGCATGCTGCACAACAAGCGGGCTACCACCGACTGGTCCGGCTGCGCACCGACGCGCAAGACGCAGTCGAAACCTTCCGCCAGCAAATCAACCTGGCGGTCGGTGCTGCTGATTTCCAGCTCGATCAGCGGGTGCAGGTCCATGAACTCGGGCAGGCGCGGCAGGATCAATTCCCGGGCCATGACATTGGGCATGTCCACCCGAATGCGCCCCGCCAGCTGCGCTTCATCCTGGCGAAACAAGCCTTCCAGCTCTTCCATGTGCGACAGCAAATCCTTGCTGCGCTCATACAGCACGCGCCCGTCCTGGGTCGCCTGGACCTTGCGCGTGGTGCGCTGCAACAGGCGCGCGCCCAGCAACTCTTCCAGTGCCTGCACATGCTCGGAAACCGTGGAGCGCGGCAAGCCCAGGCTCTCGCCCGCCTGGGTGAAACTCGACAGTTCGGCAACGCGCACGAAGGTACGCAGCAACTCTAGTTTGTTCATGGGATTGTTCGCCTTATCCGGCCAGTGATTCCGGTATAGCTCTGTTTATCACGTTATGGCCGGACAAATACACTCAGTCCCACGAACCATCACACGCCCAGAGGACTTCACCATGACCCGTAAAATCGCACTCATCACCGGCGCCAGCCGCGGCCTGGGCAAAAGCGCTGCGCTGCACCTGGCGGCACAAGGCGTCGACATTATCGGTACCTACAACAGCGCGGCGGACGAAGCCCAGGCCGTGGTCGCCCAAGTCGAAGCGCTGGGCGGCAAGGCGGCCATGCTGCAACTGGACGTCAGCCAGAGTTCCACCTTCGAGGCGTTCACCGCCCAGGTCGGCTCGGTATTGAAGGACGTGTTCGGCCAGGCGCACTTCAACTTCCTGATCAACAACGCCGGGATCGGCGCCCACGCCAGCTTCGCCGACACCACCGAAGCGCAGTTCGACCAACTGGTGGCGATCCACTTCAAGGGCCCGTTTTTCCTGACCCAGAAACTGCTGCCGCTGATCAGTGACGGTGGCCGCATCATCAATATCTCCAGCGGCCTGGCGCGCTTCAGCCTGCCGGGTTATTCGGCCTACGCCTCGATGAAAGGCGCGGTGGAAGTGCTGACCCGCTACCAGGCCAAGGAACTGGGTGCCCGTGGCATCACCGTGAACACCCTGGCCCCCGGCGCGATTGCCACCGACTTCAGCGGCGGCGTGGTGCGCGACAATCCGGACGTGAACGCGATGGTCGCCAACAACACCGCCCTCGGTCGCGCGGGCTTGCCGGATGACATTGGCGGAGCGATTTCCACCCTGCTGGCCGACGGCAGCAACTGGATCACCGGGCAACGGGTCGAGGCCTCGGGCGGGATGTTTCTGTAACGCTCTCGGATTCTCCGCTAGCATCAATGCTTTCGGATACCTGACAGGCAATCACCCATGAGTTTTGATCCAGGACTGGCCGGTGGCATGGGCGTACTGGCCGCCGTGGTCGACAGCGGCAGTTTCGCCCGCGCCGCCGACAGCCTCGAGATGACGCCTTCGGGGGTCAGCCGGGCTATTTCGCGGCTGGAAAAACGCTTGGGCATCCGCCTGTTCGACCGCACTACCCGCTCGGTGCAATTGACCGACGAAGGTCGGCGTTTCTACCAGGAAATCGCCCCCCTGCTGGCCGGCCTGGAAGAAGCCGCCAGCTCGGCGGCCGACAGCGCCCTGACGGTGCGCGGGCGGTTGCGGGTGAACATCGACCCGTACTTTTCGCGGCTGGTGCTGGGGCCGGTGCTGGGTGAATTCATGAGTCAGTACCCGCAATTGCAGTTGGACCTGCACACACGGGATCAACTCGGGGACCTGGTGGCGGATGGCTTTGATTTGGCCATCCGTTTTGGCATTCCGCAATCGTCCTCGTTGATCGCCCGCAAGCTGATGGAAGTGCGGGTGCTGACGTTGGCCTCGCCAGCTTATCTCGAGCGGCATGGTCGCCCTTCACACCCCAAGGACCTGGAAGACGGCCAGCACGTGTGCATCGACTTTCGCGACTCCCAGACCGGCCGGCCGTTTGGCTGGGAATTCCACCGGCCGGGCGAGCAGGTCAACATCGCCACCAGCGGGCGGCTGGTGGTCAACGATGCCGGGACCTTGTACAGCGTGTGCGAACACGGCCATGCAGTGGCGCAAATGCTCGACCTTGGGCTGGCACCGGCGCTGGAATCCGGCGCGTTGATCGAGTTGTTTCCCGACTGGCCCGACGAGCGCTTCCCGTTGTATGCCTTCTACCCGTCGCGGCACTTGCCAGCGGCCAAGGTGCGGGCGTTCCTCGATTTTGTGGCCGCCCTACAACCCCTGTAGGAGCTGGCTTGCCGGCGATGACGTATCCAAAATCGCCATCGCCGGCAAGCCGGACTCCTACGCGGTGCGCATCCGTTTCTGCATAATCCGCTCCCGCGCGGCGTCATACCCCCAGTGATACACATAGGTGTACGGCAGGAAAAACAGCAACACGCCGATGTCGAGGATAAACGCCTGCATCAGGCTGATGTTCAGCCACCAGGCAATCAACGGCACACAGATCGCCACCAGCCCGCCTTCAAACATCAACGCATGCAGCACGCGGGTCCACACCCCGCCGGACAGTTGCAGGCGCGCCTTGAGACGGTCGAACAGGCCGTTGAAAATCACGTTCCAGGCCAGTGCCATAAGGCTGATGGCCAAGGTCACGACGCCCATCTCCAGGGCCGGTTTATCCATGATCCACGCCAGCAGCGGTGTACAGATCAACAAGGCCAAACCTTCAAAACCAATGGCCTGCCAAACGCGTTCAGTAATCGACTTAGTGGGTGTCATGACCCGTTCTCCGTGAGTGACGATGGTTGCCATCATTACCCTTTGACTCGATACTTCATAACCAGTAACCATCGATCAAGGCGATAGTCATGGCATCCCACGAAGTGCTTCAGGCGTTTGTGCAGGCGGCGACCCACGGTTCGTTTTCAGCGGCGGCGCGCAAGCTGGGCAAGAGCCAGTCCACCGTCAGCGCGGCGGTGGCCAGCCTGGAGATTGACCTGGATGTGGTGCTGTTTGATCGCAGCAGCCGCAAGCCGACGCTGACCCCGGCCGGGCACGTGCTGCTGCAACGCGCCGAGCAGGTGCTGGAAGCCAGCAGCCGCCTGGAGTTGGCGGCCAGTCAGTTATCCCAGGGGTTGGAACCGAAGCTGAGTATCGCGATGTCCGATACGTATCAGTCGGACCGTTTCGAAACCGCCCTCAGCGCCTTCGAACAGCGCTACCCGGACCTGGAGCTGGAATGCCTGATCGCCGAATGCGAGGACTTGATCGCCCTGGTGCAAAGTGGCCGGGCGCAGATTGCGTTTATCGAGATGCAGGAGGTTTACCCGCCGGACCTCACCAGCACCACCGTGGAAGAGCGCACGGAAATCGCGCTGTTTGTCTCACCCAGACATCCGCTGGCGAACCTTGCGGACATCGACCAGCAAACCCTGGAACAACACCGCGAACTGCGCCTGGCGAGCATCATCAACCCGAATGAAACCCGCGGCCTGGGCCGGGTGTGGTCAGCGCCCAGTTACCTGATGCTGATGGAAATGGCACAACTGGGTTTTGGCTGGGCACCGCTGCCGCGCTGGCTGGTGGAGCGGTTTGGCGGCGACCACCTGTGTGAAATCAAGGCCCGGGGCTGGCCGCGCTCGGTGGCGGTGGACGCGTTGTGGTCACGCCAGCATCCGCCCGGCCCGGCCGGCAGTTGGTTGCTGGGCAAGATGCTGGAATAACGGCGGAACACACTATTCGCAACAATGAAGATCAAATGTGGGAGCTGGCTTGCCTGCGATAGCGGTGTGTCAGTCACCACCGCTATCGCAGGCAAGCCAGCTCCCACATTGAATTTGCGGTGAATTCAAAGGCGCCGTCAGGCGGCTTCAATCTGCGGCGGGCGGTTGTTCTGGAAATACTCATGCAAGGCCCGCAACGCCGGCAACTCCAGGGCCTGGGCGGCAAAGCACAACCCCACCCGGCGCGTCGGTGCCGGCAGGTGCCAGGGGCGAATCACCACCCCGGCCCGCTCCGCCGCCAGCGACTGCGGCAACATCGCCACGCCGACACCGGCCGCCACCATGTGCAATGCCTGGGTCAACGAACCGGCATGCCCGGCCACCGCCTGGGGCGAGCGGCCGTACAAGGCCATCAGCCGTTGGTGGGAATCATGCTGCGGGCAGGTAATCCAGTCTTCGATCGGCGCCCAGGCCTGCTCCTTGCCGCCCGCCGCCATCGGGTGCGCAATCGGCAGCGCCATCACGTAGGACTCTTCCCAAAGCGGCAGGAACAATTCGTCCTCGCAGCACATTTCCTCTACCGCCAGGCGCCCTTCTCCTTCGCAGCCTTCCTGCAAGGTCAGCAGCAAACCCGGCAGGCCCTGGTGCGCCATGCGCAGGAAGGTTTCGATCTGGCTGTCGGCAATATCGCCTTCCACACCCAGTTCCAGGGCGATGCGGTTTTCGCGCCCGCGAAACAAGCGGCTCAACGCATCGGCCTCGGCCACCATGCGCCGGGCTTGCGGGTACAGCACCCGCGCCTCGTCACTGACCTCGACCCCACGAGGCTGGCGCAGAAACAGCGCCACGCCCAGTTCTTCTTCCAGTTGCTTGATAGTCACCGACAACGTCGGCTGGCTGATGAACAGGCGCTGGGCGGCGGCGGTGATATTGCGTTCCTCGAATACCGCGAGAAACGCCTTGAGATGACGCACATCCATAGTTAATACCGATGACAGACAGAGGAATAAGGCATTTTTCAGCCAGCCGAGGGCTAAATATACTGCGCTCCACGTTCAGTTATTTGTTTTTCTTATTTCAGGAGTTCCACCATGAGCAAGCCATTGATCATCATTACCGGCGCCAGTTCGGGCATTGGCGAAGCCACCGCGCGCTTGCTGTCGGCCGCCGGCCACCCGCTGTTGCTGCTGGCCCGCCGCATCGACCGGCTGAATGCGCTGGAGTTGCCGAACACCTTGTGTCGCGGTGTCGACATCACCGATCGCGCTGCGCTGGTGGCGGCGGTGAAGGAAGCTGAAGCGCAATTCGGCCCGGCCGATGCACTCATCAACAATGCCGGCGTGATGCTGCTGGGCGCGGTCAGCGAACAGGACCCGGCACAGTGGGAGCAGATGCTCGACGTCAACGTGAAAGGCTTGCTGAACGGCATTCATGCAGTGGCCGGCAGCATGGTCGAGCGCAAGGGTGGCACCATCATCAACGTCAGCTCGGTAGCCGGGCGCAAGACCTTCCCCAACCACGTCGCCTATGTAGGCACCAAGTTCGCCGTGCATGGAATTTCGGAAAACCTGCGGGAAGAAATGTCGCCGCACAATGTGCGTGTGATCACCATTGCGCCGGGCGCGGTGGAAACCGAACTGCTGAGCCACACCACCGACGAAGCCATCAAGACCGGCTACCAGGCGTGGAAACAGGACATGGGCGGCACCGTGCTGAGCGCCGATGATGTGGCTTCGGCGATTGCCTATGCCTACCAGCAGCCGCAGCATGTGTGCATTCGCGAGATCGTGTTGGCGGCGACGCGTCAGCAGCCGTAACTCATTCATCAAGACAACATCGAACAAATGTGGGAGCGGGCTTGCTCGCGAATGCGGTGGATCAGTCACTGAAATGTTGACTGACACACCGCATTCGCGAGCAAGCCCGCTCCCACATTTGGATCTCCGGCGCCTGCACTATTTGAGTTCGGCCAATCGCCGCTCGATAAAGCGCTTTTCGGGCACTTGCTGGGTCAATGCCAGCGCCCGTTCAAACGCTCGCCGCGCGTCCTCCACTCGGCCCAATCGCCGACAAAACTCGCCCCGCGCCGAGTACGCCAGGTGATAGTCCACCAACTCCCCCCGCGCCAGAATGCCGTCCACCAATTGCAAACCGGCCTGCGCTCCATCGCGCATCGCAACGGCCACCGCGCGATTCAGCTCGATCACCGGCGATGGCATCGCTCCAAGCAACACGTCATACAGCCCGACGATCTGCGGCCAATCAGTCTCATCGGCGCTCACGGCTTCAGCGTGTACCGCCGCAATCGCTGCCTGCAGGCTGTAGGGCCCGAAGCGGCGTGTGGTCAGGGATTTCTCCACCAGGGCGCATCCTTCAGCAATCAACGACGCATCCCACAGCGAACGCTCCTGCTCATCCAGCAGCACCAATTCGCCGCCCGCCGAGGTGCGTGCCGGGCGCCGGGACTCGTGGAGCAACATCAGCGCCAGCAAGCCCATCACTTCCGGTTCCGGCAACAACTCCATCAGCAAACGGCCCAGGCGAATCGCTTCGCGGGTCAGGTCTTCACGGGTCAGGTCGGCGCCCATGGACGCCGAATAGCCTTCGTTGAACACCAGGTAAATCACCCGCAGCACACTGTCCAGGCGCTCGGGCAACTCCGCCAGGGATGGCACCTGATAGGGGATCTTCGCTTCGCGGATCTTGCCCTTGGCCCGCACGATGCGCTGGGCGATGCTAGTGGGCGTGGCGAGAAACGCCCGGGCGATTTCCTCGGTGGTGAGGTCGCAGATCTCACGCAAGGTCAGCGCCGCCTGGGCATCCGCCGCCAGCGCCGGGTGGCAGCAGGTGAAGATCAGGCGCAGGCGGTCGTCTTCCACGTCTTCAACGCTCCAGTCTGCCGCTTCCAGCGCATCGGCTTGCGCCTGCAACAACGGGGTAAAACGCGCCTGGCGACGTAAACGGTCGATGGCCTTGAAGCGCCCGGTCGAGACCAGCCAGGTCCGGGGGTTATCGGGCACACCGTCCTGCCCCCAGCGCTCGACTGCGACGAAGAACGCCTCGTGCAAGGCTTCTTCAGCCAGGTCGAAATCGCCAAGCAAGCGAATCAGGGTCGCCAGGATGCGCCGCGATTCGCTGCGATAAACCGCTTCAACCCGGGCCTGCACCGTCAATCGCGCAGGCCTTCGGTCACCAGCGTCACCAGCCGGTCTAGGCTCTGCCCCCAGCCTTCGTGAAAGCCCATGGCTTCGTGGGCCTGCTTGGTTTCGGCGCTCCAGTGCATGGCGCGGGCGGTATAGAGGGTTTTGCCGTCGACGTCTTCAAAGGTAACTTCTGCGGTCATGAATGGCTGGCCCGAAGGGATCCAGCCGGGGGTGAAGGCGTCGGTAAACACCAGCCGACTGGGGGCGGTAATCTCCAGGAATACGCCCTGGGTTGGGTATTCGCTGCCGTCCGGCGCGCGCATCAGCGTGCGAAATTGCCCACCCACCCAAAGGTCCATTTCGCACTCGGGAGTGGTCATGCCGTGTGGGCCCCACCACTGCTGCAACAAGGCCGGCTCGGTCCAGGCGCGAAACACGCGGCTGCGAGGGGCATCAATCAAGCGACTGATGGACAGTTCAAATTCGGCGGGTTTGGGTTGAATGCTCATGGGAAACCTCCTGGGTTTTATTGTTGTGATCAGAGATTCAATTCACGCACGGGGCGCACTTCCACACTGCCGACCCGGGCCGCCGGTATGCCACCGGCCACCTGGATCGCTTCATTCAGGTCCTTGGCTTCGATCAGATAAAACCCGGCGAGCTGCTCCTTGGTTTCGGCAAACGGCCCGTCGGTGATCGACAACTTGCCATTGCGCATGCGCACGGTGGTGGCGGTGCTCACCGACTCCAGCGGCTCGGCGGCGAGCATGCGCCCGCTGGCCTGCACGGATTGGCCATAGGCGAAACATTCCGGGTCCTTGGGGCTGTCGGGCGAATCGTGCAGCACCTGTTCGTTGCTATAGATCAGGCAGAGGTATTTCATGGGATTCTCCGTTTTCGGACAACTGACTATAGTTCGCGGCGCTCAAGGTTTCAGGTCGAACAGACCGGCGCCGGTTTCCATGTCGAACGGTGCCGACCAATGTTCATGCACCACTTTCCACTCGCCGCCAACGCGCTGGTAGCCGGCGCTGACGCGCATCCAGCAGGTCTTGAGTACGCCGTCGGGCCCGGTGCCGCCACAGTGCGCGAGCCAGTGGGCAAAGGCGCTGTTATCGCCGGCGACGATACGCATCTCATGGAAGTCAAAGACCCCAGGGCCCGGGCAGAACTCCATGCACGCCTTCCAGTGCGCCTGATAGGCGGCCTTGCCCTTGAACTGCAGGGCGCTGACGGCGTCGAACGCGACGATATCGTCTGCGTAAAAGCTGACTATTTTCTCGACATCCTTGGCGGTGACCGCCTGTTTCCATTGTTCGATCAAGCTGCTGATTGCGGTGCTCATGGCGATACTCCTTGCGGGAAAAATCACGGAAGACACCCTTAGTCGACTGAGCCCCGGGCCAATCGACAGTCCCGCAAAAAATAATTGCGACTACCGCAAACCCGCTAGAATCCGCGCTTCTATGTAGGATTTCGGATGCTACGCCGATGGAAACCCGCCTCGTCGCCTATCAGACGTTGACTGCCCTGCAACAACAGCAACTCAACGTACTGGAAGTGCATCCCGAACAACTGGGTTTTTCCGGCGATATCTACTGTGCGCTGAACACCCTGCTGGTCAATCCGAACCCTGGCGTGGCAGGCTTTGCGTTACTCGCCGACGAGATTCCCGTGGCCTTCCTGCTGCTCAAACGCCCACCCTGCCTGCCCCATTGGGCGGATGAACACAGCGCCACGCTGCATGCGTTGCAAGTCGATCGCCATCAGCAAGGCCTGGGGTTTGGCAAAGCCTGCCTGCAAGCCCTCCCCGCCGCCGCGCGCCTGGTTTGGCCGCAGATCAAGGCGCTGGAGCTGTCGGTGGACACGGACAATGTGGCGGCGATGGGGCTGTATTTGCAGCAGGGCTGGGTGGACAGCGGGGAGGCGTATAAGGGGCGGATTGGGTATGAGCGCCGGTTGGCGTGGGTGTTTTAAACAATAAGGAGCTGGTGAAGATGCTAACAACCCTGGAACAACTCGAATCCCTCTACGGCCTGCCCCACGAACGGGCCGTGCGCAAGGAAATCCCGTTTCTCAACGAGGATTACCAGGCCATGGTCCGCGCGTCACCCTTGGTGGTGGTGAGTTCATCCGGCCCGGACGGCATCGACGGTTCGCCCCGTGGCGACGTGCCAGGTTTTGTACGAATTATCGACGAGCGCACGTTGGCGATTCCGGATCGGCCGGGGAATAACCGCCTCGACACCCTGCGTAATCTGGTGGTGGACCCGCGCATAGCGTTGCTGTTCATCATCCCGGGCATTGGCGAGACGTTGCGGGTCAATGGCCGGGCGCAGATTTCCATCGAGCCTGAGTTGCTGGAGAGCTTTGCGGTAAATGGCAAAGCGGCCCGTTCGGTGATTCTGGTGCAGGTGGAGGCGGCATATTTCCATTGCTCCAAAGCCTTTGTGCGCTCCGATTGCTGGAACCCGGAAAAGCATCTGGATCGCTCGGCACTGCCCTCCGCCGGGGCGTTTCACAAGCGCTTGAATGATGGCGCGTTCGACGCCGAAGCCTATGACCGCGAGATGCCGGAGCGGGTCAAGGCCACGCTGTATTGAGAGGCCATTGCAGGAGCGAACGTGCTCGCTCCTGCCGGTGGCGCGGTCAGGTGGATTCGGCGTTGATGGGGATCCAGATTTCCACGGAGCCCGTGCCTTTACCCACATCGAAATCGGCGCTGTAGCGCTCAAAATCAGCCCCGACCACCTTGTACCCGGAGGCCGGCAGCCATTCGAACATGATGCGTTCATAGGTCTGCGCCAGCGCCTGCACCGGGCCAAAATGCGGGAACACGGCATAGCGATGGGCCGGGATTTCAATCGACTGGAAGTTGCTCGGTACATCGCCCTTGGCCGGTACTTCAACGCCGGCCAGGTAGTCAAATTCATCGTGTTTGGCGTTGTAGCACACGCCATAGGTTACGCCGCCGACGCGTTTCTTGATCTCTTTGAAGCAGCTGTCGAACAGCTCCCACAACTTGGGAATATCGCCAATCGTGGCCTTTGAATAACGCCCTTGCACACCCGCGATCACCAGGGCCTTGCCCTCTTCCATGCGCGGCTGTAACGGCAGTTTTGTCTGTTGATCCATCTGAACAGTCTCCTTCTCATGAGGGAACAAACCCGCGTCGAGTATAGGGGCATATCCCCGTCGCACTCCAAGCAGAAATTTTTCCCACAGCATCTGGACAATTGGCCATCACCGACCGTATTGTCTGCCCCGCAGGCCACCGCAGTGGCCGACGTCGCTCGGACGGTTCCGGGCGCTTACGTATTTCGAGGCAACAATGGCCGAACCCCGTTCGCCGCGCCGCTTTGCGCGCATAGATCGACTCCCCCCTTACGTGTTCAATATCACTGCCGAGCTGAAGATGGCTGCGCGTCGGCGCGGCGAAGACATCATCGACTTGAGCATGGGTAACCCGGACGGCGCCACTCCACCGCACATCGTGGAAAAAATGGTCACCGTTGCCCAACGCGAAGACACCCACGGTTACTCCACTTCCAAAGGCATTCCGCGGCTGCGCCGGGCGATTTCGCGCTGGTACAAAGACCGCTACGAAGTGGACATCGACCCGGAAACCGAAGCCATCGTGACCATCGGTTCCAAGGAAGGCCTGGCGCACTTGATGCTGGCCACCCTGGACCAGGGCGACACGGTGCTGGTGCCCAACCCCAGCTACCCGATTCACATCTACGGTGCCGTGATTGCCGGCGCCCAGGTGCGTTCGGTGCCGCTGATTCCGGGGGTGGACTTCTTCGCTGAACTGGAACGTGCGATTCGTGGCTCGATCCCCAAGCCGAAGATGATGATCCTCGGCTTCCCGTCCAACCCCACCGCACAGTGCGTGGAACTGGACTTCTTCGAACGGGTGATCGCCCTGGCCAAGCAGTACGACGTGCTGGTGGTGCATGATTTGGCCTACGCCGACATCGTCTACGACGGCTGGAAAGCTCCGTCGATCATGCAAGTGCCGGGCGCCAAGGACATCGCGGTGGAGTTTTTCACCCTGTCCAAGAGCTACAACATGGCCGGCTGGCGCATCGGTTTCATGGTGGGCAACCCGGAACTGGTCAACGCCCTGGCGCGGATCAAGAGCTACCACGACTACGGCACCTTCACCCCGCTGCAAGTGGCGGCGATTGCGGCGCTGGAAGGCGATCAGCAGTGCGTGAAAGACATTGCCGAGCAGTACCGTCAGCGCCGTAACGTGCTGGTGAAAGGCCTGCATGAGCTGGGCTGGATGGTCGAGAACCCGAAGGCGTCGATGTACGTCTGGGCGAAGATTCCCGAGGCGTATGCCGCGATGGGCTCGCTGGAGTTTGCCAAGAAGCTGCTGCTTGAGGCGAAGGTGTGTGTGTCGCCGGGGATTGGCTTTGGTGAGTATGGTGACGACCACGTGCGCTTTGCACTGATCGAAAACCAGGACCGGATTCGCCAGGCGGTGCGGGGCATCCGGGCGATGTTCCGAGCGGATGGGCTGGTCAAGAAAGCTGACGCCTGACCCGATCCAACTGCAGGAATGATCGTTCCCACGCTCTGCGTGGGAATGCCGCCTTGGACGCTCTGCGTCCGCTTGTGACGCGGAGCGTCACAGGATGCGTTCCCACGCGGAGCGTGGGAACGATCACTTACCGCCTAGACCACCAGCGACAGCAACATGATAAAGCCCAACGCCACCACCGACAGAATGGTCTCCATCGCCGTCCAGGTCTTGAACGTCTCGGCCACGGTCATATTGAAGTACTGCTTCACCAGCCAGAACCCCGCATCGTTGACGTGAGACAGCACCAGCGAGCCCGCCCCCGTCGCCAATACCAGCAACTCGCGGTTCACCCCCGGAATCATCCCCACCACCGGCACCACAATGCCGGCACCGGTAATGGTCGCCACCGTCGCAGAACCGGTAGCCACACGAATCACCGCCGCCACCAGCCAGGCCAGCAGGATCGGGTTGATCTGCGCGGTCACCGCCATATGGCCGATCACATCACCTACGCCGCTGGTCACCAGCATCTGCTTGAAGCCACCACCGGCGCCGATGATCAGGATGATCGCTGCAGTCGGCGCCAGGCTGGCGTCGAGCAGCTTGAGGATTTGCTTGGAGCCGATGCCCTGGCGATGGCCAAAGGTGTACAGCGACAACAGCAAGGCCAGCAGCAAGGCGGTGATCGGGTGACCGATCATGTCCATCCAGTTGCGGATCACATGGCCGTCCGGCAGGGCGACGTCGGCGAAGGTTTTCAGCAGCATCAGGAACACCGGTAACAGCACGGTGATCAGGGTGATGCTGAAGCTCGGCAGGGTCTTGGATTCCGGTTGCTCACTGGCCAGTTGGTCTACCAGTTCCTGGGACGGGTTGCCCGGAATGTACTTGGCGATAAACGAACCGTAGAGCGGGCCGGCGATGATCGCCGTAGGCAGCGCGACGATCAGGCCGTAGAGAATGGTCTTGCCGATGTCGGCACCGAACACGCCGATCGCCAGCAGAGGGCCCGGGTGCGGTGGCACCAGGCCGTGCACCGCCGACAGGCCGGCCAGCAGCGGAATGCCGATCTTGATCAGCGACACACCGGTACGGCGCGCGACGATAAACACCAGCGGGATCAGCAACACAAAACCGATCTCGAAGAACAGCGGAATGCCCACCAGGAACGCGGCGAACATCATTGCCCACTGCACCTTCTCCTTGCCGAAGGCCCGCACCAGGGTTTGCGCGATCTGATCGGCACCGCCGGAATCGGCCATCATCTTGCCGAGCATCGTACCCAGCGCGAGGATAATCCCGACAAAGCCGAGCACCCCGCCGAAGCCGTCCTGGAAGGCCTTGATGATCTTGTCCACGGGCATGCCCGAGGTCAGGCCGAGAAAGCCTGCGGCGATGATCAGCGCAATGAACGGGTGGACTTTGAACCGGGTGATCAACACGATCAGGCCGATGATGGTCACCACTGCATCGAGCAGCAGATAGGTATCGTGGGACAAGCCAAACATGGGGGTCTCTCCTGTTTGTTGTTGTTATTAAAGCCGGTAAAAAATTCAGTGCAGGCGGACAGCGCTATCTTGTCCGGCAAAAAATTATTTGTTTGGTTCAAAGCCGTGTTCGAGCCACCAGGCATTGGTTTGCTCGGCCAGTTCTTCGACGCTGTCTACGCTGGCGTTGAGGGCCAGGGTCAACGGCTCGCCCACCGGCGATTCAAGAGTGGCGAACTGGCTGTCTATGAGGCTGGCCGGCATGAAATGGCCGGGGCGATGGGATACACGGTCGGCGGCGACTTCGCGGGTCAGCTCAAGAAACACAAACCCCAGGCCCGGCGCGGCTTCGCGCAGGTGGTCGCGGTATTTCTTCTTCAGGGCCGAACAGGTGAGCACCGGATGCTCGCCGGCCTTGAGCGAGCGGCGCAGCTCATCGCACAGGATGTCGAGCCAGCCGGCGCGGTCTTCGTCGTTAAGGGGATGGCCGGCGCTCATCTTCTCGATGTTCGCGGCGGGGTGAAAGCTGTCGCCTTCGATGGCGGTGGCGCCGTTCAGCAGGCACAGGGCGTCGCTGACGCTGGACTTGCCACAGCCGGAAACACCCATGATCACGAGGGCAGTAACAGGTTGACTCATGAAACACCTCAAGACGCAGATAGCGCTACCTTTGCACGCTGTAAGGCTAGTGCAAAAACAGGCTTTTCCCGCGCCGTCTTGTCATTTTTATGGAGTGACGCGTGCATCTGCTCCAAAGGTTTGAACGGGAACAGGCATCCCGACGTTCAAGAATTTGCAGGGTCTTGGAGACAGCGCTACCTTAGTGCCTCGATTTTTGTTTGGCAAGCCGCCTGATGACTCCCAAGAACGATAAAAATACCCGCACCACGGGCCGCCCTACCCTCAATGAAGTGGCCCGCCTGGCTGGCGTGAGCCCGATTACCGCCTCCCGGGCCTTGCGCGGCATCAGCACCGTGGCCACCGAACTGGTGGAAAAAGTACAAAAAGCCGCTGCCGAACTGAGCTACGTGGTCAACCCGGCCGCCCGTGCCCTGGCATCTGCCCAGAGCCAGTCGGTGGTGGTGTTGGTGCCGTCACTGTCCAACCTGCTGTTTATCGAAACCCTGGAAGCCATCCACCAGGTGCTGCGGCCCAAGGGCTTTGAAGTGCTGATCGGCAACACCCACTATTCCCGCGACGAAGAAGAAGACCTGCTGCGCAACTACATGGCCTACCAGCCACGGGGTTTGCTGCTGACCGGGTTTGACCGTACGGAAAGTGCCCGGCGCATGGTGGAATCGAGCAATGTGCCGTGTGTGTACATGATGGACCTGGACCCGGGCGCCGGACTGAACTGCGTAGGATTTTCGCAATTGAACGCCGGGGAAACAGCGGCGGCGCATTTGATCTCACGGGGGCGCAAGCGGTTGGCCTACATTGGCGCGCAATTGGACCAGCGGACTTTGCTGCGCGGCGAAGGCTTTCGCCGGGCGTTGCAGCAGGCTGGGTTGTACGACCCGGCGCTGGAAGTGCTGACACCACGGCCATCGTCGCTGGGCCTGGGTGGTGAATTGTTCCTGCAGTTGCTGGCCAGCCATCCGGATGTGGACGCGATCTTCTTTGGCAACGACGACCTGGCTCAAGGTGCGCTGCTGGAAGCGCTGCGCCATGGCATCAAGGTGCCGGAGCAGATCTCGGTGCTGGGCTTCAACGACCTGCCCTCCTCCTCGTTCATGGTGCCGCGACTGAGCAGCATCAGTACGCCGCGTGAAGCCATTGGCCGGCGCGCGGCAGAGCATTTGCTGACGGTGATGGCCGGCAACAAGATCGCCCGGCCGGTGGTGGACATGGGGTTTGAGTTGAAGGTGCGCGAGAGTACCTAGGCGGTAGCTGTAGGAAGTGGCTGGTGTTGCTGGCAGCGCCTTGCTCCGTTACCTACAGGTACGTCAGAATCCGCCGGCTTGTGCGCTTGGGTAGGGCTCTCTAAGGTTGCCCGGTCGCTGAATTTCTCAGTGATCGGGTTTAGTAGCCTGGACAGTCATACAGAATGAGCATGAGCTTCATCTATCAGACTTACGTGTCTGTGCTTGATGGTGGCTGTGCGCAGGGCGCCCTTGTGGCGCGCCGGATTTTTGTGTGACTTTGCCGGTCTACTAACCTGCGTGCAGCCGCCACCCTTTCGTTTAGTAGCGATCAGGTGATGGCCCAGATAGAGGTCACGCTTATGTTCAAAGTTACTCCCAATCCTCCTTCCTTATTCACCGTCAGCCCCGACGCCAGCAGCGAAAGCCTGATCGCCAACAGCTACGAGACGTTTTCCTCGGTCAGCACGTTATTGCTCGACCTGTCTGATGAACTCACCGGCAAAGACCGCGACACCGCATTGGCGATTCACCAGTTGAGTGAGTTGGGCGTATTGCTGATGGGCAAGCTGATGGACCAGGAATCACCACTGATCTAACAGACCGCACGCGGTCAAACTGTGGGAGCGGGCTTGCTCGCGAATGCGGTGTGTCAGCCGACCTTTCCATCACTGATACACCGCATTCGCGAGCAAGCCCGCTCCCACATTTTTGATCCTGCCCACTTAACAACCTCGCCGTGCCTTCTGGCCCCTGCTAAATTGCCCCCTGCCTTCTCACCCTCGTCAGGAAAGCACCATGGGCCATTCGCTGAAAATCCTCGGTCGCACTTCTTCCATCAACGTGCGAAAAGTCCTGTGGACCTGCCAGGAACTGGATATCCCCTACGACCGCGAAGACTGGGGCATCGGCTTCGCCTCCACCCAGTCCCCCGAATTCCTGGCCCTGAACCCCAACGCCCAAGTCCCGGTGATCATCGACGACAACGGCGTGCTGTGGGAATCCAACACCATCTGCCGCTACCTCGTGAGCCTGCACCAACGCCACGACCTGTTGCCCACCGAGCCGGTCGCCCGTGCGAAGGTCGAGCAATGGATGGACTGGCAAGCCACCGAACTCAACCCGTCGTGGGGCTACGCCTTCCACGCTCTGGTACGCAAGAACCCGGACTACCAGGACCCGCAACGCATCAAAGCCGGGGTAAAAAGCTGGAACGACAAGATGGGCCTGCTTGAAGCGCAACTGATCAAAACCGGCGCCTACGTCGCCGGTAACAACTTCACACTCGCCGACATCCTCATCGGCCTGTCGGTGCACCGCTGGTGGATGACGCCCATGGAGCATCCGTCCTACCCGGCGGTCAGCGCTTACTACGAAACCCTCAGCCAACGCCCCGGCTTCAAAACCTTCGCCCTCGACGGCCACAACTAAAAACAAGGACTACCCAATGAACGGACTCAACGTACTACTCACCGGCGCCTGTGGCCGCATCGGCAAGACGTTTTTCGAAGCGTCGAAAGACCGCTACCGCTTCACCCTCACCGACCGCATCGAGCCGGATTTCGCCCTCGGCGAGCACCGTTTCATCCCCGCCGACCTGAGCGACAAAACCGCCCTCGCCGCCCTGCTCGACGGGATTGACGTGATCGTGCACCTGTCGGGCATCCCCCACGCCAGCGCGACCTTCGACGAGTTGCTGCCCAACAATATCCTGGCCACCGCCTACCTGTTCGAAGCCGCCGTGGCCGCAGGTGTGAAGCGCCTGGTGTTCGCCAGCAGTGCCCAGACCATCGAAGGCTACCCGGTAGACCGGCAGATCACGCCGGGCATGCCGGTACTGCCCGCCAACCTATACGGCGTGAGCAAATGCTACGGCGAAGCCCTGTGCGGTTTTTACGCGGCCAAAACCCCGCTCTCCACCATCGCCCTGCGCATCGGTGCGTTTGAATTCCCCGAAACCCACGACCTGAACAACGCCCGCGACCTCAGCGCCTGGCTCAGCCCCCGCGACGCCGTGCAACTGCTGCAACGCTCGGTGGAAACCATCGGGGTGAAACACCTGATCGCCCATGGCATTTCCAATAACCGTTTCAAACGCCTGGACCTCAGCGAAACAACCCGTGTGCTGGGTTACCAACCGGTGGATGATGCGTTCCAGGAATTCGAGATCCCGATCACTTATTGAGTCTTCTGCCCATGTCTTCACCCTCTCTTGCAGACGGTATCGACCCGATCCGCGCCGCGCACATCAGCGCGCGCATTGATCGGTTGCCCGCCGTCGCCACTGTCTGGCGCCTGGTGGCGCTGCTGTCGATTGGCGGCTTTTTCGAGCTGTATGACTTGTTCCAGACTGCCTATATCAGCCCCGGCCTGATCAGTGACGGAATTTTCCACACCGGCAGCCAGGGCGTATTCGGCTTCTCCGACCAGGCGGCCTTTGCCTCGGCGACCTTTCTCGGCCTGTTCCTCGGCGCCAGCCTGCTCAGCCCGATTGCCGACCGCTACGGGCGCCGGGCGATCTTCACCTTTGCGTTGATCTGGTACACCGTCGCCACCGTGTTGATGGGTATCCAGACCTCCGCCCTGGGCATCATCTGCATGCGCTTCCTGGTGGGCATTGGTTTGGGCATCGAGCTGGTGACCATCGACGCCTACCTCTCGGAACTGGTGCCCAAGCGCATGCGCAGCTCGGCGTTTGCCTTTGCGTTTTTCATCCAGTTCCTGTCGGTGCCGGCGGTGGCGTTGATGTCGTGGTGGCTGGTACCCCAGGCACCGTTCGGGATTTCCGGCTGGCGCTGGGTAGTGGTGAGCAGTGCGGTATTTGCGCTGTTTATCTGGCAACTGCGCAAGCGCCTGCCGGAATCGCCGCGCTGGCTCGCACAAAAAGGCCGTTTCGAGGAAGCCGGGCAGATCATGGACAGCCTCGAAGCGCGCTGCCGGAAAGACCACGGCAAGCCACTCGATGAGCCGGAACCGCAAGCCGTCAGCGTGCAGGGCCAAGGGCGCTTCGCCGATATCTGGCAACCGCCGTACCGGCGCCGGGCGTTGATGCTGATTGTGTTTCATGTGTTCCAGGCCATCGGCTTTTTTGGCTTCGGCAACTGGCTGCCGGCGCTGCTCTCGGGCCAGGGCGTGAGCGTGACGCACAGCCTGGGCTATGCCTTCATCATCACCCTCGCCTACCCGCTGGGGCCGCTGCTGTTTGTGAAGGTGGCGAACCGTTTTGAAAACAAATGGCAGATTGTCGGCTCGGCGCTCGGCGCCGTGATCTTCGGCAGTTTGTTCGCGCTGCAAACCACCGCCGTGGGCCTGGTGATCTGCGGGGTGATGATCACCTTCTGCAACGCCTGGCTGAGTTTCAGTTATCACTCCTACCAGAGCGAACTGTTCCCCACCAACATCCGCGCCCGGGCGGTGGGTTTCTGCTATTCGTTCAGCCGGTTGTCGACGGTGTTCAGCAGCCTGTTGATCGGCGTGATCCTCGAACACCTCGGCACGCCCGGCGTGTTGGCGTTTATCGCCAGCAGCATGTTGATCGTGATGATCACCATCAGTTGGTTCGGCCCGCGCACCCGCAACCTGGCGCTGGAGAACATTGCCCACTAGCGGCAAACAATGGCCGTCGGCACGCCAACGCTTGCCGACGGTAGCGGCCAAAAGCCCCGTAAACACGGGGCCATACCACTGGGCACGCTAATTGCTCCACCTGTGGCACCGCCCACATCCACAGGTGTCCTGATCATGCTGATCAACAACAACCCCCAGGCTCAGTCGACGATCCAACGCATCAAGCGCGCAGACATGGACCCGGCCAACGCCGCGGCCAGCGCGCTGTACAGCGGTGCTGCGCAAAACGTGCAACAGGGCACTACCACTGTATCGACCACACAGGCAGCGGCCGACGCCACTGCCGACAACATCAATGCCGCCTTCGCCAAGACCCGTGTGCAGTTGCAAGCCACCACCGCAACCGCCTCGACCACCGATACGGCCAAGACTGACTCCACCACGTCGGCCCGCAGTGACTTCACCGACTACATGAAGAAAAGCCCGGCTGAGCGCATCCGCGAGCAACTGCTCAAGGAACAGGGTTTGACCGAGGATGATGTGAAGAACATGCCTCAGGACAAGCAGGATGCTATTTCCAAGGAAGTTGCAGAACGCCTGAAGGAGCAGCAGGCGCAGCAGGTAGCGGCGAAGACCGCTGACCCGCAGGCGCAGAACGTGAAAGAGACCCTGGCTGCGATCTAAGCGCTGACAATACAAACCCTGGTCAGGGAACTTGCTGGAGTGAGGGAGCTGCTGTGGGGGGGGGGGGGTGGTGCCCCGGGGGGGGGCGCGGGGGGGGCGGGATTTGGGGGCGGGGCCCCCCCCCCGTGGGCCCGGAGCCCCCCCCCACCCCGGC